>JAKLKE010000220.1 GCA_023150775.1 Myxococcota bacterium
AAAACGTCGTCCCGATGGCGGGCTCGAAGATGGTGATGGCTGGCGGCTCGTGAATGACCTTCAGGCCATCATCACCGGTGCAGGCGGCCAGGATGAGCACCAAGGCGGCCGGGGGGAGACGTGTGCGCATGTTGGGGACTCCGGGCGAGTCGTGGGGTGCGGGAGCGGTAGTAGATCACTTTACACGAAATGGATGATCTTCCACAAGCTCGATCTACTCAGGACCGCAGAGAAAAAAGCGCGATTCTTCGCAAGAAAGGTCCCTCCAGGCGGCCTCAGCGGGGCCGTTGAGCGCGGCACAGTTTTTGCTAATGTCCTCAGAGGGCGCCGAGGCGCCCCAGGCCACAAACGTAGGCGTGACGCCGTGAACATCGCGCCAGTCGCCCTCGGCCCCGGCGTCGCTGAGGCCGATCCACCACTGGCCTTGGTCGGTCATCTCGGGCCAGGCCCCGGCGGCCAGGGCGGACCATTCGTTGTTCTCGGTGGAGGTGATCGGCAAGGCGAGATCACGGCCCAAGGAGGCGCAGAACGCCTGGGCCTCGGTCCAGCTCCTCGCGGCGCGGCAGAGGAGCAGCTCTCCCTCGCTCCCGCCGTCGTCGCAGTCGGGCGCCCAGCCGTCGCCGCCGCCGACCCAAGGCGGCCGGAAGACGTAGAGGGCGCCGCCGCGCTCGGCGAGGGTGGCGTCTCGGGCGGCGGTGGTGATGAGCTCGACGAGGCCGTCGCCGTCGGTGTCACCTACGGCCGTCCAGCGCCCGAAGCGGTCTTCTGCGGCCTGGGCGGTGATGGTGAGGTCGGCGTCGTCGGTGGTGAGCGCGCCGCCCAAGGCCAAGGTCTCGGCGTTCCACCAATGAATCGCCCCGGCGCCGCCCGCGCCGACGAAGAGGTCGGCGAGGCCGTCGCCGTCCGCGTCCCTCAGGGTGAGCGCCCCGCCGTAGAGCCCCAGCGCCGCGTCGTCGCTGGTGGCCTCGACGGTGACGAAGGCGTCGTCGGTGGTGAAGCCGCCGCCCGCGGAGAGCGCCGCGCCGGAGAACACGAAGAGCGTGCCTGGGGTGAGCACATCGCCTGTGGCCTCACCCCCCAACACCAGCTCGGCGAGGCCGTCACCGTCAACGTCCCCAGCGGCGCCGGGCTCGCGGCCGAGGCGGGTCTCGGTGACGGCGCCGTCGATGACCACATCCGCGGCGCTGAGGTAGCCCGTGGGCAAGCCAGCGCCGCCGAACCAGACGCCGACCCGGCCGCCGTCGGTGTCGGCGCCGTCGGCGTCGTAGGCCCCGGTGACCAGCTCCAGGAGGCCGTCGCCGGAGAGGTCGGGGACAAAAGCGACGGAGGCGCCGAGGCGAGAGGAGCGCACGCCGCCCTCCAAGACCGCGTCCGCGCTAGAGACCGTCATCACGCCCGCGCCCAAGGAGGCGCCGCCAGAGAAGAGGTAGACCGCGCCGGCCTCCCGGGCGGGGGCGTCGACGTTGGGATCGCCCAGGGCCAGCTCGGCGTAGCCGTCGCCGTCGAGATCTCCGATGGCCACGGCCTCACCAAACCGCTGGCTCTTCGTGTTGCCCTCGACCCGCAGCGCCGCCCGGCTGGAGAGGTCTCCCGAGCCCATGTCGGCGCCGTAGATCACCAAGGCCGCGCCGGAATCTTGGCCGGCGGCGCCGTCAACCCCCAAGGCGCCGATGACGAGGTCTTCGAGGCCGTCGCCGTCGAGATCCCCCAGCGCCATGGACGAGGGGGAGCTCGCCCCGGTGAGGCTCCAGTCGGCCCCGCCGAGGACGGCCTGGCCAGGGCTCAGCGAGCGCCCGCGCCAGATCGACACGCCGCCGTTGGCGTCGCCGACGATCAGGTCGTCGCGGCCATCGGCGTCAAGGTCGCCAGCGGCCAGGGTGGTGCCCAGCTCCGCCGAGGCCGTGGCGCCGTGGCTGTGCTGCTGGGCCTCCCAGGCGCGGCTCACCCACTCATCGGTGAGCCCGTCGCAGTCGTCGTCGATGTTGTTGCCGAAGACCTCGGCGCCTTGGTTCGCCGTGAAGGTGATCGTGCTCGGCGTCGAGCGTAAGAAGCCGTCAAACGCCACGACGGAGACGGTGTAGGACTCTCCGGCGCTGAACACCCCGCCGCCGCAAGACGCGGTGGCGCAGACCTCGGCGCCAGACTCGTGGGTCCACACGCTCTCGTAGGTCAAGGCGTCGCCGTCGGGATCGACGCTGGGGGTGACCACGGCCACGGCGCCGCCGAGGCAGGCCGAGGGCGGGTCGGGCACCAGGGCGAGGCCCGGGGCGCTGGGGGGCGCGTTGCCGATGTACACGGTCTCGGAGCGCACGAGCGCGCTCGACAGCTCGTCGTCTTTGGCCTGGGCCTCACAGAACACGGCGGTGTTGCGGGCCAGGGCCTCGTCTAAGGTGGGCGGCTGGCCGGTCTTCAAGACGCCGTCGATGGACCAGGCGTAGGTCCAGGTGAGCGCGTCGCCGTCGTCGTCGCCGCCGGTCGTGAGGCAGGTCAAGGCGTCGCCGAGCTGGGGGGCGGCGGGGTCGATGGTGACCTTGGTGAGCGCCGGGGCCGAGTTGCTGAGCACGATGGCCGCGGTCATCGGCGCGCCGAAGCCGTAGAGATCACGGATGGTGACCTCAACGCTGAGCTCTTGGCCGCGGATGCCTGCCCGGGCGGGCAGGGTGGCGCCCTCAGCGTCGAGCTCGTCGCCGTCAAGGCGCCAGGTGTAGCCCAGGGTGATCTCGTCGTTGTCGAGATCTGCGGTCAAGACCGTCGCGGTCAGCTCGCTCGCCGCGTAGGCGGGGTCGGGGCTGAGCGTGACGCTCACGATCACCGGGAGGTTGTTGCCCCGGGGATCGGGCTCAACCTCGGAGCCGCCTTTGCAGGAGGCGCCAGCCACGGCCAGGAGGAGGAGCGGCGCGGAACGAGGGGGAGGGGGTGTCGTGAACATCACCTCCCAAGGTAGCCCAAGCCGAGGCCAAAGGGCAAAACCCGTCGTTTAGAAGCCCGACCACTTGGCGATGATCTCTTTCATCACCTCGCTCGTGCCGCCGCCGATCGGCAGCAGGCGCACGTCGCGGAAGGCGCGGCAGATGTCGTACTCCTCGATGAAGCCGTAGCCGCCGTGCACCTGGAGGCACTCATAGGCGACCTTCTGGGCGAGGTCGGCGGCGAAGAGCTTGGCCTGGGAGACGGCGAGGGTTGGGTCTTCGCCAGAGACGAGCACATCGACGGCGTGATAACCGAGCATCTTGCTGGCCTTCACGGCGGTGAGCAGCTCGGCGAACTTGTGTTTCCACACCTGGAACTTCATCACCGGGCGCCCGAACGCCTCGCGGTCGGTGGCGTACTGGATGGCGTCGCGAATCTGGGCCTCCATGCCCGCGTTCGCCATGACCGCCGCCACAAGACGCTCGCCTTGGAAGTTGGTCATGATGTGGATGAAGCCCGCGTTCTCTTGGCCGAGCAGGTACCGCTGGGGGATGCGGCAGTTGTCGAAGTGAAGCTCGCAGGAGTCCACTGAGCGGGTGCCGAGCTTGTCGAGCTTGCGGCCCACGGTGAAGCCCGGCGTGTTCGTGGGGAAGAGCACGAGGCTCACCCCGAAGTGCCCCTCGTCGCCGGTGCGCACGGCCAAGGTGATGAAGTCGGCGATGGCGCCGTTGGTGATGTAGGTCTTGGCGCCGTTGATGACGTAGTCGCCGCCGTCTTTCCGCGCCGTGGTGCGCAGGCCGGCCACGTCGGAGCCGCAGCCGGGCTCGGTGACGCCCAAGGCGGCGATCTTCTCGCCGCGCACGACCGGCGCCAGAAACTCCTCTTTTTGTTCTGGGGTGCCGATCTCGTCGATGATCGGCGTGGCCATGTCGGTGTTCACGAGGATGGACATCACGACGCCGCCGTTCTTGGCCTCGGTGAGCGCCTCGACGTAGGCCGCCGTGCTCCACCAGTCCAAGCCCAAGCCGCCGACCTCGGGGCTAAAGCGGATGCCGAGCAGGTCCAGGCGACCCATCTCGGCGAAGATCTCCCGCGCGGGCCACTCCTGCGCCTTGTCCCACTCGTGGCGGTGCGGCGTGAGCTGCTCGTGGGTGAACTTGAGCACCGTGTCGCGGATCTGCTCGTGCTCGGGGGTCCAGGGCGGGAAGCTCGTGGGCATCGGGGCTCCAGAGGGAGAATGTAGTCAACGACTACAATACCACGGCGGCGCCAAAGTCGGGCCACAGCAGGTCAAAAACGCCGATCCGCCTGACGGACGGATGACGGTTGGCGCCCTAGGCTTGCGATAAGGCGGGTTGTTGGGCACAATGCGAGGGGTATCCCTCCATTCTTCGCCTGGGGCATCTATGCGCCACTCCTGGACCCTCTTGCTCCTCGCCCCCGCCCTCGGCTGCCGGACGGACTACGACAAGCTCACGCCGATTCCCCGTCTCGTGTTCACCTTGGCCGACCCGGAGATTCGTGCGGGCGAAGAGGTGGAGTACCTCGCGTTCATCGACGGCCTCACCCCGCCCGTCGCCGTCGATCCCGAGATTCTATCCGACCTCGACCCCTCGCTCCTGTATGGCGACGGCCTGTTGAGCACCGCGATCTCCGGGGCCCACACCCTCACCGTCACCGCCGACCACGACGGGGATCGGTATGAGGTCAACGCCGATCTCGCCGTGCTCAGCGCCGACATCGCCCGGGTTGACCTCGCCTTGGCCGATCTCTCCGTCGGCGCGGGCGTGGAGCTGCCCTACACGCTCTCGGCCTGGGACACCTTCGGTAACCCCGTCGCCACCGACGACGTCGAGGTGGTCGTGGACTCCGGCGACGTGGAGCTCACCGCGTCTTTTGTGCGCTCGACGGTGCCTGGGCTCTACGCCGCCGTCGCGTCTGTGGGCGACGTGAACGACGAGGAGCAGTTCTTGGTGACCGCCGGGGCCGCGGCCTCGCTCACCCTGACGCTCTCCGACACCGCCCTTGAGCTCGACGAGACGACCTTGGCCCGGGTGGTCGTCGCCGACGCCTTCGGCAACCCCATCGACGACCCGACGCTGCTCTGGACCGACCCGGTGAACGGCGTCGGCCTCAACTACAACGCCGTCACCTTCCGCGAAGAGGGCAACTTCACGGTCTGGGCCTCCACCGAGGACGGCGTGCTGACCGACTCTGTCGGCCCCTTGCTCATCGACTCCACGGGCCCCGACCTCGTGGTGACCTTCCCGCCCCGCGGCACCCGCACCACCGAGCTCGGGCAGACGGTCACCGGCACCGTGAGCGACGAGTGGTCGTCCGTGGCCAAGGTGACGGTGAACGGCGACGCGGCCACGCTCTCGGGCAGCGGGTTCAGCTCGGCGCAGAGCTACGACCACGGCACCAACACCCTGGAGACCCTCGCCGTAGACGGCGACGGCAACCTCACCACCGACATCCGCGCGGTGATGAGCGGCGGCTATGTGCCGTATGGCGGCGGGCTCGCCGAGGGCCTGCAAGCCCGGGTGACCGAGTCCGGCTTTGACGTCATCGAGGGCTTCGCTGAGGGCTTTGTGGACACGAGCCTCTTGGAGTCGAGCCTCCCGAGCCCCGTGCTCGATGAGTCCTCCAAGAGCTGCGTCTTCGGCGTCTGCGTGACCTGGTACTCGATCAAGTTCTACCTGGAGAACCCGAGCATCGGCGGCACGGATCTGGAGATTGACCCGGCGGCCGGCGGCTACCTCGACACCGCCGCCACCATCCAGGACGCGTACCTGGAGTACCGCGCCCAGGGCACTCTGGTCGGCGTGAGCTACTCGGCGTCGGGCGACATCACCGCCGAGACCATCCGACTCGACATGAACCTCTGGCCGAGCGTGAGCGGCGGGGTCATCGGCGTGGCCGTCACCGACGCCGTCGCGTCCACGACCAACTTCGACTTTTACCTCGACTCTTGGCTCTACGACGTCGTGGACTTCTTCGGCATCGACATCGACGGCCTCATCGAGGGTTACCTCGTCGACGCCTTGGCGGACATGGCCGCGGACGAGGTCCCGGCCTTGGTCGAGGACGCCGTGCAGGGCCTGGAGATCGCCCAGTCCTTCGAGATCGAGGGCACCACGGTCAACTTCGACGCCATCCCCGGCAGCACCTCGGTGGACGACCTCGGCCTCACCTTAGGCTTAGAGAGCACCTTCACCGTCGACGCCTGGACGTCGAGCATGACGGCCGATCCCGGCAGCCTCACCGGCGACTTCTCCGCGCCGAACTACTCCGCGGTGAGCGCCGATCTCGCCATCGGGCTCAACGAGGACTTCTTAAACCAGGCGCTCTTCGCCTTGTGGGGCGGCGGGCTGTTGGAGATGGAGATGTCGAGCGAAGAGCTCGGCCTCGACGTGAGCGACCTGGAGCTGTTCTTGCCCGATCTGACCGGGCTGACCATCGGCACCCGGGCGCTCTTGCCGCCGGTGGTGGTGCCCGGCTCGGGCTCGGACCTGCTTGACCTGCAGCTCGGCGACTTAGAGCTCTCGCTGTACAACGGCCCCGCCGACGAGGCGAACCTCTTCTTGCGTGTCTACGTCACCCTAGACGCGGGCCTGGGCATCAGCGCCAGCAGCGACAACACGCTCTTGCCCGCCTTGGGCGACGTCAACATCTCCTTTGACCTCGTCTACCCCAACGACCGCTCGGCCTACGCCGGTGACACCGAGGCCCTCTTGCAGACCTTGGTGCCGATGCTCTTGCCCCAGCTCACGAGCGCCTTGGGCGAGATCCCCATCCCGAGCTTCGACGGCTACGGCCTCTCGGGCATCAGCATCACCCTGGGCGGCGCCGAGCGGGTCTATCTCAACGACTCTGGGGGCCTCGCCAGCGTGTCGTTGCGCTGGGACGAGCCCTTCGGCGCGGCGGATGTGGACCTCGCCCTGCACGTCGAGGACGGCGGCGTAGACTGTGATGTGAGCGACGAGGCCCAGCGCGGCGCCGGAGACCCCTTCGAGGCCGCGTCTTGTGTGGGGGTGAGCCTCGCCTCGGCCCGGGTGCGGCGGGTGGGCGGCGGCTCCGCCGAGGGCCTCATCGCCTGGATCTACAGCCCCGGCGGCGTCGGTGGGGTTGAGCTGGCCACGGCGGGCACCCTCACCCTGCCCGCCGACGCCCGGGGCGCCTTGAGCGTCGGCGCCTTGCCCCTCGGCGATGACAGCCCGGCGGCGTACTCCTCCCAAGGCCCCACCGACGACGGGCGCCTCAAGCCCGAGCTCGTCGGCCCGAGCGGCGTGAGCACCCTGAGCCTCGGCGCGCTGGCCTTTGAGGGCAGCTCCGCCGCGACGCCCCACGTCGCCGGGCTCGTGGCCTTGTGGATGGACCGCGCCCGGCGCGACGGCCCCCCTGAGATCACCGACGGCCTGCTCCTTCGGGCCCTGGACCTCGGCGCGCCTGGCCCCGACCCCGTGAGCGGTCATGGCGCCGCGCGCGCCGGGGATCTCCCGCCGGGCTGCGGATGCGCCGCGAGCACCACCCGCGCCGGGGCGCCGTGGACGCTGATCCTTGCGCTGTTTGTCAGGGTTCGGCGCCAAGAGGCTTGCGCGCTTGCCGCCCGCTCTGCGATCGTATAGTCTCCGGCCCCGCCACAGGGCCGATCGGCGCGGCGCGTCACCCTTCCAGGCACCATGACCGTCTTCACTCAAAGCCTCAGCCATGACCTGCAGCGGCTCCCCGGGGCCTCGCACGCCTTCGTGCGCCAGGTCTACAGCCCAGAAGGCGCCGCGGTGCGGGACATCATCGAGCGCGCCGTGGCCGAGGCCCCGCCTTGGCTCGCCGAGCGCGCCGCCGATCAGCTCCGGTCCCTCGACAACCGGCGCTTCTTCCAAGGCTTCGCCGAGCTCGCCGCCGCCGCTACCTTACGCGCCGGGGGCTGGCGCCTCGACGGCCTGCGCTCCCCCGGCGGCCTCTTCGCCGCGCGCCGCCCCGATGGCCGCGCCGTGAACGTGCTGCCGCTGGCCTTCTTGCACTCCAGCCGCCAGCCCTCCGACCCCGACGCCGTGCGCCGCCTTCAGGCCGCCCTGTGCCGGGTGAGCACGAAGCTCTCGTACATCGTCATCGTGCGGAAGTGGCTGCCGCCCAACTTCTCTCCCGAGCCCGTGCGCCACGTCGTCGAGATGTGGCTCAAAGAGGTCGAGAGCGGCGGCTGGGACGGCCGCTTCGCCGCCTACGAAGACGCCGAGGTCATGCTGGAGTTCGGCCTCACCGGCGAGAAGGTGCGCCCGGGCCGCCCGCCGGTGCGCCTCACCTTGGGGCCGTTTCTCGGCGCCCACACCATCGCCGTCGTCGAGCGCCGCCTCATCCAAGAGCTCGACCGCGCCCGCCTCGGCCCCTACGGCGACGAGCCCCTCTTGATGATGCCCATCGCCGATCAGCCGTTCAACGTCGGCCGGGGCTACATGCGGGAGCTGCTCTACGGCAAGCCGCGCTGGATTCGCACCTCGGGCGACCCCGGCGAGATCCCCTGGCAGGCCGGCCTCTCCGGCGCCGCCGAGCCCTCGCTGTTTAAGGATCCGCTCTACCGAAACGTCGTCGGCGTGGCCTTCTTGGAGCGTCCGCCAGGCGCGCTCACGAGCTTCACGGGTCGGGCCTGCTCGAACCCCTTCTCCGCCGCGCCGCTCGCCCCCGATGAGCTGCCCCTTCGCACCGTCGCCCAGCACCGCATCGAAGAAGACTGCGTGGTCATCCGGTGGTTTGAGACCAAGACGCGGCTCACCACCCTCGCGGGGAGCTGATGGATCCTACGCCGCGCGACATCGGCTGGATCGAGGTCATCACCGGCTGCATGTTCTCGGGAAAGACCGAGGAGCTGATTCGCCGCGTGCGCCGGGCGATGTACGCGCGTCAGCGTGTGGTCGTGTTTAAGCCGCGCATCGACAACCGCTACACCGACGACTCCGTCGGCTCCCACTCCGGCCAGCAGCTCCGCGCCGTGCGGGTGGACCACGTCCACCAGATCCGCGCCTACATCCAAGACGCCCGGGTGGTCGCCATCGACGAGGCGCAGTTTATGGGCCCCGAGCTCGTCGGCCTCTGCGAGAGCCTCGCCAACGAGGGCCTGCGCGTCATCGTCGCCGGACTCGACATGGACTACCGGGGGGTGCCCTTTGAGCCCATCCCCCAGCTCCTCGCGGTCTCGGAGTACATCACCAAGAACCTCGCGGTGTGCGCGGTCTGTGGCAACCCCGCCGACCGCTCCCAGCGCCTCGTCGAGGGCAGCGACCGCCTGCTCGTCGGCGCGAGCGACAAGTACGAGGCCCGCTGCCGCGCACACTGGAGCCCCGACGGCTTTGAGCTGCGCCAGCAGCCCTTGCCCCTGGGCGTGAACCTCGCCGAGCTCACGGACTGAGCGCGGCCGCTACTCGCAGAGGCCCTCGTAGACGAGCCAGTGTTTGTTGCCGATGTCGGCGTCGACCTGGTCGAGGGTGAGCACGAGGTCTGATCCGCCGTCTCCGGTGAGATCCATCGTGGCGCTGTAGTAGTGCAGTGACTTGCTGCCCACCTCACGATCCGTCGCGACGGCTGAGGTATAAAACGGCGGGGCGTAGGGAAAATCACCGGTGATCGACGGCAAGCTCCACTCCATCGCCGTGGTCGAGAACCCGCTCGCGCCGCCCTCATAGACCAGCCAATGTTTGTTGCCGATGTCGGGATCGACCTGATCCCAGGTGAGCACGAGGTCACTCACGCCGTCCGCCGTGAGATCCATCGTCGAGCTGTGGTACCGCATCGACTTGCTGCCGACATCACGATCACCGTAGGCGCCTGTGGAATAAAATGGCGGGGCGTAGGAGTAGGACCCGCTGAGCGACGGCAAGGTCCACTTGATCGCT
>JAKLKE010000221.1 GCA_023150775.1 Myxococcota bacterium
CCCTTCTTACAGCAGGTCGGCGAGCAGGTTCGGCAGGTGCGCCACGGCGCGCCCTCGGTGCGAGATGTTGTCCTTCTCTTGGGGGCTCAGCTCGGCCATGCTGCGGCCCGGCGCGTCGTCGGGCAAGAAGAGTGGATCGTAGCCGAAGCCGCCCTCTCCCCGGGGCGCGTGGCCGATCTCCCCCTCGACGGTGCCGCGCACGACCTCCTCCCCGAGCTTACTCACGAGCGCCAACACGCAGACAAACCGCGCGCGGCGATCCTGCACGCCCTGGAGCGCCGAGAGCAGCGCCCGGTTGTTCGACGCCGCCGTGGCCTCGGGCGTGTACCGTTTGCTGTGAACGCCCGGCGCGCCGCCCAAGGCGTCCACCTCCAAGCCCGAGTCGTCGGCCAAGGCGGGCTCCCCCGTGGCCTCAAACACGAAGCGGGCCTTCTGGAGCGCGTTCTCCTCGAAGGTGGCGCCGGTCTCCGGGGGCTCACCAATGTCGGGGCGGCTGGCCAAGGAGAGCACCTCGACGTTGTGGCCCACGAGCATTCGCCCGAGCTCTTCAGCCTTGTGGGCGTTCAGGGACGCCAGCCACAGGCGGCGGCTCACAGCGACCACCACGGCAGGCGGTCGGCGAGGAGCGCGCGCTGGGCCCGGGCGATCTCGGCGTTGCCCGAGGCCCCCAGGCTCAGAAGCTCGTTGAGCACGTCCCGGGGGAAAGGCTCACCTTCAGCGCAGCCCTGGACCTCGACGAGCAGGCCACCGCCGGTCATCACGAGGTTCAAGTCGGTCTCGGCCCCGGCGTCCTCTTTGTAGCAGAGGTCCAACATCGGCGCGGGCTCGGCCTGGCCCACGCCGACGAGGCCCACAGACACCGCGCAGATCAGGTGTTTGAGCGGCGACTCCTTGAGCTGCCCCCGCTCCATCATCTTGCCGATGGCCAAGGCCAAGGCCACGAAGCCGCCGTTGATCGCCGCGGTGCGGGTGCCGCCGTCGGCCTGCATCACGTCGCAGTCCACGGTGATCTGGTACGCCCCGAGCGCCTTGTAGTCCACCGCCGCGCGGATCGACCGGCCGATGAGGCGCTGAATCTCCGCCGTGCGCCCCGAGGGGTGATCGCCCTCGCGCCGCACCCGGGTGTGCGTAGAGCGCGGCAACATGCGGTATTCGGCGGTCACCCAGCCTTCGCCCAGCTCTTTGCGCCAGCGGGGCAGCTCGTCGGTGACCGTGGCCGTGCAGTGAACGCGGGTGTCGCCCATCTCCACCACACAGCTCCCTTCGGCGTGTTTGTTCACGTCTGGGGTGAGGCGAAAGGGGCGGAGCTGGTCGTGGCGGCGGCCGTCGAGACGCATCAGGAGATCCTCCGAGGTGCGGCCTCCTTTACCCCCGCCGCTTGCCCTACGCACCCTCCGCGCGATAGCATCCCGATCCTCACGACGTCGACCCGGAGCCCCCCAATGCGCCTCTCTCTCTTGACCGCGCTCGCGCTGACCGCCCTCTCCCTCACCGGCTGCGAAGAGAAGAAGTCGAAGATCAACCTGAGCGGCGAGAAGATCGACTGCGCCCTCACGCTCGACACCCTCGCCGGGACGGACTGGGTGATCGAGCAGATCAACCCCGACAAGACCGTGACCCCCAACCCGGGCACCCGCCTTCGCATCACCAAAGAGGGCGACAAATACCAGGTGAAGTACAACGTCGGCTCCTTCGCCGACATGTACACCTACAACTGCGACGTGAAGAACGACGAGCTGGTCTGTAAAGAGCCGGCCAAGCTCATCGACTTCTGCAAGGCCCTCTCCGTGGTGGACGGCTCGACCTGCACCGCCGAGAAGCTCAAAGAGTTCGCCCCCGAGGCCACGGACGTCGAGACCGCCCTGGCCGACGTGGCGAAGTTCAAAGACAAGCCCGAGTGGAAGCAGTTTGTCTTCAACAACAACAACCTCGCGAACAAGCTCCAGGGCTTGTTGTGGGCGAAGGTCGACACGAAGACCTGCAAGCTGCGCATCACCGACATGTACATGACCATCTACAACGGCAAACGTGTCGAAGACTCAAACCCCGTGGGCACGAACCCCTTCGTTCAGACGAAGGACGAGCTCCTCTGGGAGCACTGCGCCGACTCCGGCGACCTCTTCGTGCGTAAGTCGAAGGACCACCCCGCGAAGCCTGAGGACATCGCCGCCTGCTTCCCCAACCAAGGCTGCTCCTTCGGCGCCACGGAGGAGGCCTTCTACCACTACCTCGGCCAAGACGGCCGGGACGCGAAGGACGGCTGCACCTACTCCTACGACCTCTGGCTGAACGGCAAGCCCTTCAAGAAGGACATCCCCGCCGAGATCGTAGACAACGCCGGCAAGAAGGAGGTGCGCTGGTCCACCGGCGTGACCTTCCCCGCCCCTGGCCAGCAGGTGATGGTGATGGTGCGTAGCCAGAGCTGCGCCGGTGGGGCGAAGGAGAAGGTGGAGGTGTCTTGTAATATGGCGGTGGTGAAGTAGGCTGCCGCCGTCGGCGCCTGAGCCGTTTGGGGTGAGGGCGTGATGACTTGAGGCGCTGGGGCGGGGCTCTGGCGCCTCGGTTTGTTTGGGGGGTGGGCTAGGCGAGCGCGGGAATCCCCATCGCCAGGGACGCCATTCATATAGGCCGACAGGCGATCATCACTGGCGACAGGCACAGCCACTACAGCAGAGCTATGTTCTACATGGAGGTGACCGTGACACCAGATGAGCTGGCCCGCCTATTTCACGACACCTACGAGCGTCTCGCCCCGCGCCATGGCTATGAGACCCGAGAGGACTCTGCCGTGCCATGGGAGGCCGTTCCAGAAGAGAACCGAGCACTCATGGTGGCGACAGCGGCCGAGGTGCTCGCCGAGTTTCAACGACGGGGTCTTCTCACAAAGATCGACCCGTCGAACGCTTGACGGCGCGGGAGCTCGCACTTAACTTATGCGCGAAACGATGAGGGCATTAATCGAACATGGATAGATCCTACGACCTTTTTATCTCGCATAGCTGGGCCTATGGCGACCAGTACAACCGACTTTGCGGACTCCTGGACCGAGCACCAGCCTTCCCTTGGCGCGATTATTCGGTCCCCCGCCACGCTCCGTTGCACACTAGTGGGACCGACAGCGAGTTGTATGCGGCCATCAAGGAGCAGATCCGGCAGGCGAGCTGCATCATCATCTGCGCCGGTGTCTACGCGAGTTACTCGAAGTGGATCGACAAAGAGATTAAGATCGCGACCTCAGAGTTCAGATACAAGAAGCCGATCATCGGGGTTCAGCCTTGGGAGAACACCAACGTCTCCCAACTCGTTAGGGCGAACGCAGATGAGATAGTGCCTTGGCGCAAGGACTCGATCGAGAATGCCATCAAGCGGTTGGTCGGCTGATGCGCCGCGCGCTCGTCATCGGCATCGACAACTACCCGACAGCCCCCCTAAACGGTTGTGTGGCGGACGCTCAGCGGATCTCCGCCCTGCTAGGGCGGCATACGGATGGGTCACGAAACTTTGATGTAGTGACCATGCTTGGAGAGACCGGCGAGCCGCAATTCACAAAGGCATTGGTGAAGGCCGCCATAACCGATCTGTTTTCAAAACCTGCGCAGGTGGCTCTCCTGTACTTCAGCGGGCATGGAGCTTCGACCGGCTTCGGCGGGTATCTGGTCACTCCAGACGCCACCGCTTACGACGAGGGCGTCTCGATGGCGGACGTTCTCAGAGCGGCCTCAAACACCAGGTTCAGGAGGTGATCATCCTGTTGGATTGCTGCCACGCCGGACACCTGGGTGAGATTTCTGTAGCGCCAGATAGCGTCCAACTGCGTGAGGGCATCTGCATCATGGTGGCATCGCGAGCCAACGAAGTGGCCGTCGAGTCCGCCGTTGGGGGGGTGTTCACGCAGCTCGTGTGTGACGCCCTTGAGGGTGGTGCAGCAGACCCGCTCGGTCGGGTCACCGCGGCCGCCGTCTATGCCTACGTTGACCAGTCACTTTCAGCGTGGGAACAACGCCCTCAATTTAGGGCTAACCTCTCAGCTTTCAATGAGCTTCGGAGAGTAACGCCTACGGTCGCCCCGTCGATTCTTCGTCTCCTCCCTGGTTACTTCACTACGCCGGACACGGTGTACCCGCTCGACCCAAGCTATGAGCCGAGCGTAGCACCTCATGACGAGCAGAACGAGAGGACCTTCCAAGACTTCCAGCAGCTTCGCGATGCTCGTCTGCTTGTACCAGATGGCGAAGAGCACTTGTACTACGCGGCTATCAACTCGAAAGGCTGCAGGCTCACCGCGCGTGGCCAATTCTACTGGAGACTTGCCAAGGATGGTTTGCTGTAGCGCTACTCCGCTTCGAGGGTGAGGACACGAAGATGCTGGGTCCCAAGAAGGCGGGCTTGGTACACCTTCGTGAGCCCGTACGCGGCTCCCATGCTAGCTCCGGCCAGCACCCCCATCGTCACACTCTTCGTGTCACCAGTGAAGATTGCGGCCAGAAGCCCACCAATGACCGCCCCTCCCATCGCGGGCTCAACCACCTGAACGGTCTCGGCCTTTGTCCAAGCCAGCTTGACCTGGGAGGCCGCTAGGTCTGCCTCAAGCGCTTTCAAGTTCTGAAGAGTGGCCCCAATCACCAGGAAGCTGCCAACGCCAGCCAGCGCCGCGATTCCTCCAACGAGTTGCCGACGCTCTGCCACCTCGGCGATATCGAAGACACGACCATCCTGCGGATACTCACCACGAATTGCACGGCCAAGTCCATCGCTCCGCCAACCGGACACCCGGTAATACTGCCCATCAAGAACCCGCGGAATGGGCTGGTCAAGAGCACCATGGGGCTGGAGAACGACAATACGTTTGCCCATCGCCACCGCTTGCTCCATCTCGAAGGCGGACATGGGCCGATCGTGGAGCCCCGGCGTGTTGAGCACTACTACCGAGCTGGCGGTCTGAATGCGGCGGATGATGGAGGATTCGACCTCATCGTCTGGACCAGGAATGGCCTTCCATGGCGGAACCGAATAGTCAGCGAGCCCGGAGTCCCTCTGGGCCAGCATTTCGCTCATACGAGCGTAGGAATGCGCCTCGTCCCAAGAGTGGATGATGAACAGGTTGTGACGTTGCAAGGTTGAATCACTCCACTAGCGCAGTGCCGTCGTAGAAGGTCGTAGCGTAACAGTTCGCGGCCCAATGTGAGTCTCGGCCACAACGGAGGCAGGCTTGGGGCGAGGTGTGGAGCCTCCTATGGACCTTGGGATGCACCTCGACAAGGTTGCTGTGCCGGTTGTTCGTCTTGTCACCGTCTATATGGTGAACGTGAAAACCATCACGTAGCTGACCGAACTTCCGTTCAGCAGCGCGCCGGTGGGTAGACTTCCAGGTGCCCGTCGAGGGGTCGAAGTACTCCCAGTATCCTGCATCGTCGATTCGCCTTTGCATCACCTTCTCCGCGCTCATCTCGCCAATCCCAACGAACGGTAGGCACCGAGAAGCCGCCCGGCAAGACGACGCAGCGCCACACCGAAGCACTCCACCCCGGTACGCCGCCCTCACGCCTAAGAATCCCCTCGCCCAAAGGCGTCCGCCCGCGCCCGCCCCGCAGCCGCTCACCCCGAACGCTCCGCTCAGAGATTTCGCAGCCACCGATCGCGCGGGCTCTTTGGGGTCAACGAGGTCACGGAGCTCGGCATGCCCGGGCCCAGGGGGCTCGACACACCGAACCACCCCGCGAGGTCGTCGAACAGCGCCCGGAGGAAGGGAGAGGGCTCGGTGTTCGTGACCGTGGGCCAGTGGAGGGAGCGGAGGGCGGCGGCACCTTGTTCTGTCTCCTCATAGGGTTGCGCAGCGCCACTTCGGATGAGGAGGTGGTCGAGGTAATGCTTGGGGTGCCGCTCGTGGCGCCACCACTCCTTGCGCTCAGACACCTTCTTGCGATTCTCCACCTCGCAGGTCGGCGCCCAGAGCGGGTCGTCGCTCTCAAACTCCTCCACGTCATCCACGCGGAGCCTCGGCTGAACACCCTCAGCCACCCCCGCGCGCTCAAGCGCCGCCCTCTCCCCAAACAACACGGCCTCCACCATCGGCTTGAGGAGGTGGAAGGAGCAGCGATCCCGAAGCACGGCTCGATACCGTGCCCGCGTCTGCTCCTCATAGCGGTCCAGCTTCTTCTCCAAAGCGCGGCGGAGGTGCTCGACGATGACCCCCTCCCGGCCCAGGTTGCCCAGTTCCACGTCGCAGACCGCGAGCACGAGGTCGGCCGGGGCCTGCCCCTTCTTCTTGCCGGTGATGGCCTCCTCGATGATCGCGGCGGCGAGCAACCCCATCGCGGTGCTGGGATCGCCGCCCTCAGGGAGCGGGTGGGTCGTCACCTCGTTCACCTTTCGCGGCGTGTCCCACGTCACGTCTTCGCCGTCACGCTCGGCGGGGAAGGCCCGGCATAGGGCCTCCTTGAGGGCCGCACGCTCCAGGTCGCCGGTCACGATGAGCTTGATCCGGGGCATGATCAGGCGTCGTCCACGTTGCTGCCGATCTCGTCGTTCTTGTACAGCTCCCCGAGCTCAAAGCTCTGTAGCCAGTCGCTGTTGTAGAGGTCCGTGAGCGCGTTGGGGACGCTGCCGTCGTCGTTGGGCGTCATCACGAACACCCGCTCGGGGCTTCCTTTCATCGCGTCCAAGAGCACGATGGAGTGGGTGGCGAGGATCACCGTGAGCTTGTGGCGGTGCGCCCACGCCTCGATCCGCCGTAACAGCACCCGCGCGGCGTAGGGGTGTAAGTGATCATCCGGCTGGTCCAGCGCCACCACGTCGCCGGGGTTCGCGCTGGCCACGGCGACGAGGTTCACGAGGCACTGGAGCACGCCGTCGGCCTCATGCCCGATGCCATGCGGCGGCCGCCCGTCGGGGGGAACGATGTTGAGGGCCAGGGTGTTGCCCGCCGACCGGAACTCTAGAGCGCTGAAGAGGCCCGGGAAGGCGAGCTGCAGACCATCCAGCACAAACTCCAGGCGGGCGCGTGAGGCGTGCTCTTGGGTGAAGCGGCGCAGCACCGAAAAGGTGTTACCGCCTTGGGACTCTAGGCGCTGGTCGTTCTGGGGGTTGGAGCCCTGCTCTTTGAGCCCGATGAGGTTGGGCACCCGAAAGCCGTGGAGGCTCTGGGCCAAGGCCGCCATGCGGTTGATGGGGGGGTCCACCTTCCGCAGCCGGGTCAAGAAACGCAGACCGCTGTCTTCGCCCGCCCCGCCGAGGTCAAGGCCACGGTAAGTCACGCGGCCCAGCGCGTTCACTGAGAGCAGCTCCTCACCACGATGGACGAGGCGCTCGTGTACGTCTACCCGCTCCCCGGCGGAGTCGGGGGTGAGGGTGATCTCCCACTGCGTCTGCCCTTGCTTCAAGGCGATGCGCACGGGCTCGTCTTCACTGACCCCCCAAGACTTGAGATTGTTGCGGCCGCCGAGGGCTAGAACGACCGCTCGGGCGACACCGACCTCATACGCCCGCTCCATGAACCGCATCGCGGCGATGGTCGTGGTCTTCCCCGAGCCGTTGGCGCCGATGAGCAGGTTCACGCCTTGGAGCGTCCAGCACAGGCGCTTCACCCGCCGGAGGTTCTCGGCGACGAGGATGAAGCCAGGGGCCTCCTCGGGCTCCTGAATCTTGGCGAGCTGCGGGATGTGTTTGGCGAGTGTGGTGGTGCGGTGGGCGGTAAAGGGCTGGAGCTTGCCCCAACGCTCGAACTTGTCGATCACACGCTCACGATAGCCGCTCCCTTTGCCCCACTCCCCCTGCGCGTCTTGCCAAACCGATGCACCTTTGAGCGACAGCGTGACCTCATCGAGCACTTCGCGGCCATAGTCGTCTACCGTGGCCTCAAAGGCCTCGTCTAGCTCCTCCAAGAGCGTGTTGTAAGGCGCCCGCTCACCAGGAGTTTTTGCACGATCTCGCTCCTCCAGCACACGCTCGGTGAGGGCGTGCTGGAGTGGCATGAGCCAAGACGTTGCTGCCGCCCTCGCCGCCACGGCGACCGCGTTGAGCAGGTGCAGGTTGTTGAACGTGCCCTCCCAGCGCACCGCCGCGCGTAGGCGAAAGGCGAACGGACAGCCCGCCAGCGCCTGCTTCAGCCCCCTCAAAGGATCCTCCAGAGGGTTTCCATCGAGCGGATGTTGGCGCAGCACGCTCATCACCAACAGGTCGAGACGCTCGCGCAGCGCCTTGTCAGCCGCCTCCCCCTCTCGCAGCGGGCGAGACGCCTCCAGCGCTTTCTGCGCCCGGACCTCCAGCCGCTTGAGGTGCGCGCTGTGGCAGGATTGGATGGTGCCCAAGAGGGTGTGCGGGTCATCCTGGAGCGGGTCAAACACGACCACACGATCAAGGCTGAGGCCGTCGATGAGCCCCTCGGCCTCTAACGCGCGCCAGCAGTCCTCCCGGCGGCTGAGCTGGCCGCTCTCCCGATCCCCTTCGGCGTCGATCACCCGGGCGGCCTCGCGCTTGTCGATGATCACGAGGATCAGGCGCTGCCGCGCAGAGCGCAGGGTGAGGTCGCGGCTTAGCTCGTGGAGCACCTCGCGAACACGGGGCGAGGGAGCGTCGACGAAGCTTGAGCACAGCACGGTCACGGCGTCAGGCTCACGTAGAGCGCTGAAGAGGTCTCCTCGGCTGGCCACGGCCCCGTCGATCCCGCGGGTGTCGAGCAGCGTCAGGGCCTGCCCCCCCTGCGCCGCGGGGAGCCAGGGGACGATCAGGGTGATCTCCTCGGGGAGTGGCGCGCCAGCTTCAGTGCCGAGGTTAAGGCGCCCAAACAGCTCTCTGAGCGCCTCCCGACCCGCCGGGCTGTCCTCAAACGGCCATTCCTTCGTCGAGCGCCCCTGCTGGTTCAGACGCTCCAAGAGGTGCGACGTGAGCGCCGAGAGCTCGGTGAGCTGCCGCGCGGCCTCATCCAGGGGGCGAACGATGCGCTGCCGCTTGAGGTTGCCCTCGGAATAGATCTCTTTCCGCTCGCCATAGCCGGTCATGTTGAGCACGACTCTGCGAAGCTCCTCCCCTGCCCGCTCAGGGCGCTGGTCTTGCCCTCGCTCCTCCATCGGGCGCCGTGAGAACAGCTCCATCTCGGCCACGGTCTCGACGATCCGCCTAAGCTCCACGGTGGAGACGGCCTGAACATGAAGTCCGAGCTTGTCCGACGCCTCATCCCCTTGAGGCGCACGCACCCGCACCGTGAACGCCGTCGTCTTGCCCGCGGCGATGGTGAGGATGGAGCGCGCCGCCTGCTCATCCACTGACTTGGGCCGCTCTCCGACGTAGAGGCCCGCGAGGGCCGCCAACAGCGAGGTCTTGCCGACGCCAACCGAGCCGATCAGGTTGGCCTGCAGCGCTCTGGACTCAAGGCGCTCACGAAGGCGCTTGAGCTCGTCCAGGTGTCGCTTCGCCTCTACCCGCTCAGCCTCTTCAGTCGTGTCCGCCTGCCGGATCTCGTCCAGCTTCTGGATCGCCTCTGCCAGCTCGTCTTGCAACGACATACGCACCTGCTCCGGCGAACACCGGCTTGAGAGGGGCAACACCGCGCCACAGCTAACCTGCTTTCGGCCCCTCGACCAAGCCGAGACCGGAGGCCACCCCAGCGCGCGCCCGGAGCACCCCATGACCGATGTCCCACCCTACCGCGTGCGCCTCGCCCTGCCCGTCTTCCCCCGCGTCGGGAAGAAGAAGGGCTAGGCGGGGCTCAAGCGGCGGGCGCGCCCTCATCAGGCGCCATCCGGCTGGCGAGGCTCAGGCACAGCAGGCCGCTGTAGTAGGTGAGCGCGTTGACGAC
>JAKLKE010000222.1 GCA_023150775.1 Myxococcota bacterium
CCATCGCCTCGGGCGGTGGTCTCCGCTGGCAGATCCTCCGCTTAGAGACCTGGAAGGCGCGCTGCGTGAGCCTCACCCGAAGAGGCGCCTTCCACGAGGCGCTCAGCCTCGCCGCACGAATGGCCGACGAGAGCGAGACCCTCGACGACCCAAAGGCCCGCTTCTCCAGCCAGTTCACCTACGCCTGCGCCTTGGGCCGCCTCAACCGCGGCGACGAGGCGCTCCCGCTGTTGGAGGCGCTCAACCAGCACACCCAGACCCACGGCCTGCCCTTCGAGCGCGGCCTCACCCTCTTTGAGCGCGTGAGCACCTCATACAGACGAGGCCAGCTCGACGCCGCCGAACGAGACGCCATCGACGCCGCGGCGCTGTTTGTGTCGCTTGGCGCGCGCTGGCACGTCGCGTCGATGATCAACATCCAGGGGGTCTGCGCCCTCGATCGGGGTGAGCTGTCCCGGGCCGAGACCTTGCTCCGCCAGGCCCTCGACCGCTTTGAGGCCTTGGGCGCCGCCGACGCCACCCTCGCCGCGGTGAACCTCGGCCTGCTCACCCTCAAGCAGGGCCGCCCCGAGGACGCTCTGCACATCCTCACCCCCGCTGTGCGCCGCCTGCACGCCCAGGGTGACCACCTGCATGAGCTGGAGGTGCGCCTGCACCTGCTCGACGCCTACGCCCGGCTCGGTCGCTGGACCGGCTGGGACGAGGAGCTCAACGCCCTGAGCGCCCACGCCGCGGCGCTCCCGGCCTCGCGGGTGGACCTCCTCCGGCTCCTGGAGGGGGCCGCAGACGCCGCCCAAGACGCGGGCTGGACCCAAGGCGCCGCCAAAGCCCGCGCCCTCGTCCGGTCCATCGGCGCTCGGGCGAGCGCCGAGCGTCACGCGGCGCCTACTGGTTGATCATCTTCCGGATGTTGCCGTACTCACGCACCTTCTGCAGGGAGAGCTCCCCGCGGAAGGCCATCTCGGCGGCGATGCCCGTCATACGCACCAGGTTGGCGCCCTGGGCAAACTCCAAGAGCAGGTCCGGGTGTTTCCGCCAGAAGTCTGACTTGTAGATCTTCCAGATGAAGTCGCGGGAGATGAACTGCTTGTTCACCAACATGTACAGCGCGAGGTAAAACTTATCCTCGTTGCTGCGCTGCCAGTCCACGCTCACGCGGAACTGCCGGAACGACTTCGTGGCGAAGCCCTCGACGTCGGACTCTGTGGCGTATCCCGCGGTCAACATCTTCTCGGTCACCGAGCTCTTGGGGTAGAGCGTCAACGAGTACAGATAGATCTTGTACGGGGACTTTAAGTCCATGAGGAGCTGAAAGAGCGCGTCTTTGTCGGAGGTGTAGGCCAGGGGGTTGTCGATGATGACGTCGTACTTGACGTCGAGGCCCAGCTCTAGGTTCATCTCGTCAAACGCGAGGATCTGGGCGACGGTGGAGGTGCGGTCGTAGACCTCCTTCTGTTCGCGGTCAGACCCGGCCTCGATGCCCATCTGTACGCCGCGCAGCCCGGCGTCTTTGAGCAGGCGCAGGTTCTCGATGCGGGCCACGTCTGGGGTCATCATGCAGTCCCAGGGGAGGTCGCCGAACTCGGCTTTGTATTTCTCGGCGAACTCTTGCAGCCACTTCTTGGGGAAGACGAAGGTGTCGTCGTCAAACTTGACCCAGGCCATGTTCGGCATTTTTTGCCGGGCTAGGCGAAGCTCGGCCATGACGTTATCGACGCTGCGGCGGCGGTGGTAGTTGCCTTTGCCCTCGGGGAAGATCGCGCGCAGAGAGCTGTTGTAGCAGTAGGCGCACTTGTAGGGGCAGCCCCGGCTGGCGAAGATGCGGTACTCGCGGTGGTGAACGAGCGGGTCGCCGCGGGTGATCATGTTGTTGTCGATCAAGAACTTGTCGTCGCCGCCGAACTCGCGGAAGGTGAGGTCGTCGAGGCTGGTGACGAGCTCCTTCACGGCGTTGCGATGGATCGTGCCGTTGGGCTCACGGATCCACATGTTGGAGATGTCGTTGATCGAGCGGCCGTCCTCTAGGCGGTTCACGAGCTCCAGGAGCGGGTACTCTCCTTCACCCACACAGACGATGTCGGTGTGATGAATACAGTGCTCAGGGGTGAGCGTGGGGTGCAGACCGCCCCAGATCACGAGCACCTTGTCGCCCAGACGCTCCTTGATCCGTTTGGTGACCTCGATCGCCACCCGGT
Source organism: Myxococcota bacterium (assembly GCA_023150775.1). Taxonomy (GTDB): domain Bacteria; phylum Myxococcota_A; class UBA796; order UBA796; family CAJQPC01; genus JADKFE01. The sequence continues at coordinate 2,196 of JAKLKE010000222.1, forward strand.
AGTACGGCGAGCCGAAGCTAAAGCCGACGAGGTGGTAACCCTCCCGCTCGATGAGATCGACGAGCAAGGCGTACTCGTCGTCCGTCGGCCACTCCACGCGGTTGTGCCGCCAGTCTTTGAAGAACATCAGGTCGGCGCGGTACCCCCCTCGTTGCTTGAGCATCGAGGTGAGGTGACGGACGCCGCTGTTCTCGATGCCGTAGAGGCCGACCATCAGGCAGCGGGTGAGCTTCATGCCGTCTCCAGTGCGTGCGCGGGGGATGCGGAGCGTGTGGGGTGCGAGGAGGGGAGGATCATCAGGACCAGGATAGCGTGAGATGCCCCAGGATCAAGCCCCGGGGGTGGGTCTTTTCGCACAGCCTTCTTGGACGGGCGAGTAGACCGGTGGTCTAGCGGGGGTCTAGTTGGGGGTCTCGTGGGCGGCTCAGTCCGCGGTGAGCAGGCGGAGGCCCGCCGTCGCTTTGCGCAGGAGATCCCGTGGGTTGCGGATCTGCGCGAGGTTTCGGGCGACGAAGGTGGGGCGCCAGTAGAAGCGGCGGTAGGCCATGTGCAGCATGTCCCGCAGCTCATCCCGGGTGAAGTGTTCGTCCCAGACCTGGGCCTTGAAGTCTTCGTGCGGCTGGCGCATGAAGTCGAGCCAAGGCTGGATGTCGAGCACCCCGTCGCGCATCCCCTCGTCGTAGATCGTCGTGCCCGGGAAGGGCGTGAGGATGTTGTACATCACGAAGTCGGGGTTTAAGCGGATCGAGTAGTTGATCGTGTCCACCACGTCTTGGCGGCTGCGCTCGGTGGGCGTGCCGATCATGAAGTAGGCCACGGTGCGCACGCCGACCTCACGGCAGAGCGCGAAGGCGTGCTCGATCTCGGCGGAGGACACGTCCTTCTTGAGCCGCAACAGCCCCTCTTCAGTGCCCTGCTCGACGCCGAACTGGATGCGGTGGCAGCCCGCGGCCTTCATCTTCTCTAAGAGCGGGCGATCCACCCCCTTCACCCGGAACCGCACCGTCCAGGTGAACTTGAGGCCCCGGCGCAGGATCTCATCACACAGCTCATGCACCCGCTTGTTCGTGATGTTGAAGGTGTCATCGACGAAGTAGATCTCCTTGATCCCCTTCGCCAAGAAGCCCTCGATCTCGTCGCAGACCCGGCCCGGCGTGGCCACGCGGTAGCGGTGGCGCGGCGTGTTGCAGAAGGTGCAGCGGTAGGGGCAGCCGCGAGAGGTCACCATCGTGGTGAAGATGCCGCCCTCGCCCATGACGTCGTAGTAGCGGTTGTACTCGATGAGGTCCAGGTCCAGCGGCGGGTAGTCGTCGAGGTTGTTCGAGAAGTAGACGTCCTCGGTGGGCACGGGATCGTCGGGGTGGGCGACGACGCCGGGGATGCCACGCGGCGTGAGGCCCTTCTCCCAGGCGTCCAACAGCAGCTCTAGGGGCTTCTGGCCCTCGCCCTTCACCACGGCGTCTACTCCGGCCAAGCCCACGGACTCCTTGGGGAAGTCGTTGATGTGGGGCCCGCCGAGCACAACATGCTTCACCGACGGGCAGCGCCGGGAGGTGGCCACGGCGCGCAGGCAGTCCACGAGGCCGACGGTGAACACCGTGACGCCCACCACCTCCGGCGCCCACTCCTTGACCTTGGCCTCCAGCGTCTCGTAGTCGAGGTTGTCGAGCTGGGCGTCGAGGATACACACCTCATGGTGGGTGTGGGCCTTCAAGTACGTCGCCAACGCGAGGATCGCCAAAGGCGGGTACGACAGGTTCTCGGCCTCCACCGCCGCGGGCACCTCACTCTCGACGGTGTGTTTGGCGGGGGGACGGATGAGCATCACACGCATGAGGAGCTCCGCTTCCTTCCTGGAGTTGAGCGAGGGGGGCAGACCTCCACAGGATAGCACCGCTTGGGGCGGTTTGTCAGGGAAGGGTGTGGGGGATCGCACAGGGGGTGGCGCAGCAGATGGAGGGAGTTGCGGGGGAAAGTTGGATGGGGGACCAAGATTTGGGGGGGGGTGGCTTCAGTGAGGTGAACCACCGACCAAGAGTGGGGCTTGCTCGGGTACAGGGAGTTGGCTAAGGCTGGTAGCAACTACACCTCCCCTACCTCGTCGCTTCAAGCTCCTTTGGGAGCGGGGAGCGGAAGGTCTAAAGGGGGGGTTTCTTGCTTCAGGGAGTTGGACGGCCAACCAACAATCCACCTTGCCGGGATCCTATCGGGCAGCTAAGCCGCAGAGCAACAACGCCTCCCCTACCTCGTCGGTCAATTCACGCTTGCATGGTTGGCCGGAAGGTCAAATGGGGACGTTTTTCACATCGGGGCATTGGAAGGGCGGCATAGATTTCCGCTTGACTCCGTCGAGACTGACAGATAGATAAACCAGGACAACACCTCCCCTACCTCGTCGCGTTATGTCCCCTCGGGAACATGGCGCGGAAGGTCTAAAGGGGAGGTTTCTTGTTTCTGGACTTCGTACGCAGGGCGAAAGCATGCCGAAGATAAAAATTCCATACCCAAAAACCGTCAAGACAGATATGGAGCATGTTGCGCTGCTAAGCGCGCGTGGCCTCCTGATCGACGACGAAGAGCGGGCACTGCGGTACCTGCGTCAGATTGGGTACTTTCGCCTCAGTGGTTACCTCGCGGCCTTTGAGAAAGGGATTCAGAGAAGCGGAGCTCGGGATCACACCATTCTACCCGGGACCACGTTCGATCAGGTCCTCGATCTCTACGTCTTCGACCGAAAACTCCGCCTGCTCATCATGGAAGCCTTAGAACGTGTCGAGGTCGCGCTGAGGAGCGCATGGGCGAACTCGTTGGCACGGGAGAAAGACGAGCAGCAAGGCTTGCACCCAGACGCCCATGCTTGGCTAGACCCTAGACGGACGGATGGAAGCGTCGATTCGCTCAGCCTGATGACCAACGGAGCCAAAAAGCTAAACGATTCACAAGAGTCGTTCGCCGTACATTATCGTGGCACCTATGATTCTCCACGTTTTCCGCCCATCTGGGCGCTTGTAGAGACGTTGTCTTTCGGAGAGCTCTCGCGGTGGCTTGAGCACACCGCCAGCTTGGATGTGAAACGGGCTGTCTCAGAAGCCCTTGGGCTCCCAAACCAGCAGGTCGCCCATCGTGTTGTCGAGGCGCTCTCATCGATTCGAAACGTTTGCGCACATCACAATAGATGCTGGGATCGTGTTCATGCGAAGGGGCTCCCGACCCTCAATCGGCTTCACGATGACATCGTCGTGTTCACGACCCACGGCAAGAATGGCGAGCTCGTCAACGCCCCCGACAAACACCTCTACAACTACCTCGTCGTCCTCGCCTTCATCCTCAACCACCTCAACCCCAAGAGCACCTGGCGCGCGCGGCTCGTCGCGCTGGTCGCTGAGCGCACCCCCGATCAGCTCAAACGGATGGCCTTCCCCGCCGACTGGCACCAGCGGAACGTCTGGGTCAACCCTCCCCGGGAGCCCGCCGCCGTCTCCGGCTTGGAGGCCTCGCTCCGCGACGCGCTGCGGCGCCACGCGGCCGCCGAGGGGGTCACCGTCGCCGACGCCCACGCGGCCCTCCTCCGCGCCGCGTTGCTCCCGGTCACGACGGCGTGACGAGCGGGTGACGCCCCCCGGTCAGCCGGGTTAGCCTGGGGCATGGTTCATCCCCTCCTGCTCGTGTTCACCGTCGCCGCGTCCGCCGCGCCGCCGCCTGTCGCCCTAGGCGTCGGGATCGGGGGCGGCGTGCAGGTCGATGAGCGCCTCCCCGCGCCCAACATCGACCTGCTCACCCTAGAGCTCCGGGCGCCGATGGAGTGGGGCTCTGTGGACGTTCAGCTCGACTGGACGCAGCTCTTGTTGAGCCGCTCGGCGACCACCCGGCCCCGGCTCGGCGTCGGGGTGTACGCCCACCACGGCCTGCCGCTCTCGCCGCGCTGGGATCTCGCGCTCATGCCGGGCCTGGATCTTGAGCTCGGCCGCGACGCCCAGCTTGAGGGGGTGCGGGTGCGCTACGTCCCCGCCGGGGCCTTCGGCGTGAGCGGTCGTGTCGGTTTTGACCGCACCCGGCGCCGGGACGGCCGCGAGCTGGGCATCTACACCCGCGCCGCCTGGGGCTTCCGCACCGGCGCCGAGGGCGCTGAGGCCTATCGACGCGCCACCCTGGAGCTCGTGTGGACCTGGGGGAACCCATGACGAACAGACGTTTGACGCCGATCTCGCTCGGCCTGCTGGGCGCCGCGCTGCTTGGCGGCTGCAAGGAGGAGGTCTGCGGCGAAGGCGGCGACTTCACGAGCCCGCCCGCCGACCACGGGGGCGACGCCGACGAAGATCAAGACAACGACTGGCTGTTCTCCCTGGAGCGCATCAACCGCATTGAGCTCACGCTGAGCGACGAGGCCGTGCGCACCTTGTCCAAGGAGCGCACGATCCACGAGGATCGTTTTGAGGTGCCCGGCCAGCTCACCCTCGACGGCGTCAACGTGGGCACCATCGGCGTGCGCCTGCGCGGTCGGCTGGGCTCGTTCCAGCGGTTTGAGGACAAGCCCAAGTTTAACCTCGACCTCAACGAGTACAGTGACCAGCGGCCCTTCGGCTTAGAGCGCCTGGCGCTCTCCAGCGGCGGCATGGACCCGAGCAAGCTCAAGGAGGTGCTCGGCGCGCAGCTCATGGCCCTCGCCGACGTGCCCGCGAGCCGGGCGGGCTTCGCCCAGCTCTTTGTCAACGGTGAAGATTATGGCCTCTACATCACCATCGAGGCCCAAGACGACCGCTGGATGCGCCGGGTGTTTGGCACAGACGAGGGCAACCTCTACGAGGGCAGCTACTCTTACGCCGTGTGGTGGCCCCGGTTTAACGACTTCGGCGAGGGCCGTGACGAGCGGTTTGAGCTGCAAGAGGGCTATGACGTGGGCCACGCCGACATCGCCGCCGTCTCAAACGCCACCCTGGACTCGTTTGAGGCCGGGCGTGTGACGGACTCCTTGGCCGAGCGGGTGGACTGGCCGGGGCTGCAGCGCCAGCTCGCCGCCGACCAGTGGCTCGGCAACCTCGACGGCTATGGCTTCATCGTGAACAACTACCGCGTGTGGTTCCCCCCCGACGGCGGCCCGATGCGCCTCGCCTCGTGGGATCTCGACGGCACCCTGCTCCCCGACGCCTTGAACGGCGAGACGCTTGAGGAGCCCCGGGGCAACCTCGCCGCCATCTGCCGCCTCGACCCCGACTGTGAGCGGGACTGGGCGGACACCGCGCGCAGCGTCGCCGACGCCGTAGACGCCTCGACCCTCGCCGAGACGATGGCCCAGGCCACGCTGCTGACGGAGGAGGCCGTGGTTGCCGACCCTCGGGCCTGTGACGCCGAGGCGATCACGACGGGGCGCGCCGAGGTCACCGAGTGGATTGAGACGGCGAGCGAGGGGCTGCGGGAGGCTTGGAAGGGGGTGGAGTAGCGGCCGGAGGGGGTGGCGCGCCGCTCAGGGGTTCGCGTCACTCGTCGGCACGTCACCCTCGACCTGGCCGCGCAGGATGACGAAGCTGCGTGTGCTCAGGCCTTGGTCGTCCACGGCCTCGATGAGGAAGGAGTTTCGGCCGGGGCGCAGCTCGACGAGCACAGCACCCTGGGCGGTCTTGGTGTTGGACGGGGTGTAGCTGAGCTTGTCGCCGTCGGACCAGGTGAGCTGGTGGTGCACGGCGCGGTCGTCCTGCGCCGTCCAGCTCAGGGTGAAGGGGCCCGCCGGGGCGCTCGTGGGCAGGTTCTTGGGGCTGATTCGTGGGGCCTCTAAGTCGACCACACGGCCGTCGCGAGGGAGGTCGAAGGACCAGCGCAGAAGCTCGCCGTATCGTTCGTCCTCGACGATGATGTGCAGGGGGAGATCGACGGTGTTGTTGGGGTCGAGGTCGAGGCCCAGGTGAACGAGGGCCTGGCGACCGGGGCTTAATGAGGGCAGGTACGCCTCGGCCTCGGTCAGCTCGACCCCGGCGAGCTCGGGGTACTCAAAATACACCTTGAGGCCGCTCAGCTCACGGTCGGACTGGTTCTTGAGCACCACCTCGGCGCGCTGGCCGTCGGGGTGCTGGCGCAGGCGTAAAGAGAGGCGCAGGGCCGGGAGCGGGGCGCCTTTGGTATTGAGCACGGCGCCGCCCGCGTCCGCCGGGGGGCGCAGGTCGGACTCCACACGGAGGCCCACGAGGGACTCGCGGGCGCTTAACGAGTGGGGCAGGCGGGTGGTGATGCTGCCCTGGCTCGTTTGACCGGGGTTGATGCGGCCCACGGGCAGGTAGAGATCATCCCAGATGGACTCTGTGCTGGATACACGGACGGCGACGCGGTGCAGCGGGGTGTCGCCGTTGTTGGTGACGTAGGCCTTGAGCACAAAGGGCTCGCCGGCTTTGCCCTCGGCGGCCTCCACCCGCACGGTCACCTTGGGGAGCGGGCCGCTCTTGGGGGCGGCGCTCCAGTCGACGTTGTGCAGGGCGAGGGTCTGGGCGAGGCGCTGCTCTTCTTCTGCGCGCACCAGCTCTCGGACCTCCCCGGCGGCCTGGAGCACGTCGTAGCGGCTGGTGCCTTCAGCGCGGGCGAGGATACGCAGGGCGAGCTGCAGCTCCACATCGCCGCGGTCGGCGGGCATGGTGCCTTGGGTGCGCCAGCCGGGGCGCTCGTCCACCAAGAGCAGCGGCGAGGGGCCCATGGACTCCTCGACGGGCAAGACGAGGGACACGCCGTCAGCGTCGAGGCGCACCCGGCCCACGGGCAGATCGGCGGGGATGCCCACGTCGGCGATGGAGAGGTCGCCGGGCAGGAGGTAACGGGCGACGGTGAGCTTGAGGCGGGTGTCGTCGTCTAAGGTGTAGAGCTTCTGGACGGTGCCTTTGCCATACGAACGATCGCCGATGAGCACGGCGCGCTCTAGCTCACGCAGGGCTCCGGCGAGGATCTCCGCGCCCGAGGCCGTGCGCCGGTTCTGGAGGATGACGATGGGCGCGTCGGGCTCGTTGTGGTCGTCTACGGCCCACTTCGTCTCCATCAGGCCGCGCACCTTGCCGCCGTCGAGCACCTTCCAGGTGACGTTGGGGATACGCACCTCGTCGCGCTCGATCAAGAGCGTCAGCTCGACGGTGGCGCCCGCGGGGCCGCCGGGCGGCAGGGGGCGGCGCACCCGCAGCTCGACGGAGGAGCCCAAGGGCCCGGTGATCCGTTTGGTGGCGTCCTCGACGGACATGCCCGTGGTGGACACACCGTCGATGCGCACCAGCGTGTCCCCGGCGCGAAGGCCCGCGGACTCGGCGGGGTTGCCCCGGAAGACCTCCTCGACGAACAGCTCCCCTTGGGGGTTGAGCACGATGCGGGCGCCGACGCCGTAAAACACGCCCTTGAGGCGCTTGTCGAAGGCGTCGAGGCGGTCGCCGTAGAGCACGCGGCTGTGGCGGTCTAAGGCGTCGGTGACGCCCATGGTGACCAAGAGGTCGAGGCGCACGTCGCCGTCGAGATCCGCCGGGGCCTGGGTGATGAGCTGCTGGAGCCGGTTGAGGCCAGGGCGGAGATCTTCCCAGGTGACGACGTTCACGTCACCCAGCGCCGCGCCGCCGCCGACGTGCAGGTGCAGACTCC
>JAKLKE010000223.1 GCA_023150775.1 Myxococcota bacterium
GCCTGCTATCGAGAGCGCAGATCTTGATCCGAGGACGGGCGGGGGGCTCCGCCGCGAGGTCTTCCGATACACGTATGAGCTGCTGCGTGATGGCCCTGATGTACCTGATCGACAAGGGTTGCTACGCGTCCTCAGGGCGCTACTTGGATCAAACCTCGCTCTGGATGACGACCCCGTAATCGTCGCGGAGGGCAGGAGGCTTCTGAGCGAGCACTTGGCCGAGCTGCGGGAAGCAGTCGCCGCAGCAGAGAGTGCGCGAATCAAACCCGAGGCACTACGGGCCCTGCGTGCTGACTTGGCGAAGGCGATCGCCAATGTTGGTCAGAGCCTTCAGAATCTTGCGATGCGGCACGACTGTGACGATCCGAAGGCACGCTTAGAGCAGGCCCTCTCCCTCCACAACGAGGCCATGACGTTCCCGGAGAGGGTGGCCGACCCGGCTGAACCTGTAGGGCTTTATCACTCGCTGCGAATGCGAGGAACATGCCAACGTTTGCTCGCCGCGCATTCGGATGACGCTGAGCGACAACTCCTGCTCCTCGATGGCGCTGTAGCCGACGCCCGCGCAGCGGTTAGTCTTTGCCAGCGTCAACCAGAGATGTTCCCCGATGGGGGACTAATTGTGGTCAACCTAGTGAACGCCATGAAGGACCGGCTTTCACTCGAGTTTGATCTCGGGCGCGTTGACAAGGAGGAGGCACGGCGGCGCCTCGGTGACATACGTGTAGTCGCGCGAGGAGCCCGGTCAGACCGCGGTGAGGCGATCGGGCCATCACTCCTCGCTCAGATGGAGGCTGGCCTTGATCGGCTCGCCGCGCATCTTGAAGGTGTGCCTCGTGCAGCCGATCTTGATGGACTAGCGCGACATATCATCGCGGCATTCCAAACCCTGGAGGACTGGAATGCCGATCCTATCGACCCTGTGGCTGCGCTCGCTGTCATCCAAGAGATAGAGCAGCTTTCTAACATAGATAAGCTCCCAGCATTCCACATGAACCTTCTTGGAGGCTTCTTCGGCAGGCTTCATGTCGACATCATCGGACCGTCGCTATGCGTTCGTGCGATGATGCAAGAGTCGCGCCTGTTGAGCGCTCAAGACGGTCACCCCCGGCCCCTCTCTTCGAACGGTAAAACCGACGAGTGGGACCCAATTGAGTATGTTGAGCAGGGAATCACTGGACTTCGGGAGCGCATGGCAAACCCCGTATGGGCACATGCCGAGAAGCGTGTCTCAGCGGGCTGGTTGAAGCTGTTGGCGTCGGCACGGCTTGACTGGGCTTCACGGGGGAGTCGCCCCATCGACATCCTTCAAGAACTTCGACTCGCCGACCTCAGTGGCTCGACAGCCTGGCGCTCCAACCTGTCTTTTTATGGCGCCGGGCCAACCCGCTTCTCAGATGGGCCAGTCTCAACTCCCGAGGGGCTTCGCTTGAACCTCTATCGGGCGCGATTCGAGCGCGATATGGCTGCTGACCATCTCTACTGGATTGAGCTTAGCGCGCTGATGGAACGCATTACGGGGATATCTCACCACCCGTACGCTGTTGGCGCGTCGTACTTTGGCGCAAATGTTTTCTCTCCTGGCACACCCCGCGACGTCATTCGTGCGAAGACCCAACAACCAGAGCATACGTGGATAGAGACCGCCGACGGCATCGCCGTGCCGAAGGTAGGCGACGAAGGCGCAGCGCGAATGGAGTCTACCCAACTACTAGCGGAGCTGAAGCAGATCGTCGGCACAATGGTCGGAATGGGTTGGATGGAGGGGGAGTGGCCAGACATCCCAGAGGCGACGCCGGCGCATTTAACGGATTGGCTTTCCCGTCACCGATGCACCGCGATCCTCAATGTGGGCGCAGGACTTACGCCGACAGTCGTAGGGCATGATGGGGAGTCGATATGGTGTGAGCGTGTGGAGGCGCCCATCGCGCTCGGTGTTTTGATCAAGGCGTACGAGTCTGCTCGTGATGAGCACTCCTTCGGGGTATATGACTCAGAACTCGGTATACTGGATACAGATATTTCAGACTCAGAACGCGAGCTGCGCTACCAGCGCGCTATCGCGACCCCCGCCGCGACAACGAAGCTTGACCAAGTGACGCGCGCGATGTTGGCGGCGCTCGGGAGCGCGTTCGGGCCGTCCTTAGAGGCCGCAAAGTCTCGCGGAGTGCGCAAGTTGCTCCTCCTTCTCCGCGGGTCTGCGCGGCACGTCCCGTGGTTCGCCGTGCCGGTCGGAGATAGCCTGCTCGGCGACACTTTTGCTGCGGCGGTGGTTGAGACCCTCGCGCCTGTAGAGCGGGCTATCCCACGTCATGGCCAGACCGGCCTTTATGTCGGTGGGAAGGCTGGCGTTGGTTCGTCGCTTTCCCTCGGGAAGGAGATCTTAGCGCACCTATCCGACCAGACCGTTGGTCCCTCGGACAGGGACACTTTTGAGGCGCTTGCGGCATCGTCAAGCGTTCTACGGGTCTTCGCCCATGGCACGGCTATGATGCTCCACACGGAGGCAGGCGGTATCGAGATGGACGAAGACGACCAGCGCCCAGTGAACAGATACACGGTCTCGGAGGCGCGCATGTTGGACCTTCGCGGTGCGCGGCGCGTGGAGCTCTGGGCTTGTGAGAGTGGCCGGAGTGACTCATTTTATTCCGATTTTGTCTTTCATGATGAGCCCACAGGCATGGATGCGGCCGTGCTGCTGGCGGGCGCGGAGTGTGCGGTTAGCAGCCTGTGGACGCAGTATGTCCTCTCGTCCGCGATGCTCGCCGAGGCGTTCACGCTTGAGCTCGCCGCACAGCCTCGCGCCGAGGCCGCGGCGCTGTCCGCGGCCATCAGGAGATATAGGGAAGGCATGGGTGAGGGTGGTGTGTTTACGCTGGCGGTAAGGCGCCACATCGAAGGATCGACCGCTCCTTTGCGTGTTGAGAGCGCGCTCCGCACCGGCCTCGACGCATGGCGCAGCCACGCTTGGAGTGATCTTCTCGGTCGCGCTCCGCCCCCGCTCAAGGAAGGCGTCGCGCTCGATGGAATGCGGCTTGGACCATCCAAGGCGGACAGACGTGTGCTCGCGGGCCGCGGTGCGGAGCAGGTGGAGCACATTCTCGCACCGTATCGTTCCCCACTTGCCTGGGCGGGGTGGCGTGTCACTCTGCGGTCAATAGACGTCTTTGATCCGCTCCCCGCCTCGGTGTCCTGACGATGCCTCTCCCCCGCTTTGAGATGACCGAAGCAGAAGAACTAGCGCTCATTGACGAGCTGCTCGATGTTCTTGATCAGGTGATCGAGACCTCGGGATGCCCAGATATGGCGCCTCTCTGGCTGCTTGCGACCCGAGCAGCTCGCGCCGAGTATTTGCGGCGCGCAGAGAGTTTGCCGCTTCAAGTGCCCACGCATATCCAGGAGTGGGCAAAGTCGATGAGGAGTAAGTACGCGGGGCTGGCTGCATGGCGGCACTCGGTCCTCCTTGAGGGACTGCTCGGCTCGCTGGATCCGCCTCTGGCTTCTGCGGTGGAGGCGATCTACTTCACGCCGGCTGAGCAGAATCGGCCGCCGTACTCTTGGTCGAGAGCCTCATCACGTCACCCCCGGGCTTCAGAGTGGTCGTCGGCCAGCGTGCTCGATCTTCGAGCCCGACGTGGATGCCTGGAGACGGTGATGCTCATCCAGCAGAGGGTCGACGCTGCGCGAGGAGGTGCTTCGCTCGTGGTCGAGGCGCGGACGAAGATACTCGAGACAGGCGCACGCGACGGAACATTGCGCGATGTGCTTCGCTACGACGCGCTCGCGCGTGGAGGTGTCAAATGAACCTGGAGCTGCTTCGACGGTGGGTCCGCCGGGAGCTCGAGCCAGGCGAGCGACGTGAGGTGGGGCGTTGGATGCTTCGTAGCACCGACCCCTCGCTTCCAGGGGTGCTGCACGGGCTGGTCCGCGAGCTTGAGGAGGAGCGTCTCGACGCAGCGATTACCGCGCGCAGCCCTACCCATGCGTTCTTGGTCGGCCTCTGGCACAGCTTAATCAACGCTGGACGGGCGTCCATCGCGACCTTGCAGCCCCCCGCCCTCGCGGGGGGGGCGGTGCTCGGCGCTGCGGCAGCCCCGACCGGCTTTGGCTTTCGTGACGTTGGGGGTGAGATCGCGATTGACCTCATGCTCTCCCACCACTCTGGCGTCTGCTCAGTGTTCGCTACGACGGACCAAGCCGAAGAGCACCTGCTGCTCCCACCGACTGACCTCCAAGCTGGCATCTACGCCGATGTGGCTCGCTGGACACCAGAGGATAGCGAAGGCCGCGTCACGCTTTGGCTCGTGATCGCCACAGAGGAGACTGACCGAACCTCCCTGCTGACTTTACGGTCAGTGGAGCCGCTGCTCGCCGCGGGCGCGGTGAAGGTCGTCGCGGCGCGCTGGGAAGGCTCTACCTGACGATTCCGGGAAACCCGACGATGTGGGACCCGTGGATGGGTACTTGGGCACTTAGGAGGTGTCCCAATGCCCACACCGATACGAGTCGCCTTGGTAGGGGGTGATGAGCGAGCTGGGTTCGCATACCCCGACGGAGTCGAGGTGCGACGATACGGATCGAGCGGATCTTGCGGAAACGGCGGTCTAAAGCGAGTGCTACAAGCCCTCTCGGCTGGACGGATAGACGCGGTGCTGATCATCGTGCGATGGCTCGGTCACTCAGAGTCGCGCTCGGTTAGGGCCGCGTGTCAACGCGCCGGTATCCTATGTAGGATCGTGTCTGGAGGGGAGAGTTCAGTCGTGAGGGCGGTCCGCGACCTTTTGAACTCACGGAAGCCCTCACGGCTCCCCATTGGGCCTCGCCGCCGAACCTCGTAGCGGATCGCTCCGCGTACCCGTATCCCCTATCCCCAACCCACATCCGGCCTCGTCTCACCCCTGCGACGGCCTCGTTGAATGGTCCTGCCTGAGCCCGATCAACTCATAGAAGTCCTGAACCTGGTGCCCAGCGAATGGTGAGGGTTGGCGCCAACTCTCAAAGCCCGATCGCGTGCGGGTGAAATGCTCATCGTTGACCCGCTCCACTTCCCTCTTGGTCGTGAGCCGAGGTCGAACATGGCATCTTATTCGCAAGGATTGTAGGCGAGCCGCCCAGTCGCCAAGAGCCGTACCATCGAGATAGCGTGGAGCTTCTCGCCGGTCGCAGGAGCTCCGATGGTCAGCGCATGCTGGCCTGCGGGGTGTGGGTTGAGCTGGTGAGGACGGTTGCCGCTGTGCGCCCACTATGGACGACAAGTACATGGTGCCTCATTTGGCCGTTCGCCGAGCCAACTCGGCCTACCAACCCGAGCGTCTCTGGGAAGTGCCGCCGTAACCGAATCGAGCAACATCGCTCGTGAGGTGCCAGCCGCGCGCAACCTCGCAGTAGTAGGCGCGAAGAGCGACGCCGCGGCGAGACCGTATGTACTCGATGGTCGCCTCGGCCTCGGCCTGCGTGACGTAAGTTCGCTTCGGCTCGCCCGAGCGCTTGACGCAGTCGCATGACCTGTGATGAGGGTTGAGTGGCATCGGCTCTCCAATTGATTGGGTTGGGATCAGGCTGACGGTTGAAAAGCCCCTGGGAGCACCCCAGGGCAGCTAAGAAGATTAAAGATACAGCGCGAGCAGTGATCGGAGGCGGTTGAGGTCGGACGCCGCGCCGAAGTGGATCGCTCGTTTCACGGCCTCAGCGCTGTCCTGGCCCACTACCTCTTGAATAACCGCGAGGGTTGCCCAGCTCTCGCCGTGCGCGGGGAGGTGCCGAAGGACCGCTACCAACTCATCCAGGAGGTTGTTTACGAACACGGAGAGCGCTTGCGACCGGTCGTTCTCCTCATTCTCAAGCTTTACGAGGAGCGCGAGCGGGAGGAGCCAATTGACACGGTGGGCGGCTGCGTTCGTGCTGTCCGGCTTTGCGAGGAGGCGTGATGACATGTCGAGCATCTGAAACATCACGGAGACAAGGGATGATGCGACCGTCGCGATCCGCGGCAGCTCGGCCCCCATGGCACGAAGCTGCGCCTCCATCTGCCTCAGCTCAAAAAGACGAGGCACAGTGTCATGCGCACGCATCAGGAGCACTTCCGCGATGAGACGCTGGGAGTCAGGACGCTTCGTCGGAGATGTCTTCATCCAGTCCAAGAGGCGTTGATGGGCCTCTTGATGGGCACCCTCGCTCGCTAACCGCCGGGCCCGATGCAGCAGCAGGTTTGGCGCTTCGGACAGAATCTGTGGATCATCACACACCCTCTCAACGGCGCCAGGCAGCGCGACCTCGCGGAGCGACCTGTTGAGTTCCTCCACGAGCGCGTCCATGACCTGCTGGTTCATGCGCGAGCCGTACCCCTCAATCATCAGCGCAAAGAAGAACCTGAGCTGATCTGTCTGTCCTGCGTTGAAGCCACCCTCACGTCGCGGAAAGACCTCCAAGCTAGGGCCGATGAGGGACTCTGCGAGCTGACGGAGACCTGGGCTCGGCGTGAACGGCGGTAGCTCCTCCCGAGCCAGGGCCAGAAGCGATATCTCTTCGCCTCTGGCGATCGAACGTTGGAGTTGGAGCGAGCGCCAATGCCCCTGCACAAGGTTAAAGGCGTCATGTAGGGTCAACCAGGGCGAGGCGCCGACGTTGAGGCTCACGATCGGCGTCAGCAACGACGGGACGAGGAGCTGATCGACGAGCAGCGGGCGCAGCGGCGTGGCGTCACCGCTCGCGCGGGCCCTCTCGGCGAGCCGCGTGAGGTGGGCGGCCGCTTCTTCGGGGGTGGACTGCGCGAATAAGATCTGGAGCGGAGGTGAGCGCACGATGAGGTCTTTGGGGGCGCCGGGAGCGCGCAGCATCGTCGTGTAGAGGTCGGCGAGCTCGGCGGTCTGAGCGGGGCTTGCCACCAACCCGCAGGTGCCCCTCGCGAACCTCCCGACGCCAAGAGCCATGGCCTCCGCCGCGCGGGCGTCCGCCCACTCGGCCTCTAGGCTCCGGCGGGCGATCATCATCGCCCTCGCGAACCGAAGCGTGAGCAGGACCTTGTCCCGCACGGACCCCTCGGGGAAGAGGCTGGCGAGCGCACGCAGCGACGAGACGCTCGGGGCGCTGCCTGTTCCTTCACGCCAGCGGGCGACGGTCTTTCGGCTGACCACCCCCTTGCGCTCCAACTTCATCGCGACGTCACCCCAAGGCGACCATGCGGGGTATCGAGCCCGCAGCAGCAGCTCGATGAGGCGCCCAAACGTCTTAGGGCTGAGCAGGTCGCAGATCCACTCCACGATCGGGAGCGGCTGGCCGTCCTCTCCGAGGGGCGGCGGGCCCCAGAGGTCGGCGATGATACGGGCGAGAAGGCCGAGGCGCACCCCGATGCGAGGGATCAGCAGGTTGAGCACGATCGGGACTCTGTCGTGCAGGGGAAGCCCGCTAGCGTCGAGCGCGGACACCGAGCGGTCAAACGCTCTGAGCTCATCTACGATCGTCTCCCGATGCTCCGGGGACGCGGTCGAGCCGACCAGCGCGAGCAGCTCATCGAGCAGGTGATCCCAGGTCTGGCTGACGATCTCACCTCGCAGCGCGCTCTTCGCCGTGCTTCTCGAGCACGCGCGCACGTCATCCAAGAGCCCGAGCGCTTGCAGCATCCAGGCGATGATCTGTTGGGACAAGGGCAGCGCGGTGATGGTTTCCATGGGCACAGTCTGACCCCACCCCCACGTACCGGCAATCGGACATCTCTGGTCAACGGGCCGTCGCCAGTGAGGGAGAGCGCCGTTTGCGGCGCCCAGCGTCGTTTGGGGCACGCCAAGGCGCCTTCGGTATGGCGGCGTGGGCCATACGTTGGCTGCGAAGGGGGGCGTCGCCCGGAGTCGCCTCGACGGTGGCGTCAGCCAAGCTCTGTAGACGCCACCGGAGCGCCCCCGCCCCCTACGCCACCTCCACGCCCCTCCCCCCATTCAGCCACAGCGCCAGCCCCCCGTGCGCGCTCGGCTGAAGCGCCGGCCACACCATCGCCGCCAGCAGCGCCCGCGCCTGAACATCCGCCGACCCCTCCGCCCGAGCCGCGGCCCGGACCAGCGCCAGCACCCGCGCCTCCGCCACGGTCCCATCCCGGCGCGCGCCCTCGGCCTCCAGCGCCTCCACGCGCACAACCCTCACCGCGAGCGTGTCCTTCAGCGCGAGCCCCAGGAGCAGCGGCGTCACAAGCGGTGGCAGCAAGAGTGCCCCGAGCAGCTCAGGCCCCACCGAGACGATCAGCGCCCCCGCGCCGAGCTCGTCCCGCAGGGCGCGCTCTTGTTGACGCGCTCCGAGCGCCCGAGACAAGGCGCCATCGAGGGTCAAGGCCGCGCCCCCCACGCACTGCGCGCGCAGGCGCTCCAAGCGAGCCTCCTCGGTCTTGGCCTGGGGGTCAAGCGTGCCGAGGACCTCGGTGAGCCGCTCCGCCAAGGCCCGTAGGTCGGCACAATAGACGCGCGCCTGGTGGCCCTCGCTCCGCTCATCAATGAGCAGCGTCGCGCCGGGCGTCGGCGGCGGGAGCAGCTCGGCCAGCTCCGCGCGCCAGAGGGCCCTGGTGCGCGTGGGCTCCGCGCGGGCGGCGGCCCGCGTCGTCGTGAACGCGCCCTCGCTCGGGCCGCGGAGGGCCCGCTGCACGGCGTCGGCGAGGGCCTCACCCTCGGGCACGCAGGTGTGGGGCAGCCGCTCCGCCCAGCCGCCGTCGATGGTCGTGTAGGTCGGGCGTCCGGGCGGCGCGGTCAGCGGCGCGCTGATCGCCACCTGGGCGGGCGCGGGCGGCGGCGGCACCCGCAGGTGGAGCTGCGCCGGGAGCCGCTCCCGCGACGCCGCATCTAAGGGGGACGGCGCCAAGATGAGCCGACCCTCGACGACCCACCGGCTCGCGGCGCTCCCCAAGGCGGGCGCCGTCGCCGTGTACACGGTCAGCCGGGTCGCCGGGAGGCCCCCAGGGAGCGCGCCGAGGGCCGCGGTCAGCCCATCGACGAGGCCGTCCACCACCGCGCCCGGCCGATCGTGCTCCACGAGGACGCCCAGGCCAAGCAGGACGTGGGGGTGCAGCTCGACGAGGCGGCGCGTCACCCGCGCGGTGATCGAGCGCAGCGCGATCTCGGACGCCGGGGCTGGCCGCGTCTCGTAGACCGGCGCGAGGCCGAAGGGGGCGCTGGCGAGGAGCGCGCCGCCACCGGGCGCGGGCCAGCGGGCAGGACGAGGCAGCGGCTGGGAGAGCCCCCACCGCGCCCAGGGCTCCTCAGAGGTGGCCTCGTCCGCGATCTGGGCCTCGTCTGCCCGGGCCAAGGCCCCGGCGAGGCAGAGCGGGTGTAGAGGGCCGGGCGCGAGCAGGGCCTCGTCGCTGAGGGGATCCTCGATGAGCGCCGCGTCGTGGGCGAGCAGCCAGGTGAGCGCCTCAGGCGCGCGGGCCAGGCCGAGCGCACGCGCCGCGCTCTGGACCACCGCCGTGGCCGCGCCTTTGACCTCGCCGACCATCGCCGCCGAGGGCACCACCCCCAGCCGCGCGAGCGCCTCGTCGTCCGCGCCCGCCCGCCGGAGCGCCGCGCGCAGCGTCTCTCGGGCCGCGCGCCACGCCGCCACCGCCTCGGTGAGCTCACGGCTGAGCTTGGGCGCGGGCAGGGCCTCGACGGGCAGTTCGCCTTTGGAGGACCGCGCGAGAGCGTCTCGGGGGCGCGTCCCCCGGGCGAGCCAGCGGCGAGGTGAGCCGCCGTCGGCGAGGAGGGCCTTGAGCGCGATGAGGAGGCCCTCGGGCGCCTCACGACGCTCCCA
>JAKLKE010000224.1:0-7578 GCA_023150775.1 Myxococcota bacterium
TCCGCGGCGTTCTTCCCGCCGCCCACCGACGCCACGCCCGCGGCGGCGAAGAGGATCGCCGAGCCCCCGCTCAACAGCGCCACGACGCCGCTAAAGCCCCAGTTCATGAGGTCCATCGCCCACTGCTCGTCATCGTCATCAAAGGGGAAGGTGCAGCCCCAGCCGATGACATACAGACAGGCGCAGAGCGAGCTTGAGAGCCGCCCCAGCCGTTTGCGCTCCGCCTCTTGGGCGTACACGCTCAAGGGCAGCAGCATGGCGTAGAGCACCTGGGCCACCTGGGACACCATGCCGCCGATGCGGGAGTAGTTCGCGTAGGCCTCAGAGTCGCCGAGCCGCTCGCTGACGCTGAGCTGCAGGCCCTTGTTGAGCGCTGAAGGCACGGGGAAGATGTCTTGCCAGCCAAGCGTGTCCCAGCCTTGGGTGCCGTTGGGCAAAGGCGCCTTGCCGGTGAACAGCTTCACGACCATCGTGGTGGGGATCGCCAACAACAGCGCCCCGGCGTCGAGGAGCGTGAGCGCGCTGCCCCCAGCGAACTTTTTGTACAGGCCCGTGAGGATCGGGATGTTCACCTCTTTGCACAAGACCTCGTTCACCAAGACGGCGGTGAGGTCGGAGGCCACCTGGCAAACCCCCTTGAGGATGTCCCGCACCGCGCCGAGCGCGGCGTCGATGACGTTGTCTGTGGCGAGAAGCAGGATGTTCTTGAAGGTGAAGTTGCCGCTCTTCCACAGGTTCACCAGGCCCGTGCCGAAGTCGGTGAGCGCGTCCTTCACGTCGTTCCAGACGTTCTGAATCGTCTGCAGCACGGTCTCGAAGGCGTCCTTGATCGGCGTCTCGGAGATCGGCGGGTCGGCGTTGGTCACGCCGCCGTGCTGGATCTGGTAGCTGGAGAAGGTGCCCCCGGCGCTGTGGCTGAGCCAGTCCATCGCCTCGCTGCTGTTCGGGCTCGCGTTGTTGATCGCCTGGCTCGCGACGGCCTGCAGGTCTTGGTCGGGCAGGTCCGCGGCCCGCAGCAAGAGCGCCTTCGTCTTCACGATGGCGGTGTCAAACACCACCTCGATCACGTCCGCCGCGCCATTCGCCATGGCGGCGAAGTACAGGAGGCTCTGTTTGCCCATGTTCGCGACCACCTTGTGGGTGTTCACGATGTCGTCCCAGGAGAACAAGAAGCCGATGAACTTGATGATGTCTTGGAGCACCATGCCGATGGTCTTGAACACCCAGGAGATGATCTCCAGAACCTCGGTGATCGTGCGGATCACAAACTTCACGATCTGCTCGCCCACCTTCACCGCGAACTGCCACACCTTCTGCGCGGCGTTCTCGATGGGCTCGATGACGTACTCGTAGACGGCGTCGCCCACGTTGCGACAGAACTGCATCACGTCCCCGGCGGCGGTCTCAATCGCGTCGCCGATGTTGCCCAGCACCGAGAAGCTCACCACCTTCGCCTGCTTGGCGCTCGGCGTGGTCTCGCCGGTCTCACCGCCGTCGTCGCCTTGGCTGCCGTCCGCGGGCAGGTCGGGCGCGATCTGTGTGAGGAGCTGGTTGAGGCTGTCTTGGGCCTGCTGCACGGCGGCGGGGTCGGTCCCGGCGGGCACGATGGGCGTGCCGTCGGGGTAGGTCCAGGTGCTGATGTCGGGGTTCGCCGTCACACGGGCGAGGAGCGCCTGGCGAAGCTGGGCCGAGGGGTCGGCCACCACGGGCGCGTCGAGCACGTCGGCCTTGAGGGTGAACACGGCGGTGCCGAGGTCAGCGATCTTGTTGATGATCGTCACCGCGCCGGTCGCGTCTGTCTGTAGCTCAAGGGGGTGATCGGCGTCGTTGTCCAGCTCCATCCAGTAGCCGTTCACCATCACCCAGCTCCAGGCCGAGGCGTTGAGGCGCACGGGCTGGTTCACCAGGGGCTGTTTGTTCGCGTCGAGGAGCTTAATCACCGTCGTGTAGCACTGAAACTCTTGGGCCGTGTCCAGCGACGGCATCACCTGGTCGCTCGACGCCCAGGCCGTGTTCACCGGGTCGCGCCAGAGGTGCCCGATGAGGGAGTTGTTGGACGTGGTGACGAAGAGCTCGTCGCTGGAGCGGCGGCGGTTCACCCGCGGCGCCATGTGCGCCACGTTGCGGTAGAGCGTCAAAGGTGTGGTCCAAGCGGGGCTGTCGCCTTGGGCGCCGCTCAGATACACGAGCTCTTGGTTGTTGTTCAGCCCCCACAGCGCGATCTTCTGGCGGTCTTGGTGGGCGACGACGGCCGAGAGGCGCTGCAGCTCGGCGTCACCGCGCACGAGCGTCGCCGTGGCGTTGTTGGTCTGGTTGTGGGCGCGGAACTGATACAGTCCGTCCGTGGCGCCAACAAACACGCCGCTGTCTCCGGCGCCCGAGGGGTCGGGCAAGACGCTCAGGCAGGTCGCCCCGGCGGGCGGCGTGAGCTTGCGGCTGAACACCGCGCCGGGGGTGTTGTCGCGCAGGGCGGCGGGGAAGTTCTCCGCGATGATCGGCATCGTCGAGTAGTCGGGCTCGGGGATCGACGAGAAGCTGAGCCGTGTGGTGCAGGCGTTGTCGATGTAGAGCGTGTAGGTGCCGCGCCGGGGCCGATCCAGGGTGAGGCGGCCCAAGGCCACATCCAGCACATAGCGCATGTCCGAGGGCTGGACGTAGCTCTGCCAGAGCGCGCCGCTCTGGGCGGTGTTCGTCTCCACCAAAAACCGCTGAATCTTCGTGGTGTTGTTGATGGCTTTGGGCGGCACGGTGGCGCTGCAGGGGTTGGGCAGCATCGCCGGGTCATCGTCGGGCGCCTGCCAGTTGACCTCGGCGAGCAGCATCGGCGGGACGTGGGCGGCGAGGTGGTCGCCCAAGACGAGGCGCTGGATGGCCTGACCGGCGGGGCCCCCCGGGCGGCTCACCCAGGCGAGGGTCGCCCAGGGCGGGCTGGTGGAGGAGGGGGCCGTGGCCGCGGTCACGAACAGTCGGCTGCCCCCGGCGCCGTCATCCACGGCGACGACGACCACCACGGCGCCGTCTCCGGCCTGAGACACGGCGAAACACTGCACGTTCACGCCCGGCGCGGGGTGAATCGAGGCCCGCTGAAAGCCCGTCGGCACCGAGGCGTCGCGCCAGGTGGCCCAGAGCGTCGTGCTGCCGTCGCCGCTCTCTGAGTCGCCCATGGTGAACATGAGCGGGCTGCCTTGGTCGTCTTCAGCGACGAAGAAGGGGAAGCGGGAGTCGATGGACGTCCCCGCGAGGTAGTTCAACATCACGCTGCCGGTCACCTGGGCGGTGACGGGGCCCTGAATCGTGTCGGACATCGGATCTCCTCTTAGAGTCTGTGGTGAATGAAGGGCTCAGGGGGCGTAGTACGAGACGCTCATGCGGGTGTCGCCGCCGGTGCTGTCGATGGCGCTGTAGGCGATGTTCTCGCCCCCGGGCAGCACCACGACGGTGCTCGTCACGTCGAGGTTTCTGGGCGCGGCGCTCCGAAGGGCGTCGGTGACGGCGCTGGCGATGCTGCTGATCTGCCCCGCGAGGTGGTCCGTGGGGGTGTGATCGTCCCCTAAGAACAGGTTGTTGAAGAAGTTGGTCATCGACTGCAAGAAGCCGGAGTCCTCCTTCACCGTGGTGAACTCGCCGGCCACGACGCTCGTTTGGGCCACGAGCCCGCCGCCGCTGTTCGCGGGGGTGATCGTGATGTTGATGGTGAAGGCCTGCTGGTACTCGGCCTCGGCGA
This sequence comes from Myxococcota bacterium, assembly GCA_023150775.1. Taxonomy (GTDB): domain Bacteria; phylum Myxococcota_A; class UBA796; order UBA796; family CAJQPC01; genus JADKFE01. The sequence goes on from JAKLKE010000224.1 coordinate 3,725, forward strand.
TGCTGAGGCTGCTCAGGTCGTTGTCGGGGCCGAAGGGGAAACGCTGGATGTGACCGTATTGGTCTACGGTCCCGGTGCCGGTGAGCACCACGCCGGCGCCCGACGCGGCGTATCTCAACATCACCGTCGTGGTGGTGCGCAGGTAACAGTAGTCGTCCAGGGCGTTGTTGTTGACCGACTTCGCGCCTTTTCCATGGTTCATGTTGCTGTTGTCGCGCCCCGCGGTGAGCAGCCAGGTGTAGCCCAAGTTCGCCAAGGCGGCGTCGTAGGAGTTGATGAGGTTGACCGCGGCGCCGCTCGTGTTGCCCGTGGAGCTGTGGCCACGCCCGACCCATGCGCTCTGCAGCACGGGCTCGTCGGCGGCGACCGAGGCCATGCTGTCCACGAGGGACTGCAGGAGCTGGGGCAGCAGCTCGGCCTCGACATACCCATCGGAGATCGCCCGCTGGCTGAGGTAGACCTTGGAGGGGAAGACCGTGGCGTTTGTGTCGGGGTCGATGTACGAGCTTCCGCCGACGGGGGCCGTCATGTTGTAGCGGCTCGACGCGAGGGGGCTCGCCCGGCCCGAGGTCATACAGAAGACGTTGAGCGTGCTCGCGTCCTCGGCGGCGGCGTAGTAGGTCGTGTTGTACTCAAACGAGGTCGGCGCCAGGGCCGGCGTCGTCGGCGTCGGCGGTTTGCCGAGGCCGATGAGCGGCGCAGGCGGGTTGGAGTTTACCCAGGTGGTCAGCGCCTGGGTAAAGGTGCTGAGCTGGTCTGTGGTCCATGTGAGGGGTCTGCCCGAGGAGTCGAGCAGGCGTAAGCTCGTCATGAGCGCGGAGTTTCGTAAGTCGAGGAAGATGCTCCAGACGGTGAAGCGGCTGTCTTTGAGGTCGTCGAGCTGGGCCTGGGTGGCGGGGTCGAGGAGCGCGAAGGCGGCGTCGTCAACGGCCTGGGCGCTCGTGAGGTTCACCGTCAGCACGGCCTGCACGTTGGACAGCGCCATGGAGCTGCGCTGGCCGCCGGTCGAATAATACAAGGTCGCCGTGTTGAACCACAGCCAGAGCTCCACGGTCTTGCCGCCGCCGGAGAGGATCTTCACCTTGGGCATGTCCATCTTCTTGACGTCGAGGCCAAGCCAGGTGGAGTTGTCTGTGGGCGCTCCGGCCACGGTGGGAGCCTGAAAGCTCGTCTTGTGGCCAAACATCGTCTTGAGCCCGGCGTTGAGCATCCCTTGGCTCACGCCCAGGACCATGTCCCAATCGTTCGGCGGCGTCGGCGTGTAGCTCACGTAGTAGGAGATCGTCTGGTCTTTGCCGCTCGGGCTCGACGGCGAGGTGTAGCCGCTGATGCGGCTGTCCATCGGCACGACGGTGTAGACGCTGGGGTTGCTGTCGTTGGGGTGGTTCCAGGTGAGCTTGACGAGCAGCGTCTCAGGGCCGTTGTTGAGCTGGTAATACACCCAGCCCTCGGGCCCAAAGGCCGAGGCGTCGCTGGACTTGGCGACGTTCATGGTGCCGGTGCTGTTGGCGCTGATGCTGCTCGGGGGCCCCGCGGTGAACTTGCCGTCTTTGGTGTAGGGGTTTGTGTGCCCATCAAAGCTGCCAGAGGCCTCGGTCATGGTGAGGGGCGTGTTGTTGTGGATGGTGCAGTTGGCGTCGCGGCTCGACATTGGCGTTCCTCGGCGGTGGGGGGGGCGTCTTGCGGAGCGCTGGTGCTTCACAGCGCGGACTCAAGGTAAGGCGAGTTTTTTTGAGGCCCCCGGTCAACCCTGGGCGTCGCATGAAAGAGTGCCCGTTGAAGCAACATAATCAGTCGATATCAGGGAGTTTCAGGCCCTTTCATGGCCCGGCAGATCGGCGCGACGATGATCCTCGGCCCCTCGACGCCGCCCCGCGCGCGTCGGCGACCGATGGTGGCCCCTTCACGCCGCACGAGGCTGGCCGCCGACCGCGGCGCCGAACGGGTTAAGCTGTTCGCATGACGATCTACCGCTGGGATCTCGACAAGACCTACCTGGAGACGGACTTCCACTCCTGGCGTGGGCTCTACCGGAGCGCGACGGAGCCCGCGCACGAGAAACGAAACGTGCCGGGCTCGGCCTCTCTGCTGCGCGCCCTGGCGAGCGAGCGCGGCGCCAAGGTGATCATCGTGAGCGGCTCGCCGACGCAGCTCCGCGAGGTGCTCACCGAGAAGCTGCGGTTAGACGGCGTTCGTTTTGATGAGCTGCACCTCAAGGACAACCTCGGAAACCTCAAGCGTGGGCGGTTCCGGGCGATCAAGGGCCAGTTTGGCTACAAGCTGCCCCTGTTGCTTCAGGGGCGCGTCGGCTTAGGCACCGGCAACCGGGAGATGCTCTTCGGGGATGACGCCGAGGTGGACGCCCTCGTGTACTCGGTCTTCGCCGACGTGATCGCCGGGCGCCTGCGGGCCTCGGAGCTCTCGCGGATCATGGAGGCCGCGGGCGCCTACCCCGACGCGATCTCCACCGCCCTTGCCACCTTGCCGCAGATCGCCACGGGCGACGTCGTAGACCGCATCTTTATCCACCTCGACCGAGGGATGCCCCCGGCGCACTTCGCCGAGCTCGGCGGGCGTGTGGTGCCGGTGTACTCCTGGTTTCAGGCGGCGCTGGTGCTCGTCGAGGCCGGGCGGCTCACCCCCCAGAGCGCCCTCACCGTCGGCGAAGAGCTGCTCAAGGCACGGGCGCTCACGGTGAGCGCCTTGGCCAACCACGTTCAAGACCTGCTCCGTCGTCGCCTGGTGAGCCCGTCCATCGGCCCCCGGCTGGAGGCCGCCGCGGACGAGGCCTTGGCGGATCTCGCCGCGAGCTGCGCCGTGCGCGCGTCATGGCTGGGGCCCATCGAGGGCGTCGCCCCGCCGCTGCGCCCCGCCCACATCGACTACTTGAGCCTGCTCGGGCGCTTCGGCAAGAAGGAGGAGGGCTGATGCCGCACCCGGCGCTCCAGGCCGCGTTAGACGCCCGGCATGACCTCGGCAAATACGTGAGCCTCAACCTGCGCTTCTTGGCCCCCGACGCCGATCGGGTGGCCCAACGAGAGGCGCTCCTCGCCGATCTCACCCAGACCCGCCGCGGTCCCGGCGGCGGGGTCGAGTCCGCGCCCGAGGTGTGGGCGGCGTGTCGGGGGGGCCTCCCCGCCGCCGCCCCCGAGGTGTTGCAGGTAGACGCCGCGATGAAACACATACAGTCAAGCCTCCCGGCGCTTTTGGCCGACCGCCTCGACGACGACGCGCTCGCCGCCCTCGCCCAGGCCGCCCGAGGCGTCACCGCGGCGCTCACGGCGCTCACCCGACGACTCAAGGATAGCCCCTGATGGCCCGTCTGTTGATGGTGGATGATCAGGACCGTTACGCGACGCTCGTGCGCCGCGCGTTGCCCGAGCACGAGCTCATCGGCCCGGCGCGCTCGTGGGCGGAGGCCAAGGCGGCCCTGCGCCGTCTGGGTCGCGGCGTCGACGTGCTGCTCCTCGACGTTCATTTTGACATCCCCGAGGCCGAGCTCCTCGGGCTGCCCGAGTCCCCGAGCCCCAAAGATGTCGAGCGGGCCCGGCGGCAGCAGGGTCTCCACATCTTAGAGGCCCTGCGCGGCAGCCACCCCGACCTCGCCGTCTTGTTGATGACCAGCCGGGACGATCTGCCCTTGGAGCAGGCCGCCGATCGCCACCACGCCGAGGAGTACACCTACTTCTTGGACGATGACCTCGCCGACGCCGACGCGCTGCGCGCCCAGATCGCGAACATCCTCGCCGCCCAAGCGGGCGAAGACAGCGACGGCCCGGTGTTCTGGGGGCGAAACCCGGCCTTGCGCCGAATCCGCGCCCAGCTCCTCACCTTGGCCCGGGGGCGGCTGCCGA
>JAKLKE010000224.1:7588-9754 GCA_023150775.1 Myxococcota bacterium
TCCACCCCCGCTCGGGGCGTGAGGGGCGGTTTGTCTCCGTAGATCTCTCGACGATGCCCAAAGATCTCGTCACCGCGCACCTCTTCGGCGCCGCCCGGGGCAGCTACACCGGCGCGGTGGCCGACCGAAAAGGCGCGTTTGAGGAGGCGTCGGGGGGCACGCTCTTTCTGGATGAGATCGGGAACCTCGCCGAAGACGTACAGAAGATGCTCTTGACCGTGCTGCAAGAGGGCGTCGTCACGCGCCTGGGCGACATGAAGGAGCGCGCCGTAGACGTGAAGCTGGTCGTGGCGACCCACGAAGATCTCCCGGCCCTCGTGCGCCAGGGGCGTTTTCGCGCCGATCTCTACATGCGCCTCAACCCGGCCTGCACGGTCTTGCTGCCGCCGCTGCGTGAGCGCCTCCGCGACCTCAACCGCCTCATTGAGGAGAGCTTCGAGAAGGCCCTCGCCGGGCCCTACCTCCGCGAGCTCGTCGAAGGGTACACACAGTCTTATGGCCTCGCCGGGGCGAAGCTCACCTTGACCACCGGCGACGAGGTGCCCGAGCCCGAGCCCGGGATCTTGTGGGTGCTCCTGCCGCAGAAGGCCCTGGTGCTCCTGCGGCGGCACCCTTGGCCGGGCAACCTGCGTGAGCTGGTGATGACCATCGAGAACGCCCTGGTGTTCAGCTTCGCCGAGCTGGCCCAGCTCCGTGAGGTGGAGCGCCCGGATCTGGTGCAGCTCCGCCCCAAGCTCATCCGGGATCTGCTGCGCACGGGTGATCTCGACACAAACGAGCTGCCCGCCGATGGCTGGCGCGTCGAGGTCGCTGTGCGGGCCGCCGAGTCCCTCAACGACGTCGCCTTAGACATCGAGCGCCAATACTTCACCGCCCTGTGGCGGGCGTATGACGGCGATTTTCGAGAGGTGGCGCGCTGCCTGATGAACGATCCTGACTGCGCGAGAAAGGTGCAGCTCCGCTTCAACCAGCTCGGGCTCAAGGTGCGTGACATGCGCGGGAGGACCGAGGGTTGAGGCGCCTTCTGGGAGCGGGCTTCACCCTCTGGCTGCTCGGTCTTGGCCCGGCCGCCGCGCAAGATCCGGGCGCCGCCGGCGAGGATCCGCCGGCCAAGGCCGAGGGCGAAGACGGCGCCGATCTGGTCGGCCTCGGCCTGGATCCGGTCACCCGGGGCGTTTTTGTGGAGGCCACACGCCACGAGGCCCGGGGGAGCTGGGCCCGGGCGGCCTCGGCCTACAGCCTCGTCTTGGGCCGGGAGCCCACCTACGCCCCCGCCGTGCTCGGCCTCGCCCGGGCTCGTGAACGCCAAGGGGATCGCCGCGCCGCTGAGGCCACCCTACGCACCTTGCCCATGGACGCCGACGCCGTAGAGGCCCTCGCCGCCTTGCTCGTCGAGGAGCGCCCGGCGGAGTCTGTGTCTCTGTATCGCACCTTGGGCACCTTACGGCTGGGCGATCCCGCGCCGCTCGTGTTTGAGGCCGAGGCCGCCCTGCGCGCCCGAGACGTCGGCGGATCCGTCACGGCCTTCGAGCGTTATCTCACGTTTGACGGGGCGAGCCGCAGCCCCGATCGTGTGGTCGAGCTGATGGTGGGCCTCGCCACGGCGTACAAAGACGCCGGAGACCGCGAGGCGGCGAAGATGTGGTTACGGCGGGCCATCGAGCAGGCCCCCGAGGGCGCCCTCGCCGAGGAGGCCCGGGCCCGGCTCGACCGCGTGATCGTCGAGGAGGCCGCCGACAGCCTCGCTTTGGGCGGCGCCGAGGAGCTCGACCCCACGCTCAGCGCCGCGCTGGATCTCGCTCGCCGGGCCTTGGCTGAAGGTGACCCCCAGGCGGCGGCCCGGCGCCTGGAGGAGCTCTCAAGCGTCGCGCCGCGCTCCCCGGAGATCTGGGGTGCGCTGGGTGAGGCCCGGCTCGCCCTTGGGGACGTCTCGGGCGCCGAACAGTCGTTGATGACGGCGGTGGCGCTGCAGCCCGACGAGGCGAACTGGCGGGTGAGCCTGGGGCGTCTCATCGCCGTGGAGTACGCCGGGCGCCGACACCGTGAGGCCATCGAGGAGCTCAGCGTCGCGCTCACGCTGCGCCCGTCGTGGACGGAGCTTCGGTACCACCTGGGCGTGCTGCACCAGGAGTCCGGGGAGTCCGTCGAGGCCCAGCGCGCCTTGGA
>JAKLKE010000225.1 GCA_023150775.1 Myxococcota bacterium
GGTCGTCGGTGAGGATGTCGATGAGGCCCTTGCCGCCGCGGCTCTGGGCGATCTTCTCGCCGTCGCGCTCACGCAGGTACTCGACCAGCGGCGTACGTTTGCCGTTGCCCTTCTCGGTGACCGTCAAGAGCATCTCCGGGGCGTCCGGGGCGAGCACGAGGAGCGTGACGACCTCGTCGCCCTCCTCAAGCTCGATGCCCTTCACGCCGCGGGCGACGCGGCCCATGTGCCGCACCTCCTCACCCTCAAAGCGGATGGCCATGCCCCCGGCGGTGAGCAGGAGGACGTGGTCGTTGGGCTGGGAGCGCACGACCTTGAGCAGCTCGTCACCTTCTGCGCAGTCATAGGCCCGCAGGCCGCCGGAGCGCAGGTTGCGGAACTCGCTGAGCTTCGTGCGTTTGACGAGGCCCTTGCGTGAGCAGAAGAGCAGGTCGCCCTCTTCATCGAGCAGGTCCCGAATGGGCAGCACGGCGGCGATGCTGTCTTGGGGCTCAAGCTGCACGAGGTTCACGATGGGCTTGCCGCGCCCGTCACGACCGGCTTCAGGGATGGTGTACACCGGCAGCTTAAAGACCAAGCCGTGGGTGGTGAACACGAGCAGGTCGGCGTGGGTGTTGGCGATGAACAGCTCGGAGACGCTGTCCTCTTCGCGGGTGCGCATCCCCTTCTTGCCGAAGCCGCCCCGGGTCTGGGCGTTGTACAGCGAGGAGGAGCTGCGCTTGATCCAGCCGTTCACCGAGAGCGTGACGACCTGCTCCTCCTCAGGGACCAGATCGAGGATGTTGAGGTCGCTGCGGGCGTTGACGATCTCGGTGCGGCGGGCGTCGCCGTAGGTGTCGCGCACCTCGATGAGCTCGTCGCGGATCACCTGCATGAGCAAAGACTCAGAGCCCAAGATGGCCTCAAGGCGCTCGATGATGGCCATCAGCTCGGCGTACTCGTCCTCTAACTTTGTGCGCTCCAGGCCGGTGAGGCGGCGGAGCTGCATGTCGAGGATCGCCCGGGCCTGCACCTCGGAGAAGTCGAAGCGGGCGATGAGCTGGTCACGCGCCTCTTCGCTCGTCTGCGACCCACGGATCAGCGCGATGATCTCGTCGATGATGTCCAGGGCCTTCATGAAGCCCTCGACCAGATGCGCGCGCTCCCGGGCCTTGCGCAGCTCAAAGCGGCAGCGGCGCGTGGTGACGTCGCGGCGGTGAGAGACGTACTGGGTCAACATCTCCCGCAGGGTCAACACCCGGGGCTGGTTGTTGACGATGGCCAACAAGATGACGCCGAAGGTGCTCTGCAGGTCGGTGTGTTTGTAGAGCTGGTTGAGCACGATGTCGGTGAAGGCGTCGCGCTTGAGCTCAATCACCACGCGGCGGCCGGTGCGGTCGGTCTCGTCACGAATGGCCGAGATGCCCTCGATCCGTTTCTCTTTGACGAGATCGGCGACCTGCTCCATGACGCGGTTGGCGCCGACCTGGAACGGCAGCTCGTCCACGACGATGGACTGGCGGTCGTTGCCGAGCTCCTCGATGTGGGTGCGGGCGCGCACGATGACGCGGCCGCGGCCGGTGAGGTACGCGTCGCGGATGCCCTCGCGGCCGTGGATGATGCCGCCCGTGGGGAAGTCGGGGCCGAGGATGTGGTCCATGAGCTGCTCGCTCTCAAGCGACGGGTCGTCGATGAGGGCGACGGTGGCGTTGACCACCTCAGCCAGGTTGTGCGGCGGGATCTTCGTCGCCATGCCCACGGCGATGCCTTCAGAGCCGTTCACCAAGAGGTTCGGGAAACGGGTGGGCAGGACGTCGGGCTCTTGTGTGGTGCCGTCGAAGTTGGGGGAGAAGGTGACGGTCTCCTTCTCGATGTCGCGCAACAGCTCCTCAGTGAGCTTGCGCATTCGGCACTCGGTGTAACGATAGGCCGCCGCGGAGTCGCCGTCGGGGGAGCCGAAGTTGCCCTGGCCGTCTACCAGGGGGTAGCGCATGTTCCAGGGCTGGGCGAGGCGCACCAAGGCGTCGTAGACGGCAGCGTCGCCATGCGGGTGGTACTTCTTGAGCACCTCACCGATGACACCGGCGCACTTCGTGTATTTGCGGCTGGCGAGCATCCCCTCGCTGTGCATGGCGTAGAGGATGCGGCGGTGCACGGGCTTGAGGCCGTCACGGACGTCGGGGAGCGCGCGCCCGATGATCACCGACATCGAGTAGTCGAGGTACGAGGTGCGCATCTCGTCTTCGATGTTGATCGGCAGGACGAGGCGGGCGTAGTCTTGGGTGGACATCGAGAGAGGCTCCAGCGCGGCGCGGGCCGCGAGCAGACCCCTCCCCATAACTCACACCACGCCTCGGCGCCGCCCCGCCTTGACCACGGCGTGCCCGTGCGAACCTTTGGCGCCACGGAGGTCAGTATGAGCGAGCCCAGCGTCCCCACCCGCACCGTCGCCGTCGAGGAGGCTGAAGAGGTCGCCGCCCCGCCGCCTCCGGCCGCCGACGACTCCACCGACAGCGCGCCGCCTCCGCCAAAGAGCGACTACGAGCGCCAAGCCCGTGAGCTCTTTGAGCGTTTCCGCCTGGACATCGACCCGGAGAAGGTCGACGAGACCGTCCGAGAGCTAGGGGAGCGGGTGCGCTCTTTGGTCGATCAAGGCCGCTACACGAAGGTGCGGGTGCTCTACAAGGGCAAACCCCTGGCCCCAGACATCCCCATGGGCCTGTTCTTGGCGGGAGAGGTCGCCTCGTTCTGGTGGGCGGGCCCCCTGCGCGCCGTCGTGATGAACCTCGGCGTGAAGTCTTTCGTGGAGGTCGTGCTCGTCCATGAGGCGGACGGCGTCGTGCGCCAAGGCGTCGAGCTGTTCATGAACGGCGAGGTCGAAGACGCCGAGGCCCGCTACCGCGAGGCCCTGCGCATGAAGCCGGGCGACGTGGCGGCGCTGTACAACCTCGGCGTGTTGTTGCGGGTGACGGGGCGCAAAGACGAGGCGCTCAAGGCCCTGCAGCAGGCGGCGAAGGATGAGGCGCATCCCGACGGGGCGCGGGCGCGGGAGACGTTGGGGAGGATGCAGAAGTAGGGGCTCGGTAGTCCGTTTATCGGCGGCGACCACTGTGCAATTCCGCACGGAGGTCAGGTCGATGACCCTGGAAGACCTGGTAGATCTGGCTCGATGCCTGGCGTTCGTTCGGTGGCTCGTGCGCCTGTTCGCGTGTGTGGCGCCGCACCTCACTTGATGAACGGCGCGGGCTCCTCGTAGAAGCGGGCCTTGTACTGCTCGACGGTGGTGGGATGGAAGAGCTCTACCATGCCGACCTCGTCGGAGGTGGCGGACCACGCGATGCCAGAGCTGGCGTTGACGAAATGCCGGTAGCTGCTGTGTTCCCGCGATGCCAAGCGGGCCTCGGGTGGGAAAAGCGCGGCGAGCTCCTCGGGCTTGAGCTTCGCTAAGTCTTCATCGGAGGCGACATAGATGAGGACAACCTTCTCCCCTTCGAGATAAAACCCCGCAGGGCAGTAGCTATCGACGCTGATGAGATCGAGGCCCGATGTGTGCCCGTAGCTAAAACCGTGTCCTACGGAGGACTCGGTGGAGGTCAGGCGGCGAAGCAGCTCCCCTCGGCTGATGTCTCGCCACGCCATCCACTCGGCGAGGAGCTCCTGTGTGGGCTCGTCGGCGTAGTTGCCCGGGGCGGTCGTGTAGGTGTCGTCCGGGTTTGAGCAGGCGAGGCTGACCAGGAGCAAGAGGCCGATCATTGTGCACACTCACGGTCAGACCAACTCATCACGAGCGCGTCGATCCAGGCGTATCGCTCAGGACAGCGGGTGCGTAGGGTGAGGGGATCCATAAAGTAGAACATCACAGACTCCGAGAGGTCCTCCCGTGGGCTCTTCCGGCCATAGCGAGTTGGTGGCGCCTCCGCGTCTTTTGGGCGCTCCTTCGGATTCTGCTGGTTAATCTTCCAAAAGGGCATCTCCTGCTCAAACCTTGGCGCGTCGTTCCACAGGAGCGCATGGGCGATCTCATGAATGGCCGTGCCCTCAAGCTGGCGCATGTTGTCGCCGAGCTGGCGGTCGTACTCCTCACCCGCCTCATAAAGCGCGACCGTCTCGGCGCTTTGGAAGTATTGGCCGAGGGTGTTGTCGCTCGCGTAGCCGTCCTCGTCGTCCCCACTGATGGACAACCCGAGCTTGCTCAGCGTCGTGAGGCCCTGGTCTTCTCCCGCCGCCGTGCTCAGCTCCCGGTTCGCCCCCAACAACGGCGCGAAGTGGGTAAACGCGCGCTCGATGGCGACGAGCTCTTTGTACTCCCACTCGGTCGTCTGAACCTTGAGCAGCTCCTCCATAAACACGTCGTCATAGGCCGCCCAAAGCGCCTCTCGGCCCGCCTCTGAGTCTACGCTCACCCCATAGGTGTCGCGCAGCGTGTGCAGGATCCACTGCGCGTGCTGGGCCTCGGCTTTGTTGTGAACGGCCACCTGCTCCCCGGCGATGGTGATCACCACGCAGCCCTCGACGGTGTCCTCGTCCATCCACTCCACCTCGGGGCTGTACTCGACGCTGAGCGCCGCCTGTTCACGCTCGGCGAAGGTGGTCTCGGTCACGACCTGCACACCTTCAGCGCTCTGGGGCAGGGGGCCGATGAAGCGGTCGGGGTAGACCTCAAAGGTGCCGAAGTCGGTGACCCGGCGCTCGCCGCCCGAGGCGGGGGTTTGGCCGCCGGCGGCGTGCTCGGCGGGGGGCGCGTCGACGTCGATCACCGGGAGCGTGAGCCGCTCACCGATGAGGAGCTGGTCGGCGCCGCGACCTCGGGCGGCGTTTTGGCGCTGGATCTCCTCCCACCACGCGCCGTTGCCGTAGGTGGCCTGGGCGATCCCCCAGAGCGTGTCGCCGGGCTGCACGGTGAACGAGCCGCCGCCGAGCTCTTTTTTGGTGGTCTCGTCGCCATCGACGCAGACCTCCGGGGTCTGGGTGTTCGCGGCGTAGAGCTTTGACATGGTGGACCTCCCCTGAAGTTCGTCTGGACTCGACCTAACGAGGGCAGAAGAATGCGTCAAGGATGCCGTCGTGCACGATAAAATAGACCGTTGGTCTAGACCAACAGTCTACTCCACCAAGGTCACCCGCCGCTGCGCCAAGGCCTCCCGGGCGGCTCGGCCGACGAGGCCCTCCTTGGGGGCCAGACGGCTGAGGGGCTCCCAGGCGCCGAGGGCCTCCAGCACGCCCACGGCGTTGACGCCGGGCTCCTCGATGGCCCCGGCGGCGAGGCGCTCCAAGGCCGGGACCACGGCGGGGCCGAGCTTCCACAAAGCGCCCATCGCCGGGAGGTGAAAGCCGCCCAAGGCCGAGCCGTGTAGGTTTCCGAGGTACCCGATCAGGGTGGGCGCGGCGCTGGGGTCGCCCAGCTCACCCAAGGCCCAGAGCAGGTGAACCCGCACGGGGAACTGCACGCCGAGTCCCGCGCCGGGGCGGCCCTCAAAGTCCAGGGCCTCGACCTCCAGGGCCTTGAGCAGGGTGGGCGACAAGGTCGGCAGGCCCATGCGGCCCAAGGCCACGGCGGAGAGGCGGCGCCAGGCGAACCCTCGGCCCGGGTCTACATCCACACGCTCAAGCTGCTGGATGAGCAGGGGCGCGAGGCGGGGGTCGCCGTGGAGGCCCATGGCGATGATGACGCTGTTGCTGCCTCGGCGCCCGGCGCTGTGCTGGGCCTCATAGAGCAGGGGGAGGTCCTCGGGGTGGCCCAAGGCGCCCAGGTCTTCGAGGGCTTGGCGACCCTCGCCGCTGTGAACGTCGCGCCGCACCTCGGCGAGCAGGCGGGCGCGCTGCTCGGCGACGGTCGGCGGCGCCCCCCAAGGCGGCGGGCGGCTCATCCACTCGGGGTTGAGCAGGCGCAGCAGCTCACGGGTGAGGTTGTCCGGGCCAAACCCGGCGGCGGACTCGGGCTCTCGGTCGCCTCGGGCCGTGCGCACGCTGAGCTGGGCCGGGATGAGGGCCAGGCTGAGCGCCTCCTCCGCGTCTCCGCCGCAGCGGGCCCAGGCGGCGGCCATGGCGAGGCGTGGGGTCACCATCCGCTCGCGGCGCAGGGCGTCGAGGAGCGCTGGGGCGTGTTGTCGCTGCCCCCCTTGGCCCAGGCCCATCGCCGCCGCCTTCCGCACCCCGGGCGCCGGGTCGTGGAGCGCGTCGAGCAAGGCCGCCGCGGCCTCGGCCTCGGGTCGGCCCGCCAAGGCCCGCGCCGCCCGCGCACGAAGCGGCGCGTCACCCCGACGGAGGGCCCGGCCCAGTCCTGGTCCGTCCAGGGTCTCGGGGCTGCCGAGGATCAGCTCACGTAGGGTCTTCACCCGCGCTCCATACCCGCGAGCGGGAGAGGATTCCACAAAGCGCTCCACAGCTCTGTCCACAGGCTGGGGAAGATCAAGGTAATTTTGAGTAAGTCGCGTATGGGTTTGGGACCGTAAACGGCGCCTTCGCGCGGCGATCCACAAGGATCCACCGATCGAAAAGCGGCCTTGAAGGCAGGCTTCGATCGGGCGAGATTCGCTTGTCCACAGCTCACCCCCAGGCCGCAGGACAGGTCAAGAGCGGGCGATGATCGCCGCGTTTCATTGGATCTTGACCTTGACCGAGGGGTGAGGAGGCAGGTAGAAGTGGCCCCTCGCTCCACCGAGCGCGGCGCCGGAGTGCTCCCCCGGACGGGTCCAGGTCGTTCCCCTGGTTTTGTGTGGTCAACCCGCTGATCGGAACGCGCGCCTCGCCGACACCCTCGCCGCCCTCGTGAGCCCCTCCTCCTCGACCTGCTCTCTGACTCTCCTCCCCCTCGACCGCTGCTTAGGCCGCGGTCGCCACAGAGGCCCCTGCCGGGCCGAGGCGCCTGACCTCGGCCCTCCTGGCTCCACCAGGGACGCGCTTTATGGCCCCGCACACCCCTCGGCGCGGTGGGTCCGGCGGGCGTTCCGACCGGATGGGGTGGATGAGGCCCAAACCCTCATCCACCCCTTTTCCGTCAGCGAACGAGCAGCTCAGCGATGTGCGCGCCGCCGGACGGGGCGGGCTGGCAGCCCGTGGAGGTGCTGCCCCAGCAGTAGGTCGTGCCCACGGCGTAGTACCAGTTGCCGAGCGGGCTCATCGTGCCGTCGAGCAACGACAACGACGGCGACAAGCTCGCCTGCAGCCCGGCCGACCAGCCGTTCGAGGTGTAGGGGATGCTGATCGCCCGGTAGCCCGTGGGGATGGCCCCGGCGGTGTCGGTGACGGGGTTGGACGTCTGGGCCCACTGCATCGCGAGGGTGTAGGTGGTGTGCCCCGGCCAGCGCATCAAGAACTCGAGCTCGCCGCCGCGGCGGTAGTCCTCCAGATCCTTGAGGATGGCGTAGCGGTAGTTCTCGGGGTCGGCGCGGTTCTTCTCGAACTCGCCGACGGCGAAGAAGCCGCCGAGCTGGCTGTCTTGGTAATACACCCGGGTCCAGCCGCCGCCGTCGGTGGTCTGGTCGCAGTAGACGTCGTGGGGGTCGTCGCCGGCGCCGTAGCCGTCGGGGTCAACGGTGTACACGCCGTCGGTGGTGTAGCCGTCGGCGAGGATGTCGAGGCAGGTGGCGCCGACCGCGCAGCCTGAGCCGGGCTCGGGCAGGATCGCCGCGTCGGCGTCGTCGCAGTCGTTCCCGCCGCAGGTCACGTCGGAGTAGCCGTCGCCGTCGCCGTCGTTGTCGATGTCGCCGTCGCAGTCGTAGTCGTTGCCGTCGCAGCCCTCGGTGGCGCCGGGGTAGAACGCCACGTCGGTGTCGTCGCAGTCGTCGCCAGCGGCGACGTAGATGCTCGACGGCGCCGTGCAGTCGGTCACCGAGCCCGAGGAGCGGCCGAAGCCGTCGCCGTCGAGGTCGAGGTACCAGGTCGAGGTCACGCCCTCGTCCGTGGAGCCGTCGCAGTCGTTGTCGGCGTCGTCACAGACCTCCTTCGCGCCGGTCCAGGCCAGGGGCTCCTTGTCGTCGCAGTCGCCGGAGTTGTCGGTGTAGCCGTCGGGGAGGTCGCAGGCCTCCAGCTTGCGGCTGGGGTTGCCGTAGCCGTCCTCGTCGGCGTCGAGGTAGTAGGTGTCGGTGAGGCCCTCGTCCGTGGCGCCGTCGCAGTTGTTGTCGACCTCGTCGCAGACCTCGGTGGCGCCGGTCCAGGCGAGCTCTTCGCTGTCGTCACAGTCGCCGGAGTTGTCGGTGTAGCCATCGGGCGCGTCGCAGGCGGCGACCTTACGGCTGGGGTTGCCGTAGCCGTCCTCGTCGGAGTCGAGGTAATACGTCGTCGTCACGCCCTCGTCGGTGGCGCCGTCGCAGTTGTTGTCGACCTCGTCGCAGACCTCGGTGGCCCCGTCCCAGGCCAAGGCCTCTTTGTCGTTGCAGTCGCCGTCGTTCTCGACGGTGCCCGCGGGCTGCTCACAGCTCGCCTTGCCCGTGGCGGGGTCGCCGTAGCCGTCGTTGTCGCGGTCGCTGTACCAGGTGGCGGCGTCGCTGGGGTTGTCGTCTACGGTGCCGTCGCAGTCGTTGTCTAAGGCGTCGCAGAGCTCCGTGGCGCCGGGGTTCATCGCCGGCTCTAAGTCGTCACAGTCGCCCGAGGCCGCGGCGTAGCCCTCGGGGGCGTCGCAGGACTCCAAGGCGAAGTCCGCGTCGCCATAGGCGTCTTGGTCTTGGTCTTGGTACCAGGTCTCGGCGTCCACCGCGCCGATGTCGGCCTCGCCGTCGCAGTTGTTGTCGATGTCGTCGCAGATCTCCGTCGCCGAGGGGTTCACCGCCCGGGCGGAGTCGTCGCACTCTTCGCAGGCCGCGAAGCCGTCGCCGTCGCCATCGGTGAGGCCGCTGGAGCCGTCGCAGTTGTAGTCCGTGGGGTCGAGGCAGTCGTCCTCGACGGCGCCGGGGTAGATCGTGGCGTCGCCGTCGTCGCAGTCCTCTTCGCTGGCCTCGGTGTAGCCCTCGGGGGCGGTGCAGGCCTCGACGGTGTAGGCGGAGACACCGAAGCCGTCGCCGTCGCCGTCGGCGTAGAAGGTCGAGAGCACGCCCTCGTCCACCGCGCCGTCGCAGTTGTTGTCGAGGGTGTCGCAGAGCTCTTCAGCGTCGGGGTTCACTGCGGCGTCGTTGTCGTCGCAGTCCTCCTCGCCGGAGAAGCCGTCGCCGTCTTCATCGACGACCGCGGGGGCGGTGTCTACGGTGTCGATGACGACGTCTTTGTCGTCGGAGCGACAGCCCAAGGCGAGCAGGGTGAGCAGCAAGGGGCTGAGGCGTAGGGGTGCAAGAGTCATTGGCGCTCCA
Organism: Myxococcota bacterium; assembly: GCA_023150775.1. Classification (GTDB taxonomy): domain Bacteria; phylum Myxococcota_A; class UBA796; order UBA796; family CAJQPC01; genus JADKFE01. Next base: position 9,261 of record JAKLKE010000225.1, read on the forward strand.
TCCTTGGAGTCAGGGGTGTGTAGGGACATTAGCCCAAGATTTCACCCCGTTTCGCCCAATCTCGGCCGAAGGGCCTCAGCGGCTCCCCAAACCCAGACGATCTTGCAGCGCGGCGGCGTAGCGGCGGCTCATGGCGAGGGGCTCTCGCACACCCTTGAGGCGCACCTCCCAGGCGTCGCCTTGGCCACGCACGACCTGCTCGGCGGCGGCGATGAGCGCGATGGTCGAGCGGTGGATTCGTGCGTAGTCCTCAGGCAGCCGCGCCTCCCAGCCCTTGAGCGGGGTCGTGGAGAGCAGGGCTGTGCCGTCGAAGAGGTGCAGCTCGGAGGAGTCGTCGGCGGCGGTGATCCAGCCGATGTCCCGCACCCGACAGAAGCGCA
>JAKLKE010000226.1:0-7949 GCA_023150775.1 Myxococcota bacterium
CATCACGAAGATCCCGGCCGCGCTGGTTACCGTGCCTGCCTCGCTGAGGCCTCCAAGCTGCGCGCGAAGCGTCGCCACCTGGCTGAAGCCTTTCGCCTGCTCGACGGCGATCTGGGCGACTAGGCCGTGAGCCGCGTTCGTTCCTTGAAAGGCCGTGAGCATGAGTTGATTAAGCTGGTCCCTCAGCCGATAGTTCTCAGAGCGCTCTTCCAACGCCACCTTGCGCCAATAGGCATCTGAGCCGACCTCCTCGATGTCATCGCCTGAGTATTCAAGGGTGCGGTGAAGGTCGATGAGGGGATCACCGCTCTCGCCAACGATGTAGACCTTGATCCGGAGCTGACCGCGCGGTTGTAAGCCGATTCGTTCGCAGAGCTGCTTGTGAACGTCATTCAGGACGTTGTCGACCCCAGTCAATTCCAACGTCGCCCCAGCTACAGACGCCACCTGCGGCGCGCTGCTATTCCCCTTTGCCTTAAAGTTGGCGATGAGCTTCCACGCCTTCGTGAAGGCGTTCTCAGCGCATTTGTCGATGAGCAGCGCCCGTAAACAGTGGTCTGAGTCACGCAGCGCGCCGTCCAGGTCAGTCCTTGTCGACATGCACAGGTCTCCAGTAAGGGATGCTGCGGGCCAAGCAAAACGCCTCCCGCGCTTCATGGTCCGGGGGCTCTACCCATCCCCCGTGTAGCTTGGAGAAGCGCGCCGCCGCGGCGACGGGCGGCGGAGGGGGCTCCAGCTTGCCCCGCTCGGCGGCCTCCCACACCTCTGAGGCTCCCCACGGGTAGGGGACGAGCTGGTAACGGCCCGGCTTCCCCTCCACCGAGAAGAAGTGCGCCGCGGGCTTGACCTCGCCCAAGGTGAACGGGATCACGTCCACGTCTGAGCCGTGGCGGTCTTTCTCGACGACGATCTCCCGGGCGTCACCATCGCGCCGGACCTCGGCCAGAACGGTGCAGGCGTGAGGCACATACTCCCCGCCCCGCACACCCCCGTCCGTCGTAGTCTGCGCGACCACGACAAGGGGCAGGCCGTGGTCCATCGCGAAGGCCTCGACGAGCTGCCACACCGCGACAACGTCACCGCGGCCGTTGAGCGAGTCGAGGACCAGGCCGTCGGCGTCGCCCTCCCACTCGGGCAGCTCCGGCGCGCCGTCGTCGGAGAGGCGTAGCTCGACGACCTCGACGACGTGCACACCGAGGCGCTCGCCGTACTCGAAGAGCCGTGAGGCGCTCATCTCGGTTGTGATGACGAGGGGGCGGGCGAATGCGCGCAGCGCCACCGAGGTCTTACCGCTGCCCTTCGCGCCGTAGAGCACGAGCGCCTCACCAGGCTCCAGGCCGCGCAGCTTCGCGAGCTCACCGCCCAGCGCTTGCGGGTGTGAGGCCTGGCCCCGGACGGCGCTGGGTCCGTAGATCGGACAGGCACAGCGGGGGCAGGTCCACTCCGCCGGCCGCCGTGTGCGGCCGCATTGCTGGCAGTACTCGCGCTCCATGGCAAGCAGTTTAGCAAAGATTGTTGACGAAACAAGCTGAATCCAAACTTGTTAGGCTCGATTAGCGCCAAAAACGCGACAATGGTCTAACCTGTAGTCGGAGGTACTCCTATGAACCCCCTGTTTCTCCTCGGCTGGATCGGCATCCCCGCCGTTCTCGCCTCCAACGCCCTCACCGACAAGACCCTCGCCGATGAGGACCTGTCGCCCGACTGGAACGGCTGGGATCAGCGCAAGCTCACCGCCGGCGCTGGCCTCGCGTCCGCGATGTTCCTTCCCGCGCCGTTCAACCTGCTCGCGCTGGGCGTCGGCCTCGGCGGCATGTTGAGCTGGTTCAGCACCGAGAAGGTCGCCCGCAACCTCAAGCTCGAGGCGCTCAACCAGGCCCGCGCGCGCCTCGACGCTGGCCAAGGCGGCGCGCCGCCCATGTTGCCCGGCCCGCCGGGTGTGCCGATGGACCCCGCCGCCCCGCCCGCGCCCGCCGCTGCTCCCGACTGGTGGACCGGCCTGTTCCGCCCCTGAGATCTCACCCTCTCCCTCATGAGGACGACATGCACGCCCCGATGAATGGATTCTTTCGCAAGTACATGGGCGGCGACGACGTCGCCCTGAGTCCTGTTCAGCTCGCCATGATGGGCTTTGACCCCAACCTCGGCGTCGACGTCGTCGGAGGCCCTGGCGCGTGGGCCGGCCGCCAGGCTTTCCAGCGCTGGCAGCAGAACCGCTGCGCTCGTGGGCGCCTCGGCGAAGGCGTCTTCGAGATTGGCGGCGATGAGGAGGAGCTCAGCGGCGAAGAGGCCGCCGAGCTCTCGGACTTCGACGACGAGCTCGGCAGCCTCGACGACGACGCCGCCGAGCTCGGGGGCAACGACCTCGGGCGCGAAGAGGACAAGCTCAAGAAGATGCTGAGCAAGGCTCAGAAGAACGTCGCCAAGGCCAAGCGCAAGCTCATCGACCTGGCTCCGTGGCGCAAGAAGGCGCGCCGGCGCTGGGAGCAGAAGCTCGAAGAGGCGAAGGGCAAGGAGAAGGAGATCAAGGAGGCTCTGCGCTCTCTGCGTGGCGCCGCCAACCCCCAAGGCCAAGGCCAGGGCGTGCCCGGGCAGCCCGGCGGCTACACCGGAGGACAGATGGCGCTTCCCAACTACCGCCAAGGTCTGGGCGTGACGGCTGTGGCGCAGGCCCCTGGCGCCGAGCTCGACCTCCCGATCGTGTTTGACGCGACCGGGACGGAGCACGCCCTCATCGCGATCACTTCAGGTGACCTCGCTGGGGAAATTCAGGGGCTCAGCGGGTACACGAAGCAATACACCTATCTTGAGCTCAAGGTGCTCGGGTTTAAGGTGAACGTCCAGATCAAGCCGCTGACCTACCCCGGCACAACCCCTCTGTTTCCGTTGTTCGACAACTCGGCGCAAGTCCACGTCCTGCTCACCAGCCTCATGGTCGACGGCGGGTTTGACTTGGTGCCTGACGCCCAAGTTCTTGACCTGAGCGGCCCTTTTGGTACCAACAACCAGCAGGAGTTTCAGGGCCTGCGGTTTCAGGACACCATCAACCCCAACGGGAAGGCCAAGTTCAGCGGTGGGCTTCAGCTTGGGTTTACGGCGCTCGCCGACTACCAGGTCAGCGTCCGCGCCGCCGTCCGCGCCGCCATCACCCGCGACTACCGCCGCGAAGGCGCAATGTACCGCTGATGCCGCTTCGCTCCAGGTCCAACTACGCCACCATCCCCGAGGCCCAGGCCGGCCTTATCGGGCTGGTGGCGCAGAACCTGGAGCAGCTCCGCCAAGGCGTGCCCGCCATCAGCGGCGCGCTTCGGGCGAAGCGACTCCGTTACATCCGCCATGACCCCGAGGAGGCTTGGCTCTCGTTGCGGGATCTCTGGCGCCGCGGTGGCGGAGACTGTGAGGACTTAGCCGCGGCCGTCGCGGCCGAGCTCATCGCCCAGGGCATCCCGGCCCAGGTGGTGATCCGCCCCGTGCGGCCTGGTCTGTGGCACGCGCAGGTATACCGAGCGGACAACCGCACCATTCTGGACCCGTCGATCACCGGCGGAATGCGAGGCGCAGGATGAAGACCAAAGGCCAGCTCGCGCCGAGCAGCGGCAACCGCGGCCAAAAGTGGGAGAGCGACGGCCTGCGCGTCGACTTTCAGCCGCAGACCCTCTTTATCGGCTGGCAGGCCCCGCCCTCGGCCTTCAACGGCGCGACGGCGACCACGGTTGTCCTGGAGCTGCAAGGCCTCGGCGAGAACCTCAGCTATAGGCGAGTGTTCTCGCTGCCGGCGTATACCTGCGTCGAGGTGAGCTGCGCCGAGTGGGCGCGCTGGCAGCTCGTAGTGCTCTACGGTGAGGCGACGGGCCCTCAGCTCGCCGTCGCTGTGGGCGAAGGGCCTCCGAACCCGGCGCGTCAGGAGACGGTTTACTACGCGCAGACCTACGAGGCGGGGGAGTATGCGTGTCCGCCCGGAGCGTTCCGCGTATTCACCGCCACGACGCTTACAGCGCCTCAGTTTTCTTGGCGTACCCCGAACGCGGCCGGCGCGGCCGTCAACATTCCCCAGCCGCTCACCATCGGCCAAGAGACGAACGTAAAGGGCGCGCGGTTCGTGCTGACCGTCCCCGCGTCGCTCGTTTGGGAGATCCGGCTATGACCAGGTCTTGGGCCAGCGCACGCGCAGATTGTGGCCCTCGTTGTCGTTGTGGCGGCTGTGGTGTGCAGCGCCGGCCGGCACCGCCCCGCGGCCGGCCCCTGCAACACCTCTCCACCCCCCAGCTCATCGATCGTCTGCGCCTCGAGCTCGCCGTGAGCCCCCGCCTCGGGGCCTCGGGTGACCCCGTCGCCCAGTCCGTCTCGACGAGCCTCCAGTACCAGGCCGCCGCCGCGGCCGCGCCCACCCAGGCGCAGAGCACGTCCTACGCCTGGAAGGCCTACACGGCGATCATCGACGCGCAGAGCTACGCCTACCGCGCCGGACTGGGCAACCTCACCGCGACCCTCGACGAGCTCGGGCAACGCGCCGAGGCCGTGTATGTGCGCTCGGGCGCTAAAAACCTCGTTGATGAGGCGGTCAAGCTGCCAAGCGAGACGCGAGACGACATCCTCCTCTTGGGCGGTCTCGTCGTCGCTGGCCTGGTGGCGATCTCGTGGGGCCCGGCCGGCCCGGCGTTGCTCGCTGCGGCGCCAAAGCTCGTCGCCCGGGGGCTGTAATGTTGCTCGTGAGCTCCCGCTTTGGCCCGCGTGTGCATCCGGTGACGCACAAGCCCTCGTTTCACACCGGCGTCGACTTCGCCATCCCCTCGGGTACGGCGACGCTCACCCCCGTGCCCGGAGTGGTGACGCGGCTTGACGTGAACGGCCAGGGAAAGGGCGTCATCAACGGTAACGCTGTACACCTGCGCGCGGGGAAGAGCACCTGGAGCTTTCTTCACCTGAGCGCGTTCGGCCCACAGGTGCGCGTCGGAGCCACCTTACCCCCTGGCGGCCTCGTCGGCTGGAGCGGCAACACCGGCCGCTCAACTGGGCCGCACCTTCATCTCTCTGTCCGCATCGGCGAAGAGTACGTCGATCCCCTTCAGTTCTTCCCGCCCAACTCTTGGAGGCTCCTGTGAGAATCGTGAACGCTAAGGATGGCGCGCCCTCGCCCACCCCGCCCCGCGCTCGTCAAGCCGAGCCCGTACCCGTCGAGGCCCCCGGCCACGCCGAGGCCCCGGCCGCCGAGGCCGTCGAGGCCGCCGCCCCTGCCGCCCCCGCCGAGGCCCCCACCACCCCGCCGCCCTCGATGCCGCGCGTTCTCGCGCCGCTGCCTGAGCGCGCGGCCTCGGCTCTCCGCCATGTCGCGGACGAGCTGCTCATCGCCCAGGCCGTGATGATCGGCCACCCCCTGCGGCGCCAGATCAGCGCCGCCGTGGACCACGTCGAGGCGATCCTTGTGGCCCACGGCGCGGCCCAGGCCCAGGCCCAAGCCCAGGCCGAGGCCCAGGCCACCACGGCCACCGACGCGACGAGCTCCGCGCCCGAGGCCACCCCGCCGGCCGCGTCCAGCGAGCCCGAGGCCGCCGCGGTCAAAGCCCCGGAGTCGAAGCGGAAGTGATGAGCGGCACCCGCTCCAGCGCCCGACGTAGCGGGAGCTGGGCGGTGTCCAAATAGGCGAGCGTCGTGTCGTCGAGCTTGTGCCCGACGAGCAGACGCACAAGCAGCAGCTCGACCCCCGCCGCGCAGAGGCCCGTAAAGAAGGCCTTACGCGCCGCGTGGGTCGGCTGCCTCTGCCACACCCGAGGATCGACCCCAGCCCGGCGCCACGCCCGGTTGAAGCTGCGCTGAACGTGGCCCCGGCCGGTGAGCTCGGCCTCGGGCCCGTCGCACACCCGCCCGCTCTTGGAGCGCCACCCGCGCAGCAGCTCGACCAGGCCGGGATGCAGCGGGACGCGCCGGCCGCCGTAGCCGCCTTTCGTGTCTTCAGGCTGCCACAGCACCTCGCCGCGGTCGAGGTCTACATCGGCCCAGCGCAGGCGCAGCGCCTCTTGTATCCGCGCGCCGGAGTACCGCAGCACGACGGCCGCGCGCCAGGTCCACCCGGGGCCCAGGGCGCCGATCATCCGGTCGACCTCCTCCCAGCTCGGGGCGCGGGCGATGGGGCTGCGCCTGGCGCCGAGCTCCATCCTCACCGCCCGGGCGATCGTCCACCCGCGATCGGCGCCGCGGCGGTCTGCCCAGTCCCAGAGGCGCTCGATGGCGCGGACGTGGTTACGCACCGTCGAGGCCGCCCGGCGCCGCCCGTGGCGCCCCGTAGGCCCGCAGAGCACGTCGTCGTGATACCGCTCGACCTCGGCCGCCGTGAGCGCCTTGAACCCCAGGCGCCCGGCCTCGGCCCAGTCGAGCCAGGCGCCGAGCACCTGAATGAGCTGATCGACGCCGCGCGGCCGAAGGCCTCGGGCCCGGGCGCGGAGGTAAGCCTTCACGACGTCGCGGAGGCCCTCAGCAGGCGCTACCTCAGCGCTTGGCGCAGATCCGCTTGAGTCGCCGAGCGTCGCGAGGAGCGCGCGCGCTTCTTCTTCTGCCCTTTCGCCGGTGAAGGTCTTTGACCGCGCTGCGCCTTCTTCGCGCCAGCGGACCTTCCATTTCTCTCCGCTGCGCTCGATGCTCGCCACGCCTCGACCTCCAAGAGCCAGGCCTCGATCGCCTCGATGGACGGCCGCCACCGTAGCACCCGCCGGCCTTTGCCGACGTTCACGGCCGGGGCAGGTTTACCCGCGAGCGCGCCGTCAGCCACGAGCCCGGCCAGCGTCCGGGGCTGCACGTCGAGGAGCTGGGCGACGTCGCCCGAGCTCCAATAGCTCCCCTCGGCCGGCGAGGCCTTCACGGCTTCACTCGCCAGCGCGCGCCGGCGCCCTCGGCCTCGATGACCAGGCGCCCGAGCTCCTGGAGCTCACGCACCGCCGCCCGCGTCGTCGTGTCGCGCTCACGCAGGCGCCCGGACAGGTAGTGCAAGGCGAGGACCTCGTCGGCGGGTAGCACAAGCCCCGGCGAGTGCAGCAGCGCGGCGAGCGCCTCGGCCTCGGGGCTCATCTGCACCTCTCAGGCGCGAACTCGACGAGCCAGGCCTCGGCGAGCTCGCGCTTGCGAGCGTCGGCGCTGAGCCGCCAGTGACCAGCGAGCTCGTAGAAGTAGCCCGCCGCCAGTTGGCGGACGCAACGAAGGTCAGACCGGCTCGCGTTGAGCCAGAACACATGGAAGGGGTGATTGAGCAGCGCCGGCTCCAAGACCGCGGGGCTCATCCGAACCTCTCAGGCGCAAACTCGACGAGCCAGGCCTCGGCGAGCTCACGTCGGCGGGGGTTGTCGCTCCCCTGCCACATCGTCGCCAGCTCATAGATGTAGCCGGCTGCGTATGCGCGCTGATGGACCGACCACGATTCGCCTGTGCGCCGCATCCAATAGACCAACCCGTCACCACCCAGGGCGCGGAGCTCCTCCTCGGTCGCCTCAGCTCCAGGGCTCACGCGCACCTCCTCGACACGCCGAGCTCAGGGAGCCCAGCCTGGGCGGTGTAGCCCTCGGCGCGCCAGCCTTCAGCGAGCTCGCGCCGGCGCGCGTTGCAGTCGTTTCGCCACTGCTCACCCAGCGCGACCAGGTGCGCCGCGGCGACCTTCTGCGCCGCCAACGACGAGCCCGGCCGGTTGAGCACAGCAAGCCAGCCCTCCGCCTTCGCGACGACGTCGGCCTCGCTATTGGCTAGGTGCGCCGAGGCCTCGGCGAGCCAGGCGCGAGCGTCGGCGCGGAGGGCCTCGTCGGCGCCTGGAGCCTCGACCAGCCCCCGGGCGAGTCGGGTGAGGTGATCGGCGGCGCGGTCGCGCGCTGGGGCGTCGAGGTCTTCGCGGCGCATGTCGCGCTGGTAGAGGCCGGCGGCGGCGCGGGTGGGGTCGGGGCTCATGGCGCACCTTCCTGAGCCCATGACCG
>JAKLKE010000226.1:7959-9616 GCA_023150775.1 Myxococcota bacterium
CAACCGAGCCGCGGGCCCCAATCCCGCAGCAGCATGAAGATCACGCCAGCGTCGCCCACGTCGTGCGCGGCGTGCGTCATCTGGGCGCGCAACCACGCCGCATCCACGCGCGCCCACAGCGCTGCCAAAGTTAGCGTGGCGTTGTTGACCGCGTCCGGCGCTATCAAGTGCAGCTCGTCATTCCACTCAGCGAGCAGTCGCGAGCAGTGCCAGCGAGTCAGCTCGTCATCCCACAAGCCCAGCTCTTGAAGCCACTTATCCCGCGCAGGTGACTGGGGATGCACCAAGTGAGCATGGTGTGAGGGGCCTGACTTTAAGGCCCGCTCGGTGAGCCGCTGGGCGATGACCTGGGCCAGCTCCTCATCGGGCGCGAGTTGGACGGGGCTGAGCGCCACCGCCACGCCGAGCTGCACCCACTCCGCCGGCCGGCGCGTCTCAGCGAGCAGACAAAGCACGCGGAGCTTCAGCAGAAGATCCGCCTTTGGCGCCCAGCGAAGCGGCGCCTCAGTCGTGTAGTCGCAGGCCTGAGCGACGACACCCACCCACGCCCACGGCGAGAGCTCCAAGGCGTTTAGCGCGCGCCAAACCTCCATGAGCTCCACCGCCACAGCCAACGCCGCGTCCTGCTCCATCGAGTCGAGGACCTCGGGATCGTCCCCATCCTCCTCGACGTCGAGGTCCTCATCCTCCTCCCCGTCGAGCTCCTCATCCTCATCGACGTCGAGCTCCTCCGCGTCGTCAAAGTCTGCCGTAGGCTCATCCGGCGCGAGCTCACGCGCGCGCTCGCGCTGAGCGTCCACCAATGGCGTCTTCCACTCCGGAATCTCAACGCTCTGCTCTTCGCTCCGCTCCATCCAAGCCTCCGGCCAAGGCAACCCCTCGGCGGTCTTTAGATCCTGGAGGACCGCGCGCACCACGCGCGTCAGCCCCACCACCTGCACACAGTCGAGCCGCGCCTCCCAGGCCTCCCAGCCACACGGCGGCGCGTCGTCGCGGCGACGCAGCTCCATCGCGTTCGCGCGAGCCTCCGCCTCGGTCTCCCCGATGCCCCAGCACCCGGACTCGTCGGGGAACCAGGCGAGCACCAACGTCTTGACGCTCATCCCTTGCTCCCTGCGCGAATCGCCGCGCGCACGGCCTCTAGCGCCCCTTCAGGCGCGGTCAGCGCGGTCACCCGGGTAAACAGGCGGTCAAGCACCTCGGCGTCGGCCTGGCTCTCGGCGTCGTCCACCTCACCCAGCGCCGACACCCGCGCGCGCAGGTCCGCGAGGGTGATCTCGGTCTGACCGAAGCCCCGGACGTCGGCCCACCGGCCCAACGCGCCGACGGTCTGCACCACCTGGGAAAGCGACTGCTCGGTGAGCACCGTGGCCACGGCGCGGTCACCAGGCCTCGACTCGTCCTGCTGAAGCAGGGTGAACAGCTCGATCACGTCAGACGAGCCCTTCAGCGCCGCGCCGAAGGTCTGGAACACCTCGAGATCGATCGTGATCATCCCTCACCTCCCTTCTGCTGCTGCTCCTGCACGAAGCCCCACCACGCCGGCAGCGGGAAGCGCTCGTCGGCCTCGATGCGCGCGGCCTCGATGGACTTGGCCTTGAGCGGCACTCGGCGCTGGCGGTCGGCGTTGTACAGGTCAGGGAACAACGCCGCGAAG
>JAKLKE010000227.1 GCA_023150775.1 Myxococcota bacterium
ATCTCACCGGGGACGGCGTGGTGGACCTCCTCGTCGGCGCCTCGGAGTACGCCGGGGCTGATGGCGCCGTCGCCGTGCTCCCAGGCCCCTTCTTTGGCGAGGACGGCACCCTCGACGGCGGCTGGCTCATCACCGGGGTGTCCAAAGAGAAGGGGGAGGCCGGGCGGGCCGTGGCGGTTGGCTTCTTCGATGACGATGAGATCCTGGATCTCGCCGTGGGCGCGCCGGGGGAGGCGTCCAACAACGGCGCGGTTCGGATCGTCAAGGGGCCGATCACTGGCCACATCGACCTCGGCGACAGCGACGTGATGGGGCTCATCGGCTACGCCGGGGACCGCGCCGGGTCCACCTTGATCACCGATGACTTTGACGGCGACACCATCGACGATCTGCTCATCGGCTCGCCGGGGCAAGACAGCATCAACGGCGCAGACAGCTACGTTGACTCCGGCGCCGTGGTGCTCATCAGCGGGCCGATCGTGCGCTCGGACTCCATTCAGAACACCCAGCGCGGCGTGGTGGCCTACCTCGGCGAAGACGGCGCGTCCTTGGGCGGGGTGCTGGACAGCGCCGGGGATCTCGACAACGACGGCGAGCCGGAGATCATCGCCGGGATGCCTGAGCAGCGGCGCGGGAGCACGGCCTCCAACAACCTTCAGGCGGGTGAGGTCGTCGTGTTCTTCGGGTACGCGATCAAGAACGAGATCGACCTCGCCACCCAGAAGTCCTACATCTTCCGGGGCGGCAAGAGCACTACGGCGGAGTTTGGCGCCGTCGTCGCTGGGGTCGGCGATCTCACCGGCGACGGCTACCCCGAGGTCACCGTCAGCGCCCCGGGCGGCGCGGGCAAGGTCTATGTGCTCGACGGCTACCTGCTCTCGCCCATGAACGGCGGCGTCGAGGACATCAGCGACTACGCCTTGGCGACGATCAACGGCGACACCAGCGCACGCTTGGGCCAGAGCGTCGTGGGGGCCGGAGATCTCGACGGTGACGGCGCTGGGGAGCTCTGGCTGGGGGCGCCGGGGCTCACGAGCGGCGCGGGCGGCGTCTATCTCTTCTTGGGCGCCGAGCTCGCGGGCACCCTCGACGCCGCCGACGCCGCCGCCAACGTGACCGGCGCCGACGGCTTCGGCGCGGGGTTCGTGAACCTCGGCGACACCAACGGTCTTGGGCTGCCCGACGTCGCGGTGCGGGGCAGCGAAGACGTGCACCTGCTCTTCACCGACAAGCTCTGAGCCCACAAGGATCCTCACGCGCCGCGACCCCGATCGTGGGGCGCGTCAAAAAAGAATCTTTCTCAGCACAAGGATCCTTGAAGAGCCCAAGTGGCGCATCGGGCGATCGGGGGGTCGAATGACGGCGGCGGTGCCTGGGGCGACGGGCGGCGAGCGGCGCGAAGGAGCCGGAGCGGGGCGGTCCGTTTGGGCGGGGCCGACAAAGTGACCGGACAGCGGGCAGATCAAAGACGACGACCCGACAAGCTGGCCCGACAGGTGGAATCTCACTTGCGCGGGCCCGATGAAGTGGCCGGACAGCGGGCAGATCAAAGACGACGACCCGACAAGATGACCGGACAGCAGGCAGATCAAAGACGACGACCCGACAAGATGACCGGACAGCAGGCAGATCAAAAATTCCGGCCCGACCCAGCGAGGCGCAGCCGCGCAGGCGGCTTGGTCGCCGCCGACCCAGCGAGGCGCGGCGCCGGGGCCACGATCCTCTGACAATTCACCCCTCCCTGCGCCCAACCGGGCCCGTCCAGAACAAAATTCTTCAGCCCGGACAACGCGCTTGTCCAGTCTTGAAGACCTCACGCTATGCTGTCCACCAGTCCTCCCCTGGTTCGACTTGAGGTGAGCGTGGGAAGTTACGCGACGTGCACCGCCGAGAGCGCCGCCAAGACGTTGGCGCCTGATCAAGAGGCCACGCCTCAACACAACGAGTGGATGCGGAGCCTCTGGGGGGTTGAGCCCAGCGGCGTGCTGGCGGTCGCCTTGGGGCTCGATGACAGCGTCGCGGCGGCGCCGCCCGACGAGGGCGGTGAGCCCCAGACCGCCAACGCCTATCGCGCGGCGGTCCAGGCCGCGCTCATCGACGTTGAGCCCGAGGATCAGCCCGCCGCGCTCGCGGCCCTGGCGCTCCACTTCGCTGGGCTCGGTGAGGCGGCGCTGCCCGAGCAGGCCGCCGTCGTCGGCGCGATCTCCGCCGAGGCCGGTGAGGCGCTGGCGCTGGCCTTCGCCACGCAGCTCCAGAACCTCCAGGCGCACCCCTACGCCGAGGCGCTGGACATCACCGACGGGCACGCGGCGCCGGGCTTTTTCGCGTCGTTGGGCCTCGCGGGCATCTCAGCGGGCCGGGCGCGGGGCGGGGCGTTCACCGATGGCGTACAGTCCACGCTGATTGGGCAGATAGATGCCGCGACCTTGGCGCGCCTCGGTGAGTCTCTGGCGGCGGCGGGCGCTCTGACGGCGGTGGCTTCTGGGCCGTTTGTGGCGGGGCTCTGCCATGGCACAGCGGCGGCCTTGGCCGAGGCGCTCGCGGGCCTGGTGGAGCTCCCTGAGCAGCTCGCCGCCTTGGACGCGCTGCTGATGGCGCTCGCCGGGCCGCAGGGTGAGGCGCTCTCTTTCGCGCTGGGCGCTGACCTCGGCGCGAGTTTGGCGGCGGAGGTGGTGAAGCTCGCTGAGGCGGACCCGATCTCCGCGGCGTACCGCCTGGGGCAGCTCTCCGGGCCGATCCTCGCCGGGGCGGTGCTTGGGGTTGTGGGCGCTGGGGCCGTGGCGCTCGGGGTCCGCGCGGCGCGGGTCTTGTGGGGGATGCTCGATGAGCTTCCCGCGCTCGGCGCCTTGGCCCAGAAGCTCAAGGGCGCGCTGCCGGAGCTCTCGCCGGACATGGCGACGGTGGACGGCCCCGACGCGCGGCCGCTGTGGATGGAGGGCGACGCCGACGCGGCGGCGGCCTCCTCTACGCTGGCGCTCATCCGGGCTTTGGTCGGCGAGCAGCTCAACCGGCAGACGGTGAGCGCGCTCACACCGCGCCTGAAGTCGGCGGGCTACGCGGTGAAGATCGACGGCGAGGGCTACGCCGTGCATCGCGCGCCGGGCCTCGCCGAGCGGGGTCTACCGGAGCTGCACCTCGACGCTGAAGGCGTGATCCGTGAGGGGCCGTCGCCGGATCGGGAGCGCCTGAGCACGCCCGGGGCCTTGTCAACCCGCATGGAGAAGGTCGGGATCCCGCTCCCGCCCGGCTTCCAGGCGCACCACCTGATCCCCGATGAGGTCGCGCGAACCCACCCGCTGGCGCAGGCGGCGCGGGCGCGGGGGGCGCCGCCTTGGGACGTGGACGGCGCGGACAACGGCATCGCCCTGCCGGGGAGCCCAGAGAAGGTGGGGGCGACGGGGCTCCCGGTGCATCGGGGGTCGCATCGGGGGTATACCAAGCACGCTTGGGAGGCGCTGACCGCACAAGAGACAACCCTCAAGCAGCAGCATGGGAGCCTTGATAAAGTGCCGCCCGAGGCACTTACGGAGACAATGAGAACGGTAGAACGACAGCTTCGGCAAGACATTGTGGACCGCGCAGATCTCCGCAGTCCACAAGGGAGACTTCAATGATCGAGCTCTTTAAGCTCACGGCTGGTGTGGACCATCTTCTCGACCACGAGGATTGGGACGTGTTGCCCTGCCTGGACAAGCGGGCGACCTACGGCGTTGGCCTCGCAGAGATCGATCTCACGGGCGCTCCCTTCGTTCCGTTCCGCCAGATCGGATCGCCGCGTGGACGAGCCGATGTGCTGGTCGGCACAGAGTTCTTCCTGGTCATGACCCCCCGCCTGCTGCACCTCCTGGAGTCCCTCGGCGACTTCCCTCACCAGGTCATCCCCGCGCACCTTGTCCCCGACCGCGACGACTGGCGCGACCACCCGCCCATCGACACCACGAGCTTCGTCGTCTGCAACCTCCACCAACACCTCCACATCATCGACTTTGACCGCTGCCAGCTCACGCCTAGCCCCCGCGTTGAGGGTCGCGTGCGCATCCAGAGCATCGCCACGGTGGACGGCGTGACCATCCCGCCCCTGTTCCGCCAAGATGACTGGCGCCTGCCGCCCCTCATCCCCCGCGCCACCCGAGACGCCATCCTCGCCGCGGGGATGTTGGACGTGTACATGCCCCCGGTGCTGGGCGACAGCCTCGACCCGGCGGAGCTCAAGAAGCCCCAATGACCCAACCCCGCTCCCCTTTGCTCCTGCTCCTCCTCCTGCTCCTCACCGCCTGCGATCGTGAAGACTGTGTCGTTTACCCCGACCCGGACGACGACGGCGTAGGCAACACGAGGCAGCCGACCCGCGACTGCTCACCCGGCGAAGGTCTTGTCAAGTCCCCCGGCGACTGCGACAACCAGAACCCGACCATCGGGGCGCTGAGCACCTACCGCGACGCCGACGCCGACGGCTTCGGCGACGAGGCGGAGAACAAGAACGCCTGCGAAGAGGAGCCCGGCTGGGTGTTCCAGAGCGGCGACTGCGACGACGACAACGCCGATCGGTTCCCCACCAACCCCGAGCTCTGCGACGACCTCGACAACGACTGCGACGGCGAGATCGACAACGGCGCCTCAGACGCGCTGACCTGGTTTCCCGATGATGACGGCGACGGCTTCGGCGACGACGCCCGCGCGCTCGTGAGCTGCCGCTCCCTCCCGGGCTACGTCTCCATCGGCGGCGACTGCGACGACACCCTGCCCGCCGTGAACCCCGACCAGCTCGCCGTCTGCGGCGACGGCTTAGACAACAACTGCGACGGACTCGGAGACTGCGGCCTCGCCCTCGACGGCCTGATGGCCCTCGACGACGCGCCGAGCGCCGCCCTCTTGGCCAACAACGACGTGCGCGCCACCGCCGTCTTGGCCTCGGGGGATCTCACCGGGGACGGCGTGGTCGACCTCCTCGTCGGCGCCTCCGAGTACGCGGGCGGCGACGGCGCGGTGGCGGTGCTGCCGGGGCCGTTCACCGGGCAGAGCGGCACCTTAGACGGCGGCTGGCTCATCACCGGGATCAACAAAGAGAAGGGAGAGGCCGGCTTCGCGTTGGCGGTCGGCACCTTCAACGACGATGCGGTGCTGGACCTCGCCATCGGCGCGCCGGGGGAGGCCACGAACAACGGCGCGGTGCGGATCGTCTACGGGCCGATCACTGAGAATGTTGACATAGGCGCCGCCACAGTGCTGCCGCTCATCGGCGACTCCGACGAGCGCGCCGGGTCGGTGCTCATCGCCGATGACTTTGACGGCGATCTCATCACTGACCTGCTCATCGGCTCGCCGGGCCAGGACAGCTTCCAGGGCACGGAGACCTATGAGGACTCCGGCGCCGTCGTGCTCATCAACGGGCCGATCGTCCGCGCTGACACCATTCAGAACAGCCAGCGCGGCGTCGTCACCTACGTCGGTGAAGAGGGCGCGGCGCTCGGCGGCGCCATCGACAGCGCCGGGGATCTCGACAACGACGGCGAGCCGGAGATCATCGCCGGGATGCCCAACCAGCGGCGCGGCAGCACAGCCTCCAACAACCTGCAGGCGGGTGAGGTGGTCGTCTTCTTCGGCTACAGCATCAAGGGTGAGCGTGACCTAAACAGCGAGAAGTCCTACACCTTCCGAGGCACCAAGAGCACTACGGCGGAGT
Organism: Myxococcota bacterium; assembly: GCA_023150775.1. Classification (GTDB taxonomy): domain Bacteria; phylum Myxococcota_A; class UBA796; order UBA796; family CAJQPC01; genus JADKFE01. The sequence goes on from JAKLKE010000227.1 coordinate 5,684, forward strand.
TCGGCGCCGTCGTGGCTGGGGTCGGCGATCTCACGGGCGACGGCTACCCCGAGGTCACCATCAGCGCCCCGGGCGGCGCTGGCAAGGTCTATGTGCTCGACGGTTACCTGCTCTCGCCCATGAACGGCGGCGTCGAGGACATCAGCGACTACTCCTTGGCCACGATCGACGGCGACACCAACGCGGCCTTGGGTCAGAGCGTCGTAGGGGCCGGAGATCTCGACGGTGACGGCGTCGGGGAGCTCTGGCTGGGCGCGCCGGGGCTCACGAGCGGCGCGGGCGGCGTCTATCTCTACTTGGGCGCCGAGCTCGCGGGCACCCTCGACGCCGCCGACGCCCACGCCACGATCACCGGCGCCGACGGCTTCGGCGCGGCCTTCGAGAACCTCGGCGACACCAACGGCCTCGGCCTCCCCGACGTCGCGGTGCGCGGCAGCGAAGACGTACACCTGCTCTTCACCGACAAGCTCTGAGCCCACAAGGATCCTCACGCGCCGCGGGCCCGATCGTGGGGCGCGCCTCGAAAGAATCTTTCTCATCACAAGGATCCTTGAGGAGCCCGAGTGGCGCGTCGGGCGATCGGGGGGTCGGAGGGCGGCGGCGGCGCCTTGGGTGACGGGCGGCGAGGGGCGCGAAGGCGCAGGGGCGGGGCGGTCCGCTTCGGCGGGGCCGACGAGGTGACCTGACAGGTGGCGGCTCACTTGCGCGGGGCCGACCAAGTGGCCCGACAGGTGGCAGCTCACTTGCGCGGGCCCGATGAAGTGGCCTGACAGGTGGCAGCTCACTTGCGCGGGCCCGATGAAGTGGCCAGACAGGTGGCAGCTCACTTACGCGGGGCCGACCCAGTGGCCCGACGGGTGGCAGATCAAAATAGTCACAGCGATCCGAGGAGCGGCGGCGGCGCGGGCGGCCTGGAGGCCGACGACGACGGCGCTTGAGGTGAGCTCTTGGCGGCTTGGCGGCTTGGCGCGAGCTGTCCGAAGAATCGGCGGCGAACGGCTCGACGAGACGGCGGTGGTCGGCGCGGCGCCGGGGCCATGATCCTCTGACGCATCACCCCTCCCCGCCCCACAAAGCTCGTCCAGAACTAAAATTCTTCAGCCCGGACAACGCGCCTGTCCAGTCTTGAAGACCTCACGCTATGCTGTTCACCAGTCCTCCCCTGGTTCGACTTGAGGTGAGCATGGGAAGTTACGCGACGTGCACCGCCGAGAGCGCCGCCAAGGCGCAGGCGCCTGATCAAGAGGCCGCGCCTCAACACAACGAGTGGATGCGGAGCCTCTGGGGCGTGGAGCCCGGCAGCGTCTTGGCGGTGGCGTTGGGGCTCGATGACAGCTTCATCGCGGAGCCATCCGACGAGGGCGCCGAGGCCCCGACCGCTGACGCCCATCGCTCAGCGGTTCAGGCCGCGCTCATCGACGTTGAGCCCGAGGATGAGCCCGCCGCGCTCGCGGCCCTGGCGCTCCACTTCGCTGGGCTCGGTGAGGCCAATCTATCGACACAAGCCGCCGTGGTCGGCGCGATCTCCGCCGAGGCGGGCGAGGCCCTCGCGTTGACGTTCGCGACGCAGCTCCAGAACCTCCCCGCGCACCCTTACGCCGAGGCCCTAAACGTGGCGGAGGGTCACGCCGCGCCGGGCTTGCTCGCGTCATTGGGCCTCGCGGCGGTGTCTGCGGGCCAGGCGCGGGGCGGGGCGTTCACCGACGGCGTACAGTCCACGCTGATTGGGCAGCTTGACGCTGCGACGTTGGCGCGCCTCGGCGAGTCTCTAGCGGCTGCGGGCGCCCTGACGGCGGTGGCCTCGGGGCCGTTCGTGGCGGGCCTCTGCCACGGCACAGCGGCGGCCTTGGCTGAGGCGCTCGCGGGGCTTGTGGAGCTCCCTGAGCAGCTCGCCGCCTTAGACGCGCTGTTGATGGCGCTGGCTGGGCCGCAGGGCGAGGCGCTGTCTTTCGCGCTGGGCGCTGATCTCGGCGGGAGCATGGCGGCGGAGGTGGTGACGCTGGCCCAGGCGGACCCGATCACGGCGGCGTATCGCCTGGGGCAGCTCTCCGGGCCGATCCTCGCCGGGGCGGTGCTGGGTGTGGTCGGCGCTGGGGCCGTGGCGCTCGGGGTTCGCGCGGCGCGGGTCTTGTGGGGGATGCTCGATGAGCTGCCCGCGCTCGGCGCCTTGGCCCAGAAGCTCAAGGGCGCGCTTCCTGAGCTTCACCCGGACTTCGCCTCGGCGGACGGCCTCGACGCGCAGCCCTCGTGGATGGAGGGTGACGCCGACGCGGCGGCGGCCTCCTCTACGCTGGCGCTCATCCGGCTCTTGGTCGGTGAGCAGCTCAACCGGCAGACGGTGAGCGCGCTCACGCCCAGGCTGCGCGCGGTGGGCTACGCCGTGCAGGTCGACGGTGAGGGCTACGCCGTGCGCCGCGCCCCTGGCCTCGCCGAGCGGGGGATCCCAGAGCTTCACCTCGACGCCGAGGGCGTGATCCGTGAGGGGCCGTCTCCCGACCGCGAGCGCCTGAGCACGCCAGGGGCCCTCTCAAGCCGCATGGAGAAGGCGGGCGTGCCGCTCCCGCCCGGCTTCCAGGCCCACCACCTGATCCCCGATGAGGTGGCGCGAACCCACCCGCTGGCCCAGGCCGCGCGGGCGCGAGGGGTTCCGCCTTGGGACGTGGACGGCGAGGGCAACGGCATCGCCCTGCCGGGGGGCCCGGACAAGGTCGGGGCGACGGGGTTGCCCGTGCATCGGGGGTCGCATCGGGGGTATACGAAGTACGCAACCGAGGTTCTTCTCAAGCAGCAAGCGATGTTGGTTGAGCGGTATGGGAGCCTTGACAAGGTGCCACCCGAGGTGCTTACTCAGACGATGAAGAGGGTGGAGGCGCAGCTACGCAATGATATTGTCGACCACTCAGACCTTCGTACTAGAGAAGGGAGGCTCCAATGATTGAGTTGTATAAGCTCAAGTCAGGTGTTGAGCATTTACTCGACCATGAAGAATCAGACCTAAGGTTCTGCTACGAGCTGATCCCCTTGATCGGTGTTGGGATCCGGCCTCTGGATCTCTCCCACGTTGCATTCATCCCGTTCCGCCTGAGCGGCTCCCCGTTAAGCCGCACCGATTCTCCTTGTGGCTCAGGATTCTTCCTCGTCATGACCACCCGCCTTCTGACGCTCCTAGAGTCCCTCGGCGACTTCCCCCACCAGGTCATCCCTGCGCACCTCGTCCCCGATTGCGACGACTGGCGCGATCACCCGCCCATCGACACCACGAGCTTCGTCGTCTGCAACCTACACCAACACCTGCACATCATCGACTTTGACCGCTGCGAGCTCACGCCAAGCCCCCGCGTCGAGGGTCGCGTACACATCAAACGCATCGCCACGGTGGAGGGTGTGACCATCCCGCCGTTGTTCCGTCAGGACGACGGCATCGACTATCCGCTCATCCCCCGCGCCACCCGAGACGCCATCCTCGCGGCGGGGATGTTGGATGTGTACATGCCCCCGGTGCTGGGCGACAGCCTCGACCCCGCCGAGATCAAGAAGCCCCAATGACCCAACCCCGCTCCCCTTTGCTCCTGCTCCTGCTCCTGCTCCTCATCGCCTGCGATCGTGAAGACTGTGTCGTTTACCCCGACCCGGACGACGACGGCGTAGGCGACACGAAGCAGCCGACCCGCGACTGCTCACCCGGCGAAGGTTTTGTCAAGACCCCCGGCGACTGCGACAACCAGAACCCGACGATCGGGGCGCTGAGCACCTACCGCGACGCCGACGGCGACGGCTTCGGCGACGAGGCCGACAACAAGAACGCCTGCGAGGAGGAGCACGGCTGGGTGTTCCAGAGCGGCGACTGCGACGACGACAACGCCGACCGGTTCCCCACCAACCCCGAGCTCTGCGACG
>JAKLKE010000228.1:0-9216 GCA_023150775.1 Myxococcota bacterium
GGCGGAGCGCCGACTGACACGAGAGGCCCGGCGATTTGAGCTGGAGGCGCTTCTGCGCGCCTTGGCGAGCCTCGGTTATCCCCGCGAGGCCGTGCTGTTTCAGAGCCACTGGACCCGCTCAAGCCCGGCGAGCTTCGTTCAGTCGCTCACCCTTGGCCGCGCGCCCAGCGGCGAGCCCTTGGCCGTCATCACCCTGAACATGGGCCTGCTCTCCGCCCAGTCCCCGCTGCCGACACACTTCTTACGCGCCTTGGAGGACGGTCGGGTTGATGAGGACAAGGTCGAGGCGTTCTTCCATTTTTTTGACCATGTGCTGATCGCCCGGCACCTCGGCGCCGCCCAGCGGGAGGCCCTGCCCCGGGCGACGGCCGCCCAGCTCTTGCGGGTGGTCGGCCTCAGCTCACCGACGGGGCTGCATTGGCTCGCCACGCGGCTCTTTCCCGAGCTGGAGGTGTCTGTGGGCCGCGCGCCCGTCGCCCGGGCGGTGAAGACGCCGGAGCTCGTGCTGGGTGAGGCCACGCTCACCGATGAGACCGTGCTCGGTGGCGCCGCGATGGTGCCCACCGGGGGCCTGGAGCTGACGCTCATCGCTGAAGAGGTCGAGAACCCGGCGGGCCGGGCCTGGGCGGAGATCGTCGCCGAGCGTCTGGAGGCGCTGTGGGCGGCCTTGGCCGATGAAGACCTCTCTGTGCGGGTTCGCCTGATCACCCCACGCCCCGAAGGCCTGGTCGAGCTGGGCCGCAGCCGCCTGGGCTTTGAGGCGATGATGCAGGCCGAGGAGGCCGAGGTGGTCGTCGTGTTTGAGGCGGCGGCGCGCTGAGCACAGACGAGCTACCGAGGGACGACGAAGACGTGCAGCGACTCGCCGATGCCGCCCTCGGCGCGCACGAGGCGGCCGTCGCGGCGCTCCAAGGCCCAGCCCTCCCCGCGCGGGTGCAGGTCGGGCAACATCTGCGCGAGGATCTCTGTGGGGATTCGCATTGGCGCCTCGTCGTCGGGGAAGTCTACGGCGTCGAAGTCCAGGGCCTCGGGCTCAAAGGTCCAGTAGCCTCGGCCTCGGGGCCGGGCGGTCGTCACACGCGGGGTTGGCGTCATGGGCTCTCCGATCAGAGGGGCGGTTCTTGGGGCAGGCGGAGCATAAACTTGGCCCCGCCGAGGTCGTCGGAGCGGCCCTCCCAGGTCAGCGCGCCGCGGTGGCGCTCGGCCGCCCCTTTGGCGATGGCGAGGCCCAGGCCCGTGCCGGGGCGGGGTGAGGTGCGGCTGCGCCCGGAGACGAAGGGCTCAAACAGCGTCTTCGCCAGGGCCTCGGGCACGCCGGGGCCGTCGTCCTCTAAGGTGAGCACGGCGTGGGCGCCGTCTGTGTGGAGTCGCACGCGAACGGTCTTCGCCCCGGCCAAGACCGCGTTCTCGATGAGCGCGCTCAAGAGCCGCACGATCTGGGCGTGGTCACCCTGCACCTCCACCTCACCCTCGACGGTCAGCGCCAAGGGCAGGCCCAGGGCCCGGCGCAGCTCGCTCGCCGCCACCTCGACGGCGTCGTGCAGGCCGATGGGCCGGGGGGTGATCGGCGCGGGGCGGCCATACTCTAAGAGCTCCTCGGCGAAACGCGCGGCGCGATCCACCTGGGTGCGCAGCTCGGCGACTGTGTCGGGATCGGCGCCTTGGCGCTCCAAGACCGTCGCGCAGGCGGCGATCACGCCCAGAGGGTTTCGCACCTCGTGGGCCACGGCGGCGGAGAGCGTGCCCAGCTCCGCGAGCCGCGCGCTGTGCTCGGCCCGGGCCTCACTCTTCACCAGGGCCTCGGTGAGCCCGTCGATGTCGAGCCTGTCCACGTCCTTTTTACCGGCGAAGAGGCTGGCGGCGAGTCGGCCCCTCGCCCAGGCGAGGGCGGGCTGGGCCGTGAGCACGACAAGAAAGCCCAAGAACAGCGCGCGCCACGACCACAGAGCACCCCCGGCCCCGGCGCGGAGGCCCAGAAGCACGAGGCTCATAAACACCGTCGAGAGCAGGGCCGCCATCGCCGAGTAGCGCAGGCTGGCCTCGACGACGTGGCCGAGGGTGGGCAGCTTGGGGGTGGTGACGACGTAGCTCAGGAGCGCGAGGCTCAGCAACACCCCATACAGTCCAAGCGGGTCGTGGCGGCCGGTCATCGTCAGCAGCACGTTCACGCCGCCGGAGAAGGTGCCCAAGAAGCCGGAGAGGGTGAGGTAGCCGAGGCGCTGGCGCTCGCCGCGGTCGGCGGTGAGGCGGATGCGGTCTAATAAATACAGAAGCGGCAGGGCGGACGCCCAGGCGGCGAGGCCAAACATCGGCGTCCAGTAGGGCCCGGCGACGGTGCCGCCCTCACGCAGAAACCAGCCCTGGGGCATCGCGCCCAGGACGGTCATCAGCACCGCGCCGACATACAGGCCCGGCACGGCTCGGGTGCGCCAGCCCTGATCTTCGGCGACGGCGTGGTTAAACCCGGCGGCGACGAAGAAGCCCATCATCAGCAGGCGCTCGCCGATGGGGCGTGTGTCTGGACGCGCCGAGAGCAGCAGGCTGAGCGCCCAAGCGACGAGGGAGAGGTTGTAGGCGGCGAGGCCCGGTCGTCCGCCGCGCCACGACAAGGCGGCGAGCGCCCCGGCCGCGACGAAGATCGGCAGGAGCGACGGCAGATACAGCGGCGAGAGTGAGGTCGGCGACACGGCCCAGGAGTGTACACCGGCGCCGCTCGCCGCGCCCGCGCGCCCGCGCCCGCGCGCCCGCGCTTGCGTTGGGCGCCCGCGTGGTGTTTGTTGGGGCGATGGACCAGCCCCCGACGCCGCCCCTGTGGATGACCGACACCCGCCGCGTAGGCGAGGCCCTGCGGGGCTCCGCGTTCAGGCCCCGCGCCGTCGCGAACGCCTTGGGCGTGCTCGCCTGGAGCGGCCCGGCCTTGGACGGCCTGTGGTGGCAACGAAAAAACCTCGCTGAGGGCAACCTCGGGGCCCAGATCGAGCTGCTCGTGCGCGCCGGTCGGGTGCCCACCGCCGCCGCCCGCGACGCCTTCGACGCCCGCGCCTGGCGCGCGGGGATCTTGGAGGACGGCCCCGAGGGCACGGTCTCGACGGGCCTCGTGCTGCCCCTGGAGTGTGATCTTGTGTGGACCGACCGCCCCGAGCGCGCCTTTGTGGGCCAGAGCGGCGTGTTTATGCCCGACAGCACGTCTTTGGCCCTGCGCCGCGCTTTGCCGTCCGAGCCCGTGGCCCGGCACCTCGATCTCGGCTCTGGCGGCGGCGCCGTGGCCGTGCGCGCGGCGCGCTGGGCTGAAGAGACCCTCGCCTTAGACGTCAATCCCCGGGGTGCGGAGGCCGTCTACCGCACCGCGGCGCTCTCCGGCGTGAAGATGAGCCCCGTGACCGGCGACGCTCGCGAGCTCTCCGCCCTGGGCACCTTCGACCGCGTGAGCTTCGTGTTCCCCCTGCTCGTGCCCTGGGACGGCCTCACCACCGCCCCACTGCACACGATCGCCGAGAGCGCGTCCTTGCTCGTAGACGTGCTCAACGCCGTCGCCGAGCGCCTAAACCCCGGCGGTCTGTGCGTGTTCTACGTTCAAGACTTCGCCGGGGCGCGCAGCCTGCCCGACGCCATCGACGCCGCGTTTAAGGGCCGCTCCTGGCGCGGCGCCTTCTGGTGGGACTACATCGGCGAGACCCAGGCCGGTCCCCTGCGCTCGGGCATCCTGGCCATCCGCGCCGATTCGAGCCCCGGCTGGCGAGACGAGCAGAACGAGGCGCCCGACATGGGCTGTGACGACTGGTGGCCCTATCTGGCGCCGCTGCTGGGCGAGGAGGGCTAGGGGAGCGCGATAGGACGCCAATTTGGTGTTGGTGGAGACGCGGGGGAACGAAGCACAGAGGACTCGGTGGGGGTTGGAGACGTCTACCGCGACTCGGAGAGCCTCTCAGCGCGGCGGCGAGGCGAGGCGAGGCGGACCTTGAGGCGCGCAGAGCCGCAGAGCCGCAGAGCGCTCACCTCAAGCGCGATCGTCGGCGACATCCAGACCGTTGGCATCGGCGCGGGACACCCAGCACCCCCTCCGCGTCACGGCGATCGTCGGCGACACCCCAGACCTCTCTGCGGCTCTGCGCCTCTGCGCGAGAAAAACAACGCCGCGACGATCACCGCCCGCTCGAAGAGCCGATCGTTCGCCACCCGCCTCCTCCGCCCCTCCGAGTCGCGGCGATGGCTCGGAGTTGAGGAGCGGGGAGCAGCTCGCCACTCCATCCACCACTCCGCTCAGTGCGGCAGGCACCTCGCGAGGCGCGAATCGCCCCGGATCATCTCCTCAGCCCCCTCCCCGAGCTCCGGGCCGTACCACCACAAAAACTTGAGGTTGGGGCAGGCGCCGTCCACCAGGATCTTCGCCGTCTCGCGGGTGAGCCCGCTGCTGAGCTCCAGGCGTTCGACCTGCTGCAGGCTCGGCGACTTGAGCAGCTTGCCCAGCCCGGCGGGGGTGATCTGGGTGACCATCAACGAGAGCGTGCGCCAGCGCTGGCGGCTCTGGGCGAGGGCCTGGGCGGCGCCATCCCCGATGCCCGTGGCGTCTAAGCGCAGGTGCCGAAGCTCGGGGCAGGCCTCGATGAGGCCGATGACGCCCTCATCGGTGAGCGCGGTGTTGTTGATCGCCAGCGACTCCAGGTTCGGCAGCCCCGCCGCCCATCCGCGGGTGTCGGCGCCGAGATACATCCGCTCCAGGTTCAGCGTGGTTAGCTCGCCCAAGGCCCCGTCCGCCGTGAGCAGGCCCATGGACAGGTCGCTGAGCCGGTTGTCGCCGAGGTGCAGCCAGGTGAGCGCGCGTAGCCACTTGGCGGGGTGGAGCGCCTGGGCGGCTCCGGCGTCGAGCTCGTTGTGCCCGAGGTGCAGCGCGCGCAGGCCCACAAACCCCGGCGCCTTCACCATGGCCGCGACGCCGCCCTCACCGAGCTTGTTCTGCGCGAGGTTCAGCATTGACATGCCCTGCAGCTCCGCCGCCGCCACGAGCTTCATGTTCGCCGGGCTCAGCCCGCAGGTCCACAGCCGCAGCGCCTCCCAGCGCCGCCACGGCCCCTCGCCACGCCAGACCTTCAAGAACCCGCCGGAGACCTTGCTCTGATCAAAGGCGATCTGCCGCACGTTCGGGAGCTGGGCGTCGGGGCTCAGCGCGTTCTCTAGGGCCTGGCCCTTCCGCAGCCGCAGCGGGCTGTCGACGACGCGGCAGAGCCGGTGTTTGGGCGAATGAAGCCCGCTGTAGATCTCCCGCACCCAGTCCTGGGGCGAGCGGCGCAGCTCGACGCCCTCATCCGCGGAGTAGCCCTGCCAAGGGTCAAGGCGGCTGGGCCAGTGGGCGCTGTTCGACTCAAACTCGGCGACGGCGGCCTCCAGCGCGGCGCCGCTGAGGCCGTTGAGCTGGGTGGTGACGGCGCGCCAGGCCTCTGCGCTGGGCGTGCCTTGGGCGAGGGTAGAGATCGACGGCATACAGGGCTCCAGGGCGCGGGGGAGATCGGGGTTGTCGCGCGGCGCGGGGTTTTAACGCCCTTGGCGCGACATCGCCCGCTCAGGCGGCGCGCTCCAGGTGCGCATTGAGCTGAATGGGCTCGCGGCGGCCGCCAAACCTCCAGGTCAGGTCGGCAAAATCTAGGGTGGCGTCGAGGCTGTGCACGGCGCGGTGGTGGTTGGGGCAGAGCAGGATGAGGTTGTCAAACCGGTCCCAGCCGCCCCGCGACAGCCACTGAATGTGATGGGCCTCACAGAGCTGCCGGTGGTAGACCGAGCTTGGGTCCCAGCCGCAGATCTGGCAGCGCCCCTCATACAGACGCTGGAGCCGCTGCGCCAAGGCGCCGTCCCGGGCGTACACCCGGCTCTGCGTCCAGGTCGGCGGCGGTGGCCCCTCGCTCAGCCAGCCGGGCAGGGCCGGGCGCCCCTCGGGCAAGGCCAGCTCGACGCTCAGCTCCTCGTCCACCAAGGCCCGGGCGACGTCCCGCCGACCGTCGGGGTGAACCCGAGGATGCAGCGGCAGCCCCCGGGCGAAGGCGCAGAGCCGCAGATGATCCTCCACGGTGAGCCGTCGCACGGCGGCGTGGCCCTGAAAGCTCTGCCCCAGGCGCGCGGCCTGAATCTTGGGCGAGAGCGTGCGCAAGAGCGACTCGACCTCTACCCCACGCTCGGCGTCAAAATACGCCGACTCCGTCATGCTGCCCCACACCCGAAACGGCCCATACCGCTCGGTCCAGGCCGGGCTGTTGAGCCCCTTCGCGGTGATGACCAGCTCCGCCACCAACACAAACGCCCCGCGGCTGTTGCGCGTGAACGCCCACAGACTCTCGCCCTCGGTCACCTCACGCAGGAGCGGCGAGCCCTGGTTGAGGTGGAACCAGTCCCGGCTGTCCATGTTGCGGACGTAGTTCTCGCGGGTCCAGTAGTAGAGGAGGGGCATTGGGGTGGGAGGGTAACATAGAGTGATCGAGAGGGGCCGAGAATTTGTGGATGCGACCCGCACAACAGGCCAGCCCAGGCCAAGTAGTTCTCTCCATCCCGCGCTCCCCACTCACCCCGAGCCAACCTATGCCGACCCCATGGACCTCCGAGGCCCTCGACCAGCTCCTCACGAACGTAGGTGCCCTCGCCACCTTAGAGAAGCACGCCACCGCGCGTCTCAAGGCGCTCCAGCCGACCGAACAACACCTCAAAGACGCGAAGGCGCGGGCGAATAGGCTCGGGAGCATGTTGTGCCGCAAGAGCGACCTCGGCGGCGCGCGTTTCCACACCATCGGCTCCCTCGTCAAAGGCACCGCGAACAACCCCGTCAAAGACATTGATCTCGTCGTGGTCTTCGATGAGACGTACTGGCAGACGAAAGGAGGTCGCTACAAGCCCGCGACGGTCATCGGCGACCTCGCGAGGCGCTTAGAGAAGACTTACGCCCCGGAGATCGACGGTGGACACGTCACCGTGTACCGCCAAGATCACTCCACCGGCGTCGTCTTCACGAGAGAGAGCCGCGTGAACGTCGACATCGTGCCCGCCGTCATCGTGGACAGCAAGAGAAAGATCTTAGAGATCCCCGAACGCAGCACAAAAGAGTGGGTGCAGACCTCCCCACAAAACCAGCTCACGACCCTACAGCGGATGTGCGCTGGTCGCCCCGCGTTAAGGCGCGCGATCCGGCTGCTCAAGTGCTGGCGGGCCAACACCGGCAGGTTCCCGCTCAGCTCCTTCGCGCTGGAGATCCTGGCGCAGTTTGTGGTGTATCACAAGGTGCCGCACACCCCGATGAGCATCGTGGAGGCCGTGCTGCGCCTCATCGTCGAGACGGAGCTGACCGTGCCCGTGAGCCTCGTCAACCAGCCATTCCCCAAAGACGAGGTCATCATCATGGACACGGGCGTCTGCGGCAACAACGTCACCGGGCACCTCAACCGCGACGACCGCCAGCGCATCGTGACCCTCGCTGAAGAGCGCCTCATCGCGCTCGAAGAGGCCGCGAGGCTCTTCGAGGCCGGAAAAGAGCACGGCACCAAGACGCGCCTTCGGCCATTCTTCGGCCACGAAGACTCGCCTTAGCCGAGCTGAGGGTTCACGGCGACGATGGCGACCAGCAGGCGCTCCCGGATGGGCTGAACCTTTGGGCACCTGTCGAAGATCTCGCTGAGGTCCTCCAGCGAAGGAGGCGCCTCCTTGAGCTCCGGCTTGAGGTCGCTGAGCTGGGGGAGCTGCAGCCGTCGGCTGGTCTTGAGGTGCTCCGTCCAACGCGGCCGAAGGTGCTGAATCCAGCGGTCGGCCAGCTCACGCAGGTCGATGTTCTCCTTCTCGTCGAGCGCGGCACGAAGGTGGAGCATCACGGCGTAGGCGTCCCCCGTCTTTGCGGTTGTTGAACGTTTTTCGACGGCCGTCGCCACATCAGAGAGCAGCCCCAGCGCCTTCTGACGGCGACGTGAGAGCAGCGCCGTGTCTGAGAGGCGACCGGCCTGGTCCGTCATCGAAGAGAAATAGTCGAGCGGATTCTCTGTGGTCAGTCCCGGGCGCAGCTTATCCCGAAAGAAACCCTCGATCGCGACCAAGTCCGTGACGGGCCGGTCCTCCCCACGCTTCAACAACACCCAGCGCGGAGGGTCGTCCTTTCGGCCCGCCACAACAAAGAAGGCCCACTCTTCCTCGTCTGTAGGCAACAGTGACACGGCGCACCGCACCGCCTGCTGCGCGCTGCGCATCCGCTCATAGATCGCCTCATCCTCCACGAGCTTATTCTCGCCCTTTACCAGCCCCTCCACACACTCAAAGCCGTCCTTTAGACGATCACCGTGCTCAAGGTCCTGATGGTAATCTTTGAGCGCCTGTTCCGGGCTCACCAAGGCCTCCTCGTCCTCGGGCATCGTGACGTCGCTTCCAATACAGATGTGCTCCTCGCGGCGTCGAGCCTCCAGCAGATCGCCCCGGATGGGCTGCAGGAGCGCTGGCTCTTTGGGCCAAGCGATCAAGATCTCCGCGTGAGGGCTGTTGAGGCGATCCACACGCCCCGAGCGCTGCACCGCCGCCCGAATGACCGTCGGCGTGTCAAGGTGAACCACACAGGACGCGCTCTGCAGGTTAAAGCCTTCGGAGAAGGCGTCTGTGCAGAGCCCGATCAGGCTCTGAGTCGAGCCTAGCGCAAACGAGCGCCGGGCCCGCTGTTTTTTGCCAACGCCCCCTCGCCCCGAGAAGACCTCCACAGGCGCCTGGCTCTCGGTGAGCAGCCTCTCGAAGAGCTCAAGCGTGATGAGGGAGTGGTCAAAGGCTAGCAGCAGCTTGTGCTTACGATGGTAACGCATGAGCATGTCAACCTTCTGTCTCTCCCGATCATCGCTGAGCCTCCGAACAAGCTCGGCGATCTTCACATATCGCGCGGTCTCTTCTTCACAAGCTGCTCTGTGCGCAGTCTCGTCGATGAGCCAGCGCGGGGCCTGCTCGCGGAGGCCGTCGGTGAACTTCCACTCCGGGATCTCGTGGTCAACGAGCTTATAGAGCTGGCCGGGGTTCTCTTTCCGCGTGAGGGTGGGCGAGTTGACGAGCTCGGCGAATTTGGCCGCGCTCACCGTCCCCTCAATGTGCTCGATGACCGCGGCGCGAGACGAGCGCAGCGAGTGGATCAGGTGATAGCGCGCCAAGGCCGCCGTGCTCTTGACGATCCGCTTGAGCGCCTGATCCTCAGAGACACCGAGCGCACCCCACGTCGAATAT
>JAKLKE010000228.1:9226-9572 GCA_023150775.1 Myxococcota bacterium
ATAGCTCCAGCTTGTCACCAAACCAGCCGATGCCCTTGAGCTTCCTGGCCTCGGCGTTGATCTGCTGAACAATCTGCGCATCTGCGGCAGAGAGCACAAGCGGGTACTCTACGGATGTGTGTTTAGGATATCGCAGCGACTTGCCAGCCTTGTCCTGGTACTTCTCCGGCTTCTCCTTCACATACTGCTGAATGTGCGCCCTGGTGCGCCGGATCAAGAACTGACGCAGCACCGCGCGTAGGGCCTCCTCGTCCTCTGGAGCGATGGTAAACGCCCCCTTCGATCGCCGTGCAGGCAACAGCCGCTTCACCGTCGCAAGCTGCTCATCATCCAGGTTGTCCGCGCC
>JAKLKE010000229.1 GCA_023150775.1 Myxococcota bacterium
CTCGCCCAAGGCGTAGAGCTGGTCCAGATCCGCGGCGGGGGCGTCCTCGCCGAGCCCGGCGGCGGGCCAGGTGTCGCGCAAGAGGCGGTCGGCCCAGACCTCGGGCTCAACGGCGAGGCGGCCCCGGCTGATCCAGCGGGCGAGGGGACGCGGCTCTAGAAGCGGCAGATGCAGCAGGGTCGGCTCACCACACAGGGCGCGGAGGTCGTCTGCGAGGGGATCGGGCTGGGGGCTCACCCCGAGCTCGACGAGGCGCTGACGGGCGGCGTCCCGTGAGCCCAAGACCGCGTGGCGAATGGCCTGGAGCCGCGTGAGCAGCTCTTCAGCGGCGGTGAGCGCGTCGCGCCGGGCGCGTAAGCTGCGCAGGCGCAGGAGGCGGTCGGCCTCTTCTCCTGTGGCGCCGCCGCCACCTCGGGCGGCCCGATCGGCCAGGGTGTCTCGGCGGGCGGTGAGCGCCTCGGCGGCCTCGGCCCGAGCGCTGCGACCCGCCCAATAAGCGATGCCCGCCGCCGCCAAGGCCGCCACCGCCGCGGCGATGAGCCAGGGGCCAAGCTCGGCCAGGGTGAGCGGCGTGGCGCTGGCGGCGGTCGGCGCGGCGAGGGTCGGGGCGCTGAGCGTGAGCCCGGGGGGCGGCGCGGACGGCGCCTGGGCCGCCGAGAACAGCATCCCCAAGGGCAGGCTGAGCCCCAAGAACGCCACCAAGGCCACCCGCATCAAGGCGCCGCGGGTGGGCAAACCCGAGAGCGCGCGCTCGACGAGCTCTCGGTCGGACTCGTCTACGGCGGGGGGCGCCTCGGCCCGGGCGATGAGCGCCTGATCGTCTTTGAGCTGGTCGGCGAGGCGGGCGCGCCAGTGGCGGAGGCCCTGCTCGACCTCGGGCAGTCGCCTCAAGCCGGTGTCAGAGCCCAAGGCCTCGTCCAGCAAGGCGCGTAAGGTGCCGCGGACCTCCTGGGCGGCGGCGGCCTCGGCCTGCCTCGCGGCGCCCAAGGCGTCGTCCAAAGAGGCGTGGGCCCCCCGCGTCGGCGGCGCGGCGACCTGGGGCGCGAGCAGGACGGCGTAGGTCGCGGACAAGCTCTCGGCGTCGTCCAGAGGGCTGACGGTGATCTCGGCGGGCAGGTGGTTGTCGGCGCCGGACAACGACGCGGCGGCCTTCCGCACCCGCTGGGCGGCGTGGCCCTCGGTGAGCGGGGTCAACCAGCCCTCGCCGCGCAGCGCCTCCAAGGGCGACTCCGTGGCGGCGAGCTCGCCCGGCGGCCGATCCAGGCGCGCGCAGATCAGGCTCAGGCCCTCCCAAGCGGCCCGCCAGGCGGCGTACCGTAGGGTGCGGGCCTCGGGCAGATCGAGGGACGCCAAGGCCAAGAACCCGACCGGGCCCTCGCCGGGCAGGGGGTGGGCGAGGCGCTGGCGCAGGTCTTCTTCGGCCTGGAGATCGGGATCCGTCGCGGCCTGCACGAAGCCCGCGCAGGTGTTCACGACCTCTTCAGGGGTGAGCACCCCGGCGCGGGTGTGGGGGCTCACCAGCCAGACCCTCGCCAAGAGCGGGTAACTCCCCGGGCGCTGGCGTTGGCGTAGGACCATGCCCAGGCGCTCGATGGCCTCGACCCCGGCGGCGCCGGAGAGCGGCGGGGCCAAGGCGAGCAGGTGCAGCGTCGCCGTGCGCTGGGCCTCGGGGGCGTCTTTGCGGAAGATGACACCGAAGCGCTCGGTGACCACCTTCGTGCAGGCGGCGACGGCGGCGGCCAAGGCGCTCGGCGGCCCGTGGAGCAGGTCGCCGAACATGAACAGGTTCAGCCGGGGCTCGCGGCGATCCTCTGCGGCGCGGCCCGCGCGTAAGAGCGCCTCCAACGCCGGGACGAGCTGCTCAGGCAGATCTTGCGCGGTCTGGGGGTTGAGCACCGCGAGCTCGTTCACCCCTCGGGCGGCGCCCTGCTGAAAACGCTCCAGCACCTCACGCCCGAAGGGATCAAGCCCCAGGAGCACCGCCGCCGCCCCTTGGGCCATAGGTCTCAGCCCTCGACGCTGAGGAGCAGCGCCTCGACGGCGGCGCGCTCCTCCTTCAAGAAGGCGAGCTCGGCGTCGCGGCCTTCAGCGACGGCGTCGGCGTAGAGCTCCTTGAGGCGTCGTCCGTGGTCGCGCACGTCCTCGGCGAGCTTGGCTTTGGACGCCCGATCTGCGCCTTGGCGGCGCCAGGCGTCTTTGGCCTCAGACTCCAGATCCGCACGAAGCTCACCGTCTAAGCTGCGAAAGCCTACAAACGCCGCGGCGCGGTCCTTGCCCAGGGGCCGCTGGCGACCGGCGAAGCTCCAGGCCCAGCCGCCATCTTCACCCCGCACGACCTGACCGAACATGGCGCAGAGGGTGAAGCCGCGCACCTCGTCCGAGCGGCTCGACTGGGCCTTGGCGGCGGCGCGCTCGGCGTCTCGGCGCTCTTCAGCCCGGCGCATCTCCACGGGGTCGAGGTTGGGCAGGCCCGGGGCCTTCTCCCAGCTCGCCTCGATGTGAAGGGGGTACTCCCGGCGCGGATCCGCGTACACGGCCTCGTAGGAGGGCTGAAGCTCGCTGCGCACGTTCTTGTAGAAGTAGAGCGGCACGCCGAGCAGGGCCCGGTAGAGCACCAACGAGTCACGCTCCTCCCAGCCGGGCACAAAGTTGAGCCCGGCCACGGCGCCCTTGAGGAGCTGGCCGAGGCTGTCGGACTCGTCCGAGGCGTACTGCGAGGCGAGCCCGGCGTAGAAGATGTCGGCGGGCACGACCGTGGGGTCGTCCCCCCGGCTGCGGTCGATGTGGGCGAGCAGCACACACTCCGCGGCGAGGCGCTTGAAGCGGTCCTCGACGCCGGTCAACACCCGCGACTTGGGGATGGCGCGCAGGGCGTCGTCGAGCTTGGAGGTGCGGCGGAGCTCATCCCAGTTGGCCCCGCTCTCCAAGAGCGCGACGTAACGCTGCTCAAGCTCCAGGCCGGTGCGCAGGTCGAGGCCCATGTCCTCCAAGGCCTGGCCGAAGACGCCCTCAGCGACGCCCTGCAGGCGCTCTTTGACGACGTTGACGATCTCCGCGGCGTCGCGAGAGCGTACCCGGCCGTCGGGGTCGCGGGCGGGCTGGAAGGCCTCGGTGACGACGGCGAAGATCTTCGCCGGGTCGTAGAAGCTGCCTCGGTCGAGCTGGTGGTCGTAGAGCAGGTTCCAGAGGCGCTCGCGGCGGCGGTCGTCGCGGAGCACCTCGGCGTCGAGGTAATACTGGGCGATGTCGCTGTCTGGCCAAGCCGCCGGGTCGCGGCGGAAGCGCTCGGCCTCAGCGGTCAGCAGGCGGCTCTGCTCATCGGCGATCTCGGCGACCTTACGGTACGAGGTCAACATCGCCCCGGCGACCTGGCGCAGCTCGGCCTCAAAGGTCTTCCAGAAGCCCCGGCGCAGATCGTCGCGGAGCTCTTCGCCCCAAGAGCGCACCTGGTCCAGCGCCTTTCGTTTGGCGGCGTTGAACGCCTTGTTTTCGGAGTCGAACACCTTGGAGAACACGCCGGGGCTCGCCGCCCGGGCGAGCTCTTGGTCGAGGCGGGTCTGGGTCTGGCGCAGCTCCGGCGCGTCAAGATCCAGGGGCGGCCCGGCCTCGGCGCCCAGATATTCGCCGTCTGCGGCGTCTTCAGTGGGCGTGATGAAGGGCTCTGAGAGCAGCTTGATCAAGAACAGGCGCTGGGCGATGGGGTTCACCTCCAGATCCCGGAAGAACCCGCCGAGGAGCCGCCCCGAGCGCAGATCGCCCAAGGTGGCCTCAAGGTGCTGACCGCGCACCTTGCCCCGCGACTCCGCGTACTCCCGGCGCAGGGTGGCGACGGCGTTGGAGACCGAGGGGTTGCCGGCGCTGATCGACGTCGGCGCGGGGTCGCCTAAGGTGATGAGCTCGTCCAGACGCCCGAAGATCTCGCCGAGCTTGGCCGCGAAGCCGCCGCGAAGGCCCACGCCGCCTTTGCCGGTCTGGTTGTGGACGGCGGTGAACACGCCCTTCTCTTCAGCGGCCTCTTCAGCCTGGGCGCGCCAGGCGACATAGCCGACAAACTTCTCATCGACGCGGCGGTTTCGCTCCTCGGGGTCGAGGCGCTGAAAGGCCGGATCTCCCCAAGGAACGCGGAAGTCGGGGTGCTCGCCGCCAAAACACAGGTACTCCCCGAAGGCCCGGGCGACATAACGCCGGGCGCTGTAGCGCAGTATGTCGCGGCGGGGGAGCTGCAGAAGGGCGGTGCCGAAGCTGCCGTAATGGGTCGAGAAGTGGCCGAGCGCCAAGGTGCGCTGGTGTTTCTCGTAGTTGTCGTACTCGCCGGCCTGGGCGCCCATGAGCGGCGAGAAGATCTGGAGGTAGGAGGCGTCGGCGATGGCGTGCTCGTACTTCTCGATGCTGAGCGCGTCGGGCCGGTCGATGATGTAGGTGATGGCGAAGGGGCGGGTCTTGACGAACCGTTTGGACTCGTCCAAGGCCCCGGGATCGTAGTGGAACTCCAAGGAGTCTGAGCCGCCGCGGTAGGCGAGCTGGCGGTTGAGGTGCTCCAGCTCCTTCAAGGCGGCGTAGCCGTTGGCGGCGATGTCTTTGTGCAGGTGTTTCCGCACCTTGTCCAAGAACGTCGTCGGCATCGACAGCACGGCGCTCACCTGGGCCCGGCCCCAGCCCGCCTCATCGACCATCTCTTTGAGCAGATAGCCAAAGGGCAAGAAGCCGCCGGAGCCCGTGCCGCCGGCCACCGACGCGTAGAGCATCACCCGCACGCAGCGGTCCTCGTTGTCGCGCCAGGGGTCGTCTCGGCGGGTCATCTCCGAGAGCATGTCGCGGATCTTGGCCCGGATGCGTGCGCGGTCTTGCTCTAGGTTGAAGTAGAGCTTGAGGCGGCTCTCGATGCGGATCTGCCCCGCGCCGGGCGTCTCGCCGCTGCGGGGGGTGTAGTCCTCGGGGAACCACTGGGTGACGAGCTTGTCCTCGTGCAGCTCTTGGCGGCCACGTTTGCGGTCGACGTAAGCCCGGGCGTCGAAGTTGGAGATCAAGAAGCGGGCGTCGGGCGACACGTCGCGTAGGGTGTCTAAGTCGCCCTTGTTCGTGTCGATGGCCAAGAAGTGTGTGAGCGCCTTGATCCGGTCCCAGTGGGGATGACGGCGCAGGCGGCCCGCGAGCTGGTTGATGATCTTGCCGCCGTTGCCGCCGAGCCCCACGAAGAGGGTTGGCTTAAACAGCTCACTTCTGAGGAGTCCCATCGTCCGCTCTCCCGCTACCCAAACTTGATGAACAGGCCGCCGGCCCTGTATATCACGCCGGACATGTGGCCCTGACTGAGCGCCTCGGCGCTGAGCGCCTCAAACCGTGAGGTGCGCCGGTCCTTCACCTCCAAGGCCCCGCTCGACCGAAACACCGTAGACCCGCCGGGCCCGGCTTCAAGCACCAGAACGGCCTTTCGGGGGTTTCGGATCATGTTGCCTTCGCCGTCGATGCACAGCCGCGCGTTGCGGTAGAAGCCGCGTTTTCCGCCGGGCTGCTCCTCGATGACCAAGGACGGGACGCGGCGAAGATCGGCCTCTTTGGAGGCGACCCGCACGACGAGCGCCGGGTCAAACTTGTGCGGGCGCAACATCCCCACGAGCACGAAGGCGACGGTCAACAGGCCGAGGCCCACCGCCAGCTCAACCCACCAGCAGCGGATGAAGCCCGCGGCCTTGACCTCAAACCGCAGCGGCACGGTGACCGCGCCGGGGGCGTAATGGGCGTGGGCGCCGACGAGGCGCACCGCCGCGCCTTGGCCCGAGGCGTCGCCGCAGCACTTGGACGAGGTGACGCAGACCTCGTAACGTTGGGGCTGGCCCCGCTGGCCGTCTTTGAGGGTGGCCTCGCTCCCGGGGACGGGCTGGCAGCTCACGGTCACCCCCGCCGGGGCGCCGAGGCCTTCGCAGAGGATCGCCACGCGGTCGGCGTTCTCGGACGCCGTGAGGTCGAGCGCGCCGCAGCGCCGCACCTCGCCGCGCTCGGCCTGCCAGGCGCCGAGCTCCAGAGGGTTCGGGCTCGGGCGCAGGGTGAGGTCCAAGAAGCCGTCCACCAAGGTGCCGCGCTGGGCGCGCTTCTCAAGCCACTGGTTGGAGAAGACGACCTGGGCGATGGTGGGCTGGCCGAGGCCGGGCTGGGCCGGGGCCCAAGACCCGGTGAACTCGCCGCCGCCGACGTGGGTGAGGGGGAGCTCGGCGCCCTCCACCTTGAGCTGCACGGCGAAGCCATCCGAAGCGAAGAACTCGGCGTCGTCGAAGGTGCGGCCTTGGAACAGCAGCCGGGCCCGCACGGGCACCGTGGCGCCCACCTCGGTCTTGGGCGGCAGGTCCAAGGCGGCGACGAGGTCGTAACGTAAGATCACGCCGACCTGGGCCTCATCGTCGCCTGAGGCGAGGGAGAGGGTGTAGGTGGCGGGGCGGCTGGGGTCGTGGGCGGCGCGAAAGACGGCGTAGTGGCGGCGGGGGTCGGCACACACGCTCGGCGCGTTGCCCAAGACGACGCTCTGCGGGCAGCCGTTGTCGCCGGTGGCTTTGGGGCTCACCCCGCCGCTCGGGCCGCTGAGGCTCGCCGTGAAGGCCGGGCCGGGCCGGGTTGAGGCGACCACGACCATCAGCTCCGTCACCCAGCGCCCGACCTCGATGGTCTTGGAGTCGCCGCCATCCAAGGTGAAGCTCAGCGGCTTTGAGCCCAGGGCCCGGGCGTAGCCCCGGGTGAAGGCGGGCACGACGTCGGCGGGGTTCGACAGCAGCGTGAGGTCGTCGGGGTGACGCACGAGGGGCGTGAGGTAACCCTTGGCGCTGTCGCGGATCTCATCGCTGCCATAGAGCCCGATCACCACGGAGTCGAGGCTCGGGTTGGCGTCGAGCCCGGCGAGGGCGCGGGCGTCGTTGGGGTTGGGCACGTCCTCAGGGATGCCGTCGGTGAAGAACATCAAGAGGCGGGTGTCTTGGCTCGACCGGGAGAGCGTCGCCGCGGCCTCCCGCAGGGACGGGCTGAAGTAGGTGCCGCTCACATAGGGCAAGGCGCGGATCTCGGCGGCGGTGCGCACCACCTGGGGCGCCGCGCCGGGCCCAGAGCCGAAGCCCAACACGGTGAGCTTGTCGTTGGTGCCCCGGGTGAGTCCCTCGACGACCAAGGCGCCGAGCACGGCGGCGCGCTCGGGGTCGTTCGGCGGGAAGGTCGCGCCGTCGCGGTCGCCGATGGTGGTCACGACCATGGAGCAGGAGTTGTCGAGCACCAAGGCGATCTCGCTGCCGGGATCGGCCAGCGCCGCCTGAAGCAAAGCCCACACAAGCCCGAGGGACATCACGAGGCCTCCACCTTCAAGACGATGGGCCCGACACGATAGAGCTCTTGGCCGGGGCTGTACCCTTCTTTGGGGACACTCACAGGTTCAAACCGTTTTGTCCTGCGATCTTGAACCTCTATGGCGCCACCGTTGAGAGGGAACATTAACACTCCGCCGCCCTTCACCGCCCGCAGCTCGACGAGCGCTAGGCGCAGGCGACCGTCCACGGTGCCGTCGGCGTGAACCCCGACCCGGGCGTCGCGGTAGAAGCCCGCACCGCTGCCCGGCTGCTCCCGAAGCACCAAGGCGTGCACCCGGCGCATGTTCTTGACGTCGTCGGCCACACGCACCGCCGCGCTCTCCCCGAACCGGGCCGGGCGGATGAAGCCGTAGATCAACAGAAGCAAGGCGAAGATCCCGCCGCTCGGCGCCACCCACCACAGGTTGCATGAGAGCCAAGAGCGGCCCTCGACGTCCCAGAGGAGGTTGACCGTGGTGGCCTGGTTCGCGAAGGCGGCGGTGAGCGGCGTCACGCGCAAGGCGGCGCCTTTGGGCGAGGCGTCGGCGTCGCAGCGCGGCACGTCGAGGCAGATGGTGAGCGTCGGCTGGTCGGGGTCGAGGGCCTCAACGTCGCGGTGTGGGCTGAGGCTCGCGGTGTCGATGAAGCCAAGCGCGCCCAAGAACATGAGCTTCGGCGTGGACTTACAGCCGCCGCCGTTCACCCACTCCACGCGGAATTTTTTCACGCGGAAGCCGTGCTCTTCGGCGGCTTGAGAGGCCGAGAAGTCTAAGGTCTGGCAGACCTGCTCAAGGTCGCTGCCCGCCGGGATCGTGCCGAAGTCGAGGCGGTCGGGCAGGCTGAGCTTGAGCGGCGGGCGCACGGTGACGGTGTGAACGGCGGAGCGCAGGAGCTCCACCCCGGCGCCGTCCACGAGCACCACCTGCCAATCGGCGTTGGCAGGGGTGGTGTATTGGCGGGTGAGCCGCGCCGCGCCGCTGCTCGCCGACGCCGTGCCGATGAGCGCGCTGTTGTCGGTGATGCGTAGGCTCACCTTGGGGTCCGCGAGCAGACGATCGGCGCGCTGCCGGGCCGGGGTGCCCACGGGCGGCAGGCGCAGGCTCAGATCACCGACGCAAGGCGAGCCGACATAACAACGATCGGGGAGGTCGCTGAGGTCAAAGGCGAGGCCGGAGTCGCTCGCCTCGACGGTGATCTCCGGCGCCGGGCAGATGGCGCGCTCGCCGACTCGGCCCGACACGCTGAGCTGAATCGGGCGCGGATCCGCCGAGGCCGGGGGCGTGTACCGCGCCTCTAAGCTGGCGTTCGCCGCCACCTTGGTCGCCGCCATGCCCGCGGGGCGGACGTCAAACTCAAGCTGGGCGCCGGGCACGGTGATCGGCTGGTTGGTCTGGGGGTGCAGGAGCGTCGCGCGCAGCAGCACGGGCTGACCGGCGAGGAGCGGCTCTCCGGCGCTCGGCGAGATGACCTGGGCGCGGGCCTCACACAGCTCGATCTGAATCGGCGTCGCTTTGGACGTGCCCAGCGCGACCTTCTCGTGGGAGGCGAGGCTGGGCAGCTTGGGGCGAAACTCGACCTTGAGGCCGTCAATCGCCTGGAGCTTCACCTTGGCCGTCACCGTGCCGTCTTGTTGGGGGCTCCCCGGGATGGTGAAGCTGCGCCCATCCGATCCGGTGAACACGAAGTCGCCGCCGGGGGTAGACCGGGGGTTGCCCGCCTCGTCGCGCAAGGAGCCGACGAGGGTGATCTGGTCGCCGACGGCGTAGGGGCCGGGGCTCACCGAGTCCAGGGCCGCCTTGTAGGTGACGGGTTTGGGGGGCGGCGGCGCCGAGGCCGGGGCGCCGTCGATCACGTGCCGGTAGATGTAGCGGCCGTCTTTGAGAGAGCTGAGCTTCCTGCAGGTGAAGGGGTCAGTCTCGTAATAGTTCGGTTCGTTCGCCAAGAAGTCCCAGATACACGAGCTGTCTTGCTCGTCCCAACACTCCATACACTCTTTGCCGTCGGTGACGAAGGTGTGGGCGTGCCAGAGCTTGTGCATCGCGCGCACTTCCCGGCTGTTACACGCCGCGCTGTGCCGGGGCGGCACGCCATCGTAGCCGCCGACGCAATAGGTCTTGTCGCCGGCCGCGACGGGCTCGGGCAACAAGACGAGCAGGAGGAAGAGCCCCCGGAGGCTCACGGGGTCTGCGCGGGCGCGGGCGCCGGAGGAGCGGAGGGCGGCGGCGCCTCAGACGGCGGGGCTT
>JAKLKE010000022.1:0-20323 GCA_023150775.1 Myxococcota bacterium
CCTGTTGGTTTATGAGCATATATCACATGGTCGAGCGATGCGTGCAAGCTGGATCAAGTTGGAGAGCTACCGCTGTAGTCATCGCCCAGAGCGGTGCGAATATGGCGCCGACGCTGGTCCAAATCAGTGGCGGTGCTCCACGCAGGGAGCTCGCTCTGGATGCTGGCGAACTTCGAATGCACGACCACACGGGGAAACTGGGCGCCCACGCGCCGCAAGTGCCAAAAAAGCAGGAGTTTGTCGGGATCATCAAACCCCTCTCTGATGCAGCCGGAGATCAAAGGGAGCTGCAACCTCAAGACCGCTGACATGGCGTCGGCGCGTAGGGTCTCCACGATGCGGACAACAACTGAAGCACCATGGGCGATGCTTGGGGTGGAGTGAAGCGCGAAGCGTCGACCAAGATGAACGGCGTTGACCCTCCCAGTTGCACCTCGCCGAGTGTGCAGGCGCTGCCCGATCCTCGCGACCGCTTCACCGCCGATCCACGCTTGCACCACCTCAGGGACTGCGGCACGCCACCGCGCCTCCCACTCGTCGACGCTCTCCGTGTAGGCTGTAGATTTGCCTTGAGTCTTCGCGGCGCGCGGCATGATTTGAGAAAGCCCCGCGCTCATCGGATTAACAAGATCGAACAGGTGTTGAGTCACATTCTCAATCGCGAAGGCGCGTAGCCCCTCAAAGGCCCATTGGGTGACGGTCTCTGCGGGTGGAACGACAGCCGCAATCCGTGCGATGACGAACGGCGAGACCCCAATCTGGCTGGCGAAGTCTTTCCAACGGTCAAGATCAGGCTCGTCGATTTCTTCTTGTTGGGCGAGGTCTAGCGCGGCTCCATGCTCTCTGAGCAGTTCAGCCTGAGCCGCAGCACGGCCCACCCGATCCGTAGCAACAGCGTTCCCGAATGCCGCGCCAAGGATACGAACCAGCTGATCGTTAGGGATGCCAGCAGCTCGACGTACGACGTACTCGCACACATCCGCGTCAACCGATGACGACTGAATACGATCAAGCACCTGGGTAATTGGGTCGACCACGTCCAAGCATTGGTCGGGCAGACCGAACAAGGACATCATATGTTCGAGATCAGGCACAATATAGCGTTTGTTCTTTTCTTCAACTGTTAGAACCTTTCGAGGCAAGTTGATCACAAGTCCATGTGCGTAATGCCCAGCGCGGCCTGCGCGCCCGGCGGCGTTGAGCAGCTCGTGGACCGCCAGCGGTTGCATGGCGCCTTCGTCCAACTCGTTGGTGTAACGGTCGTCTCCAGCGATCACTACCGCTTCAGCGGGCAAATTGATCCCTTGCGCGACGGTGGGGGTTGCAACGAGCGCAAGCAGACCATTCGACCGGCGAAATGCCGACTCGACAGCGGCGCGTTCGGGTACAAGCAGAAGGCCGTGGTGGACGCCGATCCGCCCCTCGCAGATCCCCTCAACATGCAGTGGATCGCCAAGCTCAACCGCGGCCGCTTCGAGTAACGTCCTCTCCTCGTCTGTGATGTCTACTTCTGGGTAATTAGCGGCCGCGAGAAAGTTAGCTCCAACTTTCGCGATGCTCGCCGTCCAGCCGATCTGCTGGCTGAACACGATCGGCCGCATCTTTGCCTGCGCCATCGCGCCAAGGAGGCGCCCCCCGACCACATTTCGGTTGGCGGTAGGTTTCCAGTATGCGTTTACTTCGAGCGGCACGGGCCCTGACAGGACCGGGAGCTTGGCGAAGCTGCTGTAGGTCGCCCAAACCTGGGTGTGACAGAAGAGCCCAACCGGCGTTGCCTGTATGTCCGCCTTGTCCGCCTTTCCGGGCTTACTCGCCCGCGAACGTCGCTTCCTGGTCGCGAGGGCTTTGTTCAGCTCAGCTATCTCGGACGCCTCGTAGACAATGACGCCGCGCACCTGACGGGTAGGCTTCCAAGGTAGCTCTAGTACCGAAGCCGGGCGGCTCGTGACGGCGCCAAGCCAATCGGTCAGCGCCTTACCGTTCCGAACCATCGCGGAGATGAGCACAACATCGGCATCAGGCGAGCGCTGCAAGAGCGACAACAGCGTCCACATCGCGTCTACCGCGCGTCGTCCAGGTAGCCTCGTAGATCCGTCGGCCGCAGGTGGCTCCCCGGAGAGCTGATGAGCCTCGTCAACGACAACTAGCCCCAAGTCTTTGTGCGCTTCGGCATCGAAGGAGAGATATGCGAGGCACTGCTCAGGGGTCTGTACAAACACTCTCCCAGCAGCATCCTCTCCATAATCTTCAAGTAGCTGTCCTCGCACGACCGAGTCTGCAATAGGAATGAGTCGTTCGGATAGGTCTCGCGAGACCTGATCGACGAGCGCTCTCGTGGGCGCCAGAAAAACGACCTTGCGCCCTCGAAGCAGCTCTGCTGCGATCCGCAGCTCCGTCACGGTCGTTTTTCCCGCACCTGTAGGGAAGGTGAGCACAAAAGAATGGCCCTGGTTGAGAAATCCCGAGCTGACCGCGCTAACGTGGTTGCGCCACAGAAATGGACGCCGAGCGGCGATCTCTCTAACGAAGTCCGACCATCGTCCCGGCTCAACCCCGGAGGGCGCAGACACGCGAACGATCATGGAGGCGAGCAGCACACCCGAGACATGTCGGAGAAGCCTCGCGAAGTGGTAGGGTCCTGCCAGCCTTGGTCGAACGATCAAGGGTTGTTCACCATTGGGAATCTGAAGTCGGGACAACTCCAGCCGACGGATGACCGCCAAGATCACCTCATCGGGCTGCTCGCTGACGTCACGCCCAAGCGCGACGCGCCCGATCAACCACACCGCTCGTGCGAGCTCAGTCCACAGAGAGGCCGCCGCGCGCTCAAGGTAGTCGGCTTCGGGCATGGCTATCGGGGCTGAGAATTTGTCCGCTGCGAACGCTTTGAGTTTTTCTCCGTCACCGGAGGCCAAAGACGACAGACCGCAAAGCAGCTCGGTCTCCGGGGTGCGACTCTCGGGCATCTTGAAGAGCTTGGTCGTCTCGGCAGCGTCAGCCTGATGACCAGAAAGCAAAAATAAGAGGCAGGCCGCGACCTCTGGCCCTACGCCATGCAGGGTAAGTGACGGGGTCTCTACCTCCGTCTCTCGCCTTCGTGCCTCGATCTGACGCGCTTGGCTCAGCGTGTGGTGAGCTGAGGCCGCGACGAAGGCGCAGGAGGCACGGTGCGGGTTGTCCTCAGGAAGGAAGATAGAGAGGCCCTCATATGTGTCAGCGAGCCGGCGAAGCAGATCGAGGTTCTCCGCCCATTCGGCGTCTTTTTGTCCATCGCCGATGTTCACGGCACCCAAACGCACAGCGACCACCTGCGCGTAGGCTGCGGTCAGAATTTGCGGTAGCTGGTTGAGATCTAGGCCCTCGATTGGCTCGGCGTCTTGGATGAGGCGGACGGTCTCAGCATCGAACATCTCATTTGCTCCGAACGTAGGTACGCAACACGGACTCGACCTTCCCCGCGAGATTGGTCATCCAGTCTCGGAGTTTTGGTTGATAAAGGGTCTCTCCCCGGCGACGAGCAACATCGCCGGAGACGATATCGGCGAACCCCTTAAAGAGCTTAGGGGTTCTCGTATCCTCAACTGTCACGCGAACGCGGTATCGGCGCATACCCTCCCATGAGATCTGGCGAACGAGCTTTTGGGCTTCGTCTAATGGAACCCCGCCGAGCCCAAGCGTAGCGATGATGTTCGAGCGGAGCTCGTCGCGTCTGCCTCCCGCCTCGTAAGCCTGAATCTCGGGCCAGACCTCTTCGCGAACCGTATCACGCGGATTCTCAGTGGCCTTGTCTTCGCAGATGGAGAGCGCCGCGACCGCCGCGTCATCTCGATGAACAACGATGGAGTCCTGCCCCTTCCCCGAAGCCTGGGCATGCGGAAGAGCGACGAGGTCTCCCTTCCGTAAGTCCAGATGCGCCGCCAGCCACATAATCAGCTGAAAAAGGTAGCCATCACGATGGTAGACATCTTTGGGCTTCAGTCTGCGGCTGATGATGTCTTCGATCTCATCCGCCTCAAGGGCTATTGTTGCTAGTTCGGGCGTGACGGTTGCGCCAGCCAGGAGGCTCTTCGCCAACGTGAACTCCTGAACAAGCACAAGGGCGATCATACGAGCAAGGCTGTCCTCGTCGGCAACGGTGAACGAGATACGCTGGCAATGGTCGTCTTTTATGGTCTCGTGTTTGAGCATCGTCTAAGTCAACCCCAACGCCTTAAACGCCGCCTGCCGCACATCCCCATAAAAGATCGGATCCACCGCCTCCAACACATCCGCGTTCACCTCCAAGAACTGCCGCTTGTTCTCGATCGGCACCAACACCCGCCGCGCGCCGTTGTCTCTCGCCACCTGGAGCGGCTCGGTCAGTGAGCGCGCGGCCTTGATGTTGCCCTGCACGCTCATGTCGCCGAGCACGAGCAGGCCGGCCTGGGGCGGGGCCTTGCGCAGCATGGAGTACGCGGCCACGAAGAACGCCACGCCGAGCTCGGCCTCGACGCGGTTGCCGAGCAGGTCGATCACCTCGACGTGCAGATCGGAGGTGTCGAGCTCCCGCGCCACGCCGAAGGGCGTCTTCTGGGCTTGGAGGACGCTGAACGCGCGGGCGATGGACTCGCGCATCGTCCCGCTGATCCCGCCCGCGGACTTGAGCTTGCCCGTGCCTGAGGACTGGGAGACCTCGATTCGGTACAGTCCGACGGTGCCGTCGCCGCTCACCGAGGCTGTGTAGATCGTGCCGGGGGGCAAGGGGTCGGAGGAGATCAGATCACGTCCGCCTTGCTCGGGCACACCCACGAATAGCTCCTCGCCGCTCTCGTTGTCTAAGTAGCTAAAGCTCGTGTGGTAATACTCGAACGAGCCCATCTTCTTGAGCTGCTCCTTCACCCGGCGGCGGCCCTCGATCCCGAAGGCCAGCAGCTCGGCCAGCTCCTCCTTCGTGATCTTGCCGTTGGGGTAGAGGAGCTTGATGAGCCCCGACACGGTGCGGCGGACGGCCTTGCGGTCGCGGGCGTTGAGGTGGGCGCCGAGGCTGAAGTGGTGGTCTAAGGTCTCGGTGAAGTTGAGCTTACGCAGCTCTCGGAGGGCCTCGGCCAGGTAATCGACGACGAAGCCGTAGTGGTCAGTGAAGTGCTCGTTTCGCATCTTCGGCACCTCCCAGCCGGGGAGGTAGAAGTGCAGGCGGTCGATGAAGGCCATGTCGTCGCGGATGATGTCGGGCATCGGCGCGAAGAGGTGGCCGGTCTGCACCATCACGTCCACGGGCTGCTGGGTGTTGCCGAACAAGGCGATGCTCGCGTAGCCCGACACCTCCTCTTGGCCACGCTGGAAGCGGCCGGACTCGCAGTAGGTCTTCAGCGTGGTCACCACCTCTTTGGGCATCTTCTGGAGGTCGGCCACCTCATCAAAGCCCACCACGTCCCAGAGCTGCACGAGGCCCTTCTGCCGGCCGCTCATGTGGCCGAACAGGTTCGCCACCGTCGTGCCGCCGGTGAGCAGCGAGGCGTAGGGCGACATCTCCTGCACGGCGTAGGACTTGCCCGTGCCCCGGGGCCCGAGCTCGACGAGGTTGAAGTTCTGCTCACACAGCGGCACCAGGCGCAGCAAGAACAAGAGCTTGAGGCGCCGATCCATGACCGTCGGCTCGTAGCCCATGCTGCGCAGCATGAGGTCCATCCACTCGTCCGTGGTGAACTCGCCGCGCAGGCGCCGGTAGTCGTCGAGCTGAAACGCCGCGAGCTGAATCGGCGTGATCTTCTCGATCCAGAACGGGTACTTGCCGCGGTTCTCCTCGTCGTACTCGAACCGCACGTCCACCTGCGCCCAGATGCCCCCGGTGAGCAGCCGGTCGAAGTCACGGACGTAGTGCTCGGGGATGTGGACGTTCTTGTGGCCGAAGTTGGAGAGCTCGGCCCAATAGTCGGAGTCTACGAGGCGCACCCGGATCTTGTCGATGAAGGTCCAGCGGCCGCGCTCTTTGACCTTGCTTTGGGCCTTCATCGACTCATCGGGCCGGATGTAGTTCTCGGCGAGGGTGTCGTTCACCACCTGCAGGCCCATCTGAATCGCCATCTCATCCGACGACGCGCAGTACTTGCCGAGCAAGAACTCCAAGACGAACACCGGCACGTTCGCGCCGACCTTCACCTTTCGCACGAGGTCTTTGCGGACGACACGACCGGCGAAGACGCGGTTGACCTTGTCGTCGAGGAGGTCACGCGCGGGGAAGCTGCTCATGGATTACCTCATCAGCCGCATCGGGAGCGCCGCCGACTGCGCGAGCAGGGCCCCGGTGGAGGGGTCGAGGACGACGACGGTCACCGCCGCCGCCTCGTCGTTGGCCAACATCATGCCCACCTGGGCGCTTGTGCCGGGCTTCACGCGGAGCACGCCGCGCTCTCGGTCAAGCTCCGCGCCGCTCGCCATGCCCGCCGCGCCGACCTGCTCGGCCTTCTCGGAGAGCAGCACCACCCGCAGCTCGACGAGCTCGGGGGCGAAGATGCCGAGGCCCGTCGTCTCGACGGTCACGACAAAGACGCGGTTGGTGACCGCCTCAGGCAGCGACTTGAGGCGAACCTCGACGCCCTCGGCCTCGTTTGAGGCGCCCGTGGGCGGGATACGGAAGGTCAAGACGGGGATCACGAGCTCTTGTAGGCTCATGCTCCCGTGGTGGAAGCTCAAGTCACCTCCGGCCTTGAACACGCCGAGGCCTGTTGGGAACACAAACTCCAGGTCGCTTGCGTAGCCGAGCTCGGCGGCGGTCACCCGCACGGTGCCCGGCGGCGTGGCCCCGCCGCGGCCGATCCAGCACCGACGATGAAGCTCGACGGTGTCGCCGCCGGGGGCATCGATCTTCATGTCGTCGCCTTTGCGCAGGCCGAACTGGTGCCCGTGGTCGGCGGTGATCACGAAGTGCTCCACCCCCGCCAAGGCGAGGCGCCGCGCCGCCCGCGCGAGGTTGCCGATCACCGTGCCCATGGCCTGCCGCGCGAGGTGATCATCGCCGGTCTCGCCGAGGTAGTCGATCTCCGTGGAGCGGACGATGACAAGCGAGCGCCCGGCGACCTTCTTCTTGAGCTCCGAGGGCCGGTCTTGCAGCGCGGCGCTCAAGGTCAGGTCTACCACGTCGGGCGCCCGCGCCTTGAGGTACTTCACGCGCTCGGTGACGCCGGAGAGCGGCACGCCGTCCACCAGCGCAGCGAGCTTCCCTTTGTGCGCCACCACCGCGTAGTTGGACGACGCCCCGGGCAACAGCGCCGCCATCCCCACCGGGGTGATGCTGGGCAAGGCGCCGATCGCCGGCTGGAGGTGCAGCTCGTCCACCCCGTCGAGGTGTTTGGCCAGCTCCGCGCCCATCTCAAAGCGCAGGGCGTCCACGAAGAACCAGGCGACCGTGCCGCTTGCGCGGGGGGCGACCACGTCGGGGTAGATTCGTGTCTGATGCAGCACGCCGGGCACGGCGAAGCCCGCCGCCCCGAGGGCCTTGGAGAAGCCCACGGCGAGGCTGTGGAGCAATTGTTCGTGATCCCGCAGCACCACGCCGACGGCCTTCTCGACGATGGTCTCATCCACGGCGCGGCTGCGCCAGGTCTCCAGCGCCCGCTGGGCGGCGTCGACGCGGTGCCAGCCGTCTTCAGCGGCGGCGTAACGCGCCACCCACACCGCCGGGCCCGCGCTGGACGGGGGCAAGGCGCCCTTCACCGCGGCGATGCGTTGCCCGAGCTCCGCCACCCGGCGGCACAGCTCCCACTTCTCTTTGCGTGGCATCTGCGCTGAAGAGTCCACCCACTCCACCCAGAAGCTCGTCTCGCGCTCGATCACGACGGCGTGGGCCTCGGCGTAGCGCCGCGCCTCCAGAAGCGACGCGCACCAGGTCAAGAGCAGGCGCTCCTCAAACTCAAAGGTGTCGATGTGGCCCAGGTCCTCAGGCTTGATCTTGGCGCGGGCGAGATGGAAGTCTTGCTCCACCTGCCGGGCGCGGATCACATACTCCTTTGGAGACTCGGCCCTGAAGCGTTTGGCGAGGGTGAGGGTGTTGGCCCGCTGTGTGTCGGTTTCGGGCGTGGGCTGGCTGAGGATTGTGCCGGGCGGCTCGGCCCGCAGATCGTTGCGGAACTCGTTGAGCAGCACAAAGCGGGCGAGGCGGGCGCGGGCCGTTGGGAGCGTGAGGCCGTCCTCTAGGGTGAGCCCCACCCACGAGCGCACCAGCCGGGTGAGCTCTCCTTGGGCGCCCTTCTCGGTGATCACCCCATCCGTGCTGTCGTCGGCCAGCCACCGCAGCAGGATGTTGGCGTCGGGCTCGTCCTGAAACGCCACCTTCAGGCGGCTCGCCGCGCCGTCGCCGCGCTGGTTGAGGATGGCCACAACGTCGTCGAAGCTGGCGCGGCCGTCGGCCAGGAGCTCATCGATCTGGCCGTCGGTGTACTTCGCGCGTAAGGCGTCGCGGGCCTCGGTCTCAAAGCTCCATTTGAGCTCTTTTCCGGCGCGGGCGAGCTCCATCAGCACGTTCTGCTTCTCATCTGGCGCCGCCTGCGGGACGTAGATCAGCAGGGCCGGGCTGGGCGGCCCGTCGCCGGAGACGAAGGGCTCCGCCGCCGCGCGCAGGCCGAACCACGAGCCCTGAAACCGAACAAAACGCGCGGGCACGTCGCCCACCTTCACCAAGGCCACCTCGGGGTGCTCGTCGGACCACTCGCAGCTCTTGGTGAGGTCGTCGATGTACGGCGTGAAGGCGCCGGACGGGTCGATGACCACGGCGACGCCGCTGCGCAGCGCGGCCTGGAGCTGCTCGTTGAGGTGCTGGTGGAAGAGGCTGGTCAAGGGGTGACTCCTAAGCTGCCCGACATCCACATCGCCCCGAGCCCGTCAAACTCCGCCAAGGCCTTGATGTCCGCCCGGCCCAGACGCCGCAGCGCCGTGCTCGCGCCCTGGCGCTCACACAAGACGACGCTCTCAGCGTGTTTGGTCAAGGCGTCGAGGAGGTCGCTGGAGTGGGTCGTCACGATGAGCTGCGCCTGCTCGCTGGCCGATACGAGGAGCTCGCCTATCGTCGGAAGCATGTCAGGGTGCAGCCCAAGCGCGGGCTCCTCAATCACCACCACGCTCGCGGGGCCAGGCTCTATGAGGATGGCGAGCAGGGCGAGAGCCCGCAGCGTGCCGTCGGAGAGGCGACTCGCCGGGACGGGCCGATCGCCGTGGATGAGGTAGAGCTGAAGGCGCCCGCCCTCCGGGGTGACCTCCAGATCCGTGAACTCCGCGTCTAGCTCCGCGAGCCGCTCCAAGAGCCGCCGCTTGGTCGCGGGGTTCCGCTTGAGCACCGCGAGGCGGGCGGGCAGGTTGGAGAAGTCTTCAGCGAGGGTCGCGGTGGGGACGTCGATGAGGCACGACGAACGAATCGGCGCGTCGGGGCCAAACGTCCAGCTCCGGTAGATCAGGATCTTGCCAAAAAACTCCCCGACCTTCGTGAGCGTGGGGAAATTCTCTGGGTCTTTGCGCTGGGAGAGGATCGACTGGGTGGAGTCGATGTCGACCGGCTCCAGCACACGACTCCCCTTGGCGCCCCGCGCGATGACCGGGCCGTCCTTCTGGGTTGCGAAGTACACCTCCGGGGGCCTCCCCCGGTATTCTTGGTCAATGAGCTCGTCCAACACCCTGAACGTGCCGCCCGGCGCGCCGAAGGTCAGGCGATACCGATATGGGGGAGGATCGGAGTGCCCCCCGGAGGCCTTTCGGCTCGCCAGCGTCACCTCCACCGTCGCCCGATCTGGCGCCTTGCCATCCCCGCGCCAGATCCACTCCGCCACGCCCCCACCGTTACGAATGGGCAGCGGCAGATCCTTTGGGGCCGCCCGCAGCAGGGCGAGGGCCTCCACAAAGTTCGACTTCCCCGAGGCGTTGGGCCCCACGAGCACGTTCAGCGGTCGCATCTCGAGGGTGGTCGTGACCTTGGTGGCCGACGAGGAGAATGGGGAGGGCTTCGTGACCTCACCATACGACAAGAAGTCTTTGAGCGTGATCTTCTCGATCATGGTGAGCCTCCGTTATCCACCGTGTGGTTCGCCGCCGTCCGCTGGCCCAGCTCCAGACCGCTCGCCTGCCGCCGCGCGCCTGGGTGCGGGTGAAAGCGGCGGGTCGCGCGGCCGACCGTGGCCTCGTTGGGGCCGCTAAACATCGTCCATCCCCACCAGCAGCGTGACGCCGACGTACTGCGCGCCATCTGCGCGGACCACGCCTTGTGTCCAGCTCGGGAAGAGGTCGACGCGGAAGCCGCGGTTGAACATGCCCTTGATGATCTGCTGCGTCTCCGCGAGGCCGAGGAAACCCTCGCGCGTCTCGGCGGGGATCGTCGCGCTCGCAACGAGCGGGGCGAAGCACACCGCCGCGCGGTAGTGGACGTCCTCACGGTTTCGTAGGCTGTCCCAGCCCGCCGTGTCCAGGAGACCGTACAAGGTCTGCGCGGTGCTTGGCGTGCCGATCCGAACCACTCTGTGCTTCGCCTCGATGGCGTAGGTGGTGTCGCCCAGGTGCGCCCGCAGGTCGCCGCGGCCCGGGTACCGTTTGCGCCGGTCGTAAAAGCCTTGTTTGGTGACCGGGTACTCCGCAAGGGTGACCCCCTTCACGTTCCAGATGGCCGTCGAGAGGAAGCCAAGCTGTGGGCGCTCGTCGTAGCGCCAGCCCTCCTCCCCCGCGACCCGGCTGTACGCCTCCAAAACGTCCCGCCAAGAGACGAACACGTCCCGCCAGAGGCCCAGATGGCGAGGCATCGGGCCACGAGGCCCCGCATAACGCACCTTTAAGTCATGCCGCTCCGTAGGTAACTCAATCATTCTGACCTCCTTAGTTTACTGCCCACATACCTCATCCCCCGCGCCTGCCCCCGCCGCTCCACCTCACCCGACGCCGTGAGCGCGCCGATCGCCGCCGCCCACTGGCCCTCGTCCAGCCCGCTCGCCGCGAGCAGCTCCGCCTTGCTGGCGCCCTCGGGGTGCTGGTGCAGGGCCGCGCGCAGGGCGTCGAGGGCGGGCTTGTCGGCGCCGGGGCGGGCGGCGCTCAGGTCGAGGGGGAGCTGCACCGTCGGCGCCTTCGTGGGCCGCTCCTGGGGCGCGGCCACCGGGGCGGGGCGCGGGGCGCGGGGGCCTCGGGCCGGGGGTGGGGCCGCGCTCACCTCACGCAGGGCCTCGCGGATCGCCGCCGAGCTGCGGGCCTGGACGAGCTCGGTGAGCTCCTCCTCAGTGACCGGCTTGGGGCGCCAGCGGCCGCCGTCGTCCACCCACAGGCGGTCCTCGACGCCGTGCGCGATGGCGAGGCTTCGATCCTCGGCGCACTTGGGCACCACCCGCTCCGGCCACAGGCGCATCGCCAGGTGGGACCAGTCGTATTCGCCCGCCTTGAGCTTCTCCCAGTGGCCCTCACACTCTTTGGCCCAGGGCCGGGTGTGCTGGAACAGCCGGTGTAAGAAGCTCGCGTTGATCACCACGCCGTCGTCGAGGTTGGGGCTCCACAAGGGGGCTACCCGCGCCAGCTCGTCGCGAAACACCCGCAGCTCCTCCACAAAGCCCTCTTGGGCGGCCAGGGCGCGGCGCTGGGCCGTGGACGGCGTCGGCCCGGCCTCGGCGGTGAGGCGGCCCAGGTGCTCCTCCTCGTAGCGGAGCTTGGGCGCGACGTGGTCCCGCAGGGCGGCGTGGAGGGTGTCGGGACCGACGCGGTGCAGGTACACCCACACGCTGTAGGCGCCCGAGGGGGTGCCGAGGCGCCAATAGATGGGGGCCTTCCGCCGGGACTTGGAATAACGCTGGATGTGCTCGGCGAAGAAGCTGGACCGCAGCCAGGGGCGGAGGTCGTCGGCGCGGGGGTCGAGGAGCGCGACGGCCTCGGCCAGCCGCTCGTCGCCCGCCTCACCGAACACCGCGGCGAAGACCTGGCGGACGGCGCCGAGGAGGTCGCGGGGGTCGCCGGGGTCGTCCACGAGCAGGCCGTCGCTGGGGAAGGCCACGGGGTAGCCCGGCGGCGGCGCGGCGACGGGCAGGCCGTCGGGCCCGGTCAACATCCCCGGCGAGCAGGCCGGGAGCGGGTCGAAGGGCGCGGGCTCGGGGGGGAGCGGGCGCGCTCCCGTGGCGAGGCGCAGGTCAAAGCGGCCAAATGCGACGCCGAGGGCCCAAGAGACGAGCGCCGCGGCGTGGCGGCGGACGTCGCCGTCGTCGCCCTCGGGGCCCTCGTCCTCAAGCGCGTCCTCGGGGGCGTCGTCGAGGGGCGCGCCGCCGCCGAAGCCGCGCTCGATGGCGGCGCGGTCCTCGGCGTTGATGCCATACAGGACAAAACACCGATCGTCGATCTGCGCTTGAAGCTCGGTCAGGCGGCGTCCGAGGGCGTCAGCGTGCTGGGCCCAGGCGGCCGCCCGCTCGGTGAGTGAGGCGCCGGAGACCGACAGC
This sequence comes from Myxococcota bacterium, assembly GCA_023150775.1. Lineage (GTDB taxonomy): Bacteria > Myxococcota_A > UBA796 > UBA796 > CAJQPC01 > JADKFE01. Next base: position 12,420 of record JAKLKE010000022.1, read on the forward strand.
AGCGCCGGGAGCAGCAGGGCGTGTGACGTCTCGTTGACCGTGTCCAGGCGACGTTTGAGGGACCAGGAGGTCAAGGCGAGGCCCGCGAGGAGCGCCTCATCGTCGGGGGAGAGGTCGGGGACAGGCGCGTTCTGAAGAATCCCCGCTTCGTACGATCTCGCAGCGGCGTCTGCCGCAGCAACCTGCAGGCCGACGACAGCACAGAATACTGACGAATTCACTACGGCCAGGGACGACATAAGCTCGGGCAAGCGGTCGGCAGGATCGAACAGCGCGGGCCCCTTTGAACCGATGATGCAGCCCTCGGGAAGAACACGAACTGATAAATCCTTTGTCGTTCGAGGCGACCACGTCAGCCCAGGCCGAAAATAGTACTCCTCGTTGTAGATCCGCTTACCGGCGTTGCCCCATCGTGCCGTCACGAACGCTCGCAGCTCATCTCCGCCTCGATGCCATTTGATTCGAAGATGTAAATCAACAAAATACCTAGCGAACGTGCCGCCTTTTGCCAGGGGAGGCCACGCTGAACCCTGAACCTCCCATGCGGTACGGATGAACCTGAAATCATCATCCGTGCCGAGCCCGCGACGGGCATGGAGGGGCATTGCTTGTTCTTCGATCGTGAGGAGAGAGTTTGGCACCCAATACGCCATCGGGCTCCCAGGCACCTGCTTAAACACCGCCGTGTCCACCTCATACGCCCGCGAGTCCGCCTGCCGCGCCAGCTCCAAGAGCCCCGCGGCTTTGTCCTCCGTCTCCAGCAGGCGAAGAAAGATCGTCTCAGGCATGGGCGCTCCTCTGGAGGCAATAGGCGGCGGTCTCCACCATCGCGCTGTCGAGCACCCCCGCGCCGAGGTCGGCCACGACGCTGGGCGGCGCGTCTTTGAGGATGACCTCCTCTCGCCAGGCCTGGAACGACTTGAGGAAGAAGCCCGTGCGGGAGGTGATCGCGCCCAAGTACCCGCCGGGGGGCAGCGCCCGCACACCCCGCTCCACGAACGCGGCGTACACGTCTTGTTTGGAGCGGGGCCACAGCGCGGCCAGGCGGTCCTTAAACGCCGAGGCGCTGCCGCCAAAGGGCGGGTTCATCAGCACCACGTCGTAGGTCTGCCGACACAGCTCGATGAACGCGAAGCCTTGGGCCGCGTCGTCGGCGAACAGCCGCCGCCGGTAGCCCACGCCGCCGACGCTCTCGGCGTAAGTCCGCAGGGCGGCGTACACCTTGGCCTCCAGATTCTCCCAGCGCCGGGCGTCTTGGTCGGCGTACAGGCCGCCGAGCTCGGTGAGGCGCTCGACCCCCCGCCGCACGGTGTCCTCGACGCGCAACAACATCCCGGCCTCGCCCGCGAGCTTCATCTCGGCGAACACCGCGCGCACGATGTCGGCCACGGGCTTGTCCAGGCGTTGGCACAGCTCGTTGAGCAGGTCGGGCTCGCCGGGCATGGGCTCGGCCACGACGACGTTGGTGCGGGTCACCAGGGGCCGCTCGGCGCGCTTGAGCCCGAACGCCTTCCACGCCCGCTGCGCCCGCATCCACAGCGCGAAGGCGGCGATCTGGGCCGCGCGGGGGTCGATGTCCACGCCGTAGAGGTTGTGGCGCAGCACGAGGCCCGGCAGCGCCCGGCGCAGGGCGGCGAGGCTGGGGTAGTCGGCGCTCAGCGTGTGTCCGGTGGCCTCGCTCTTGGGGGAGTCGGCGTCGGCCCAGGCCTCCTCGTAGATCACCAGCAGCAGGTCGAAGCTGTAGAGCAAGAAGTGGCCCGAGCCGCAGGCGGGGTCGAGCACCCGCAGGTCGCGGGGGTCCTTCTTCGCCCGGACGGGGGCGGGGGGCGTGGAGGCGACCTCAGGACTCTGGGGCGCCTTGAGCGAGCCCGCAGGTGCGACCTCAGGACTCTGGGGCGCCTCGCCCGAGGCCCCAAACCCCTCGCCGGGGCGTCGCACGAGGTAGCGGCAGGTCTCGGTGAGGCGGGTGTCGCCCCGGCGCTGCTCGACCCAGGTGCGCCCGAGGGTGTTGTCGGTGAGGAACTCGACGACGTAGCGGGGGGTGAAGAACTGGTTTCGCACGGCGAGCTCGCGGCTGTTGCGCGGGGCCTGGGACTCGGCGCGCATCTGGCGGCGCTCGTCCTCGCCGTTGAAGTATTGGTACACCCAGCCGATGGTCTCGTCTTCGCCCCACACCCCCGCCAGGGCCGGGTCGTTGAGCAGGCCCAGCAGCTCATCCAGGGCCGTCTTGCGGGGCCACAACAGGCTCGCCGGGTCGCGGCGGTCAAACAGCACCCGCACCTCACGGCCGATCTCGTCAAACAGGCTGTCGAGGTAGAGGCGATAGCCCTGGTCGGGGAGGTCCACGAGGCCCGGCGCGAGGCCACAGAACTCCTTGAAGCCGCTGGAGAGCGGGCCCTGGCTCACGCAGGGCTGCACGATGCCTCTCGCCTCCAGCATCTTGAGGGCCACGAGGCGGTTGAGGGTGGTGAAGGCGCACTCCCGCGAGAGCGCGGCCACGGCCTCGGCGGGTCGGCGCCCCGAGGCGCGGTGGTGCTCGACGGCGGCGACGAGCTTGGCGCGCACCCGCAGGGCCACGCCGTCCTCGTTGAGGTGGCGCCCGGCCTCGGCGGCGACGGTGCCGTCGGGGCGGATGTCGTACACGCCCTCAAGCTGGGCGCGGAGCTCGTCCTCTAAGGTGCGGCGGGCGGCCTGGGTGGCGCGCTGGAGGAGGGAGCGGGTGTCTTTGTCCATCAGCGGACCTTCTGGCGGAGGCGCTGTAAGAAGTGGAGGTCGGCTTCGGCGTGCTCGCGGATGACGCTGGTGGCGCCGTGGTTCAGGGCGGCGAGGAGGTCACGCTCGGCGGCGTCGGCGTCCTCACGGAAGGCTCTGCGGGCGCTCTCGCGGATTCGGCCGGGCAAGCCGGGGGTGCGCAGGGTCTCTCCGGCCTGCTTCGCGCGCTGGAGCCAGGCGCGGCCACGGAGCTGCAGCAGGGCCGGGTCGTCGCCCCAGGCGGGGTGCTCACGGATGGCGTCTTGTAGAGCCTCCAGCGCTGCCTGCACCTCTTGGAGCACCAAGAGGTTGATGACGTAGCGGCGCACGTCGACGAGGTCTTTGTGGGCGTGGCGGGCGTAGAGGAGCAGCTCACGCGCCAGATCTCGCTCGACGGACTGGGGGCGGGTCTGGGCGGTGAGCAAGGCGTCGGCCAGGGCGAGCTGGGCGGCGGCGGGCAGGCGGCTCAGCCCGTCGCGGTGGCGGGTCAAGAAGCGCAGCACGGGGGCGGTGTCGCGGATAGACCGCGAGACCTCGGCCAACAACGACACGGTGCGGAAGTTGTAGGGGTCGTCGGCGAGCAGGGTCTCCAGCGTGGTCAGCGCCTGGGCGATGCGCCCGTGCACGACGTCCTCTTCTACCCGGAGGAGCTCCCGCACGCGGGCGTGGCGGGGGTGCGCGGGCAAGACGCAGGCGACGCTGTCGTCGGTCGCCTCAAACCGCGCCGGGGGAGAGCCCTCGTTCTTGAGGCTCGCCTGGATGGTGGGCAGCCCTTGGCCTTCGCTCTGGGCGAGCTGGAGCTTGATGAACACCCAAGCGAGGGCCTGGTTTCGCCACACGGGGCGGACGTCACCACGCAAGAAGCGCTCGCGGTCGACGCGGTGGTCGAGGCCGCCGGGGGACCAGATGTCGACACGGTCGGCGTAAGCCACCACCCGCACCGGGTCGGGCGTGGTGTAGTCGCGGTGAACCAGGGCGTTGATCACCGCCTCTTGCAGCGCCCGCACGGGGTACTTCACGAGGTTCTCGGCGCCGCCGGAGGACTTGTCGGTCACGCTGACGGCCTCGACGTTGAGGCGATCGATGAGCTGCCGGGCCTGGTGCAAGATCGTGCCGTCCAACAGCGCCCGCTCGCTGGTGGGCTCGGCGCGGTCTACGCCGGGGTAGAGCGAGAAGGACGAGATGGCCCCGGGGATGAAGCGCTGGGGCGCGCGGCCGAACAACAAGACGGCGAAGTTTCTGGGCCGAACGACGCCGGTGAGGGGCTCACGACCACACAGCGGCGGCATAAAGGTCGAGATGTTCACCGCCGGGTCGAGCCAGTGGTCGATGGGGCGGGCTGGGTCCCACACGCCCATCTTCACGAGCGTGTCGCGCAGGGCGAGCAGGTCGAGGTCGTCTACGGTGGCGCCCGGGGCGAGGCGGCGGTCCCAAGGCTCTAGCTCCCCGCGGGCGGCGAGCAGGCGCAGGAGCACGCCGTTTCGGGCCTCTTTGGTCTGGTGGTCGATGCGCACCCAGTAGGCGGTCTTGTCGCCGTCGCGAAAGCTGTGGGCCCGCCCCGTGGCGACGGCGGTGAACACGAGCACCCGCCGGGCGGGGTCGTCCGTGGGCAGCTCCTCGACGCTGGGGGCGATGGACGGCGACACGTTCGCCTGACAGCGCGCCACCACCTGCCCACGCACCTCCTTGAGCCGGGCGGCGGTCAGGCCGGTGAGGGTGACCGAGGGGAAGCCGTAAGCGTCTTTGCCCTCTTTGGCGCCGCAGACCACACGCCCGCCGCCGAGGTTGGGCAGGTCGTTGGTGAACGCGACGAGCGTGCGCACGACGTCGTTGATGTCAGCGACGTTCTCTTTCCACTCCACCTGCTCGCTCTCACGCAAGAGCAGCTCTCGCAGATCCATCATCCCAGCACCCACACCTTCTTGCCCTCGCCGATGAGCCGCTCACACTCGTCGCGCAGGGCCAACATCGCCGCGTCAAGCTGCTCTGGCGTCTCGATGCCGCCCGCGAAGAAGGCGCCGATTCGCACCTGCACCACACGGTCGCCGTCGATCATGCGCCGCATCTCGGAGATCGCCGCGTGAAGGCGCGTCGCCGCGGCCTCGGTCTCGGCGCGGAGCTGGGGGATGGGCGCGTGGTTTGACGGCGTGTCTTGGGCGGGGCCCAGAAGCGGCGCCTCCACCTTGCGGCGCTGGGCGTCGTTGAGCTGGGACCACTCGGCGGTGGTGTGCAGGGCGCTCAGCGCGGCCCGATAGGCGGCGCGGCGGGCGGTGATGGCGGCGTCAAGCCGCGCGGCGTAGGCCTGGGTGAGCGCGCGGGTGTGCTCGTCGATGGACGGCAGCTCTCGGAAGAAGGTCTCGCGCTTGAGCAGCTCGCCGAGCCGCGTCGCCGCCTCGGAGAGCGCCGGGGGAAGCTCAGCCTCGGCCTGCAAGAACGGCCACTGGCGGTCCAGCGCGTCGCGGGCGCGGTCGAGGTCCAAGAGGCGGGGCGGGGTGAGCGCGGCCTCCAGCTCGGCGCCGCGGCGGATGCCGCTCTTGAGCTTGTCGTAGCTGGTGTTGAAGCTGAGGATGGCGTTGTCGTCGCTGCCGAGGCGGATCACCCGCGCTTGATCCAGGGCGTCGGATAGCACGCCTTGGCCGGGGAGGCGGTGGGTGGCGAGCAGGGTGAACACCGCCTGCATCAGCTCCTCGTGGCGGGGCACCTCGTCGCGGATCGCCCGGCCCACCACGCCTTGCTCAAGCTCAGCGATCTCTTTGCCGAACACCTCGGAGAAGTGCCCGGCGGCCTTCACCACCTCAGCGAAGTCGAGGCCCACCTTGGGCCGAAACGTGGCCTGCTTGAACAGGTTGTTGTTCGTGAGCGTGGTCTTGGCGTCGAGAGAGAGCGCGTTGTCGATGACCTGGCTCTTGGAGACGGCCTCGATCTTGCCCGCGCGCAGGAGGCTGGCGACGAAGAGGCGCACCACGTCGAGATCCCAGCCGAAGGGCTCGGCGCCGAAGGTGTCGGCCAGGGCCCGGCCGCTGACGAGCTCACCGTAAGAGGCCTTGTTGACGATGCGCGCGAGCACCTCGGCCAAGGGGCCGCTCTCTGTGCGGAATGTAGGCTTGCCGTGGGCCTCTAAGACGAGGTGAAGCTGAGAGAACACCGCGGGCAGGCCGCGCAGGTTCTCGGTGGAGAGGAGCGCGTCGAGGTCTTTGGGGCTGACCTTGGCGGCGGCCTCGGCGAAGCGGTCGAAGACCTCGGGCAGCGCCTTGGCCAGCACGCCAGAGACGGCCTTGTCGATGTCTCCGGAGTGAAGCTCGGGGCTGCGGTCGTTGCCCCGGAAGTACACGACGCCGCTGAGCAGGGCCTCGCGCAGATGGCGCTTTAGGTCTTCTTGGGCGCGCTGCTTGCGGCGCTTCTCCTCAGCCACCAGCGTCGTCTCGTCGCGGGTGGCGGTGCGCTCCTTCCGCGCGAGGAGCTCGGCGCTGCGGAACACCTCGTCGGTGGCGCGGCGCACCTCGTGGTCGATGCGCGCCACCCAGAACAGCTCGTTCTTCTCAACGCGGCTGCGCTGGCGCCAGGACTCACGCAGCTCCTCGTGCTCCTTCTCCGAGCTGGCCAGGGTGACGTGGACCTTAAGATCCCCCTCGACGAGCAGGCGGCTGTTCAAGAGCAGGCCCGCCTTGAACGGCTTCACGCCGAGGAGCGCGTGGGAGGGCTGGCGCTCCCAGAGGCCGGTGATGATCTCTTGGTGAACCCGCGCGTCGTCGGCGGGCTTGGGGGCGATGCTGGCGCGCTCCTCCTCCCAATTGTCTTCAGCGGGCGTCGGGATGCGGTAGCCGTCTTGGCCCAGGCGCACGGCGCGGGCGGCCACGAGCGCTTCGAGGGCGGCTTTTACCTCGGCGAGCTGGGAGTCGGCGCCGATGGTGGGGTGCAGCGCGGCGGCGATGTTCTCCGGCGTGCGGGGGATCCGCGCCTCGTACTGCAATAGGCACACGGCCTTGGCGACGGGCTGGGCGAGCTTGTGCGGCACGTCGCGGCCGATCTGGTCGATCTTCTTGCGTATGTCGCTGGTGATGTTGCCCGCGATGAGGTCGTAGACGCGGTCGATGGTCGCCAGGGTGCCCACGGGCTTCTCGGCGAGGCACACATCATGGTGGATGAGGAGCTGCTGGGCGAGCTTGATGATGGTGCGGTTGGCGCCGCCGACGTGTGCGCTCGCCCCGCCTTGGGTGCGCAGGCCGGAGACGATGTTGATGATCAGGTCGATCTGGTAGGGCAGGAGCGGGTAAAGATCGATGAAGCGCTCGGCGGTGAGCTCGGGGAGCTTGAGGTGTGGTGCGTACACCCGCGTGTGGGTGCCAAGCCGAGCGCGGTGGGCGTCGTACAGCGCCCGGAGGGTGCGCTCCCCCTCGGCGTTCTTGGCGAGCACGCGGCGGCTGGTGACCTCGGAGATGTCCGACGGCTCTAGGTGAACCTGCAGGGGGAAGCGGTCCTTGACCTTGGGCAGCTCAATTTGGGTGCCGTCAAGGCCGCCGAGAAGCTCGTTGAGCGCCTCCTGTGAGGTCACCATCACCCAGATCTTGCCCGCGCCGCGCTGGCCGAGGCGCTCGACCACGGCGCGCAGGTCCTCTAGTTTGCTTCGGTCGCGGGCGACGTACTGCCCGACCTCGTCGATCACAAACAGGAGGTTTCGTTTCTCAGGGCGGCGCCGCTTGAGCAGATCGAGACAGCGGTCGGCGAGCATGGCCGGGGTGATGTCGCCGCGCCCTTTGATGCCGCGCACCCAAGAGTCCGGGGCGTTGTAGGTCTGGGGCTCCAAGGCGTGCATCACCGCCGAGGCGCGGCCCATCGCCACGGCGGGGAGCCCCTTGTCGCGCTCCCATTCTTTGCTGTGCAGCGCCGAGTAGCGCGCCACGAAGGCCTCAAGGCGGCCCTCGGCCTCCAGCGTGATCTCCAGCTCCGCTAAGTCGAGCTCACGGGCGTAGCCGAGCTTCTGGAGGAACAGCCGGTACATGATCTCGGTGATTGACTGGTTGCCGGCGCGGATGCCCTTGTCGGTGGACACGTCGAAGATCACGGCCTCGGTGGGCGCCTGCTCGTTGATCTGGCGCAGCAGCACCGTGGCTTGGGTGTCGTCGATGCGCTGGCTGAGGAGCGGCCCGGCCTGG
>JAKLKE010000022.1:20333-34160 GCA_023150775.1 Myxococcota bacterium
TGGGCGCCGTCCAAGGCGCGGTTCTCGATGGCGACGCCGAGCATCTTCGCGAAGCTCGACTTGCCCGAGCCGAAGAAGCCGGAGATCCACACCGCTGTTCCTTCGTGGGGCCTGCGCAGCGCCTCCATGTAGGCCTCAAACACGGCAGTCTGCTGCTTCTTGATCGACGTGGTGACGACGTAGTGGCCGAGCTCCTCCCGCACACGCGCCGCGTCGGAGTCATCGACCTTGATGACCTCCTCGATGCGGTCGTTGACGTCGTTCGCGAAGAGGGATCCGATGGTGCTTGTGGTCAAGGTCATTCAACAATCCACGGGCGATAGTTGTGCTCGGGGGCGGCGACGCCCATGAACGAGAGCCCCTTGGGGCCCCTCCGGTCGCCGGGGTACATCAAGACGGTCGGCACGCTCACCCGCCCCTTGAGCTGCTCCAAGAGCGCGTAGGTGCGGTAGAGCGGGTACAAAGCGCCCGCGCGAACAAGGAACACCACGTCGCGCTCGGGGTCGGCGTCGGGGGGCAATCGCTCGGCGACGAGCTCATCCAGGGGCCAGTAGCTGGAGAGGACCGCGAACACCGTCTCGATGGCCAGGGGCAGGCTTGAGCCGCGCTCGGCCTCGGCGAGCTCGGCGGCGTCGAGGCCCTCGGCGGCCAGCGCCGTCGTCATACACTCGGCCAGAGAGATGGTCGTGACGTGTTTTCCTGCCTGATGAAGCCGAGTGCGTAAGAGCGTGAGCTCCCGACGCAGCGCGAACTCCTGCTCAGGCGGGTACACGAGGATGCCATAGGGCAGGTCGTGGTAGCCGCTCTTGACGCAGAGCTGGCGGGCCGCGTCGCGCTCCCGAAGGATCGGCTCAAGCTTGGTGCGGAGGTCGTCTCGCCAAGGGTTCATGCCATCAGCTCCGCGTGGGCGTAGTCGGCGGCGGTGGGGTACGGCAGCCGCAGCTCCGCCACGCTGCCGGCCACCTCATAGCGCAGGCGCCCCTGCTGGTGGAGGCGAAACAGCTCACGCTGAACGTCGCCGGGGCCCATCAAGAACATGCGCCAGTCTACGGCGTGAACCAGCCGGTGCGGGTTGGGCTCGGCCTCGTTGGCGGCGTGGAGCAGGTAGAGGAGCGCGGCGTCGGGCAGGTACACCGACACAAACTCCCGCGTCATGGAGCCGGTCATCAGGCCGAAGTCCACCGCCATGCTCAGCAGGCCCGAGGCCACGCGGGTGGTCGTGGACGGCGCCCAGGCCTCCTTGATCACGACGCCGGGGCGGCCGTGGAGGGTGTTCAGGTAGGGCTCAACGTCGGCCACCCGCAGGCGCCAGGTGCCCGCGGCGTGCTGGTCGGCCAGCCAACCCGAGAAGAAGTCCCGCACCAGAAACTCGTCTCGGGTCATGTGCCAGAGCACGATCGACCGCCAGATGTCCATCGGTTGCCCGGCCTGGGCGAGCTCGACGAGGATGCGGTCGCGGCCCTCGGTGTCGAAGCGGCGGTTGATGGTCTTGGCCAGATCGATCCACCACTTCGCAGAGCTCACGCCGACGGGGTCACGCTCCTTGAGGTGGTCGAGGTTCTCCTTCTTGGAGCGGCCCAGATCCCAATGCGTGAACGCCCGGTAGGTCGCCTCAAGCTGGGCGCCCTTGACCACCAGAAACGACGACACCACCTGGGCGCGGCCCGCCGCCATCAGGACTCCAGCCGGGCGTAGGGGATGGCCAAAGCGCCCTTCTCGCCGCGAAAGAAGCCCGCCGCGAGCAGGGCGAGGGTGTCGTCGTTGATGGCGCGCACGCCGGGCAAGAGCACCGCGCGACCATCCACGGCGCGGCGAAGCTCCCGCGCCTCCTCAGCCTGGGCGGGGGTGATGGCGTCTACGGCGCGGAGCTCGTCCAGCAGGTCGCCCTTGGCGCGGGTCAACAGGTCAAAGACCGGGGACCAGACCTCCGGCGCGTCGGCCCAAGACTGCCAGTGGTCCTCAAAGGCGTCCTCGACCTCGGGGGGGAGGTTCCACAGCGTCGCGCAGCCCGGCGGGCTCCACAGCTCGCGGGCGCGGGCGCGGGCGACGGCGAACACGACGCGGGCCTGGGCGAAGGGCGCGGTGCGCGGGAAGCCGCGGGGGTACGCCAAACGGCCGAGGGGGCCGAGCACCCCCTTGGTGTTCCACCAGCCGAGGAGGTCCATCTCCCCGGCGCGGGCGACGACGAGGCGGGCGCGGAGGAGGCGGGGGTGGTCGATCGCCTGAGGCGGTCGCGCGCTCATCCGGCGGCGCTCAACGGCAAGAACATCCGATCTGCTCCGGTGGGGTCAGGCGGGCCGAGCTTATCATGGCGGAGCGCAGCATGGGCGCGGCGGCAGCTCTGCGGGCCCTGACGGCACCGTGCTCGGGGCCAGGGGAGCGCGGGCTCCTCACGAGGGAGTCCTCGTGAGGAGCCCGCTACGAGGCGGCCGCTTCTCCGCGCACCCGCGCTGAGGCAGGCGTGGTGGCCAGAGGCGCTGGGGTGAGTCCCGCAACGGTCGCCGCGGGTCGGCGAGCCCAGGCGAACGCTCGCTGCGAGACCTCCCAACGCTGCCTTGGCCGCTGGGGTTGGGCTGGGTCGGGGTGGTGGACACGCGGCGCCGCGCCGGGCGCATCAGGGACACACGTTTACCCCTCACCGCCGGCCTGCCCGTAGAGCACAACGTCGATGAGCTTGACGTCGGGCTCTATCCCTTGCTTCCGGAGATGGTTCGCCAAGAACAGCACGGACGCCGTGTGCCACCGATAGTCCTCCGCCGCTTTGCCGGGCAGAGGCGAAGCGACGCTGCCGCGGGCGTATTTCCACCCCTCGGCATAGGAGTACGAATCGAAGATCGGGACGACGTGGGGCACATGAAAGCTGAGGTACTTCGAGGCAAAGGACAACGCCCAACGGCCGGTGACCTCTTTGCACAGCTCGACGAGGCGGTGGTGTGCCTGTAGCACGACGGGGGCGGTGGACTCATCAAACGAAGCGAGGCTCCGCAGCTTGGTCAGATGCTCGTCAATGTTGCTGTTCTTGAGGTGCTGCGCGAGCTTCCACTCAGCGTCTTGTGTCCCCATCTGGAGGTTCGCGCGGTAGGCCCGGTTCACCAGGCCCACCTTCGCGACGATCTGCTTGGCGTCGGTGTGAGCAGGGATTTGCTTACAGAGCTCAAAGAGCGTCTTGTCCAGGACCTCCCAATTGTAGCCGTTGGTCTGCACCCGCTCGTACTCGCTCAGAAAATCAGCCAGAGTTTTCATCGGACCTCCGTGGATTAGGCTCGGATAACCGATCATACGCCCCTTGTCTGCGATTTCGTAGACCGCCGGGCCGAGCCCGCGGGCGCTCCTCACGAGCCCCAGGCGCGCGTGAAGGCGGAGACATGAGCCCGCGCTGTCCGTCGGGAGTGGCGTCACACGTCCAGGCCCTCAGAGGTGCCCCCCATGAGCCTGCTCCCCCCCGCCGTCAACTTTCACATCAACCGCCACTGCAACGCCCGCTGCCGCTTCTGCTTCGCGACGTTCCGCGACGTCACCGGCCAGCTCTCGCTCGCCGAGGCCATGAAGACCATCGACCTCCTTCACGCCGCGGGCGCGGAGAAGCTCAACTTCGCCGGGGGTGAGCCCACGCTGTACCCCCAGCTCGGCGCGCTCCTGCGTCACGCCCACGGCCTCGGCCTCGTCACGAGCGTCGTCACCAACGGCGCCCGCCTGGAGCGCCTCTTGCGAGACCACGCGGCGGTCTTGGACTGGGCCGGGCTCTCTGTGGACTCGGCGCGGGAGGACGTCGAGGTGGCCTTGGGGCGCAGCCGCGGTCAGCATGTCGCCCAGTCGATTCGACTCGCGGAGCTGTGCCGGGCGTCTGGGGTGCGGGTGAAGCTCAACACCGTGGTCACCACGCTGAACGCTGAGGAGGACCTCAGCGGGCTGGTGCGTCAGATCGCGCCGGAGCGGTGGAAGGTGTTTCAGGTGCTGCCGATGTTGGGGCAGAACGACGGCGCCGTTGAGCCGCTGCTGATCTCCGCTGAGGCCTTTGAGGGCTTTGTGCGGCGTCACGAGCCTCTGCGCGCCGAGGGCCTCGCCCCGGTGGTGGAGGACAATGACACGATGCGGGGCTCCTACGCGATGATCGACCCCGCCGGGCGCTTCTTCGGGAACGCCACCGGGGCCCACGTCTACAGCGACCCCATCGTGACGTTTGGTGTGGCCGCGACGCTGACGCAGGTGGGGTTTGTGCCGCATAAGTTTGAGGGTCGCGGCGGGAGGTACACATGGTGAGCGCGCAGCCGCCGCGCCGGGTGGCGCTGATGGGGGGAGATGGGCGTAACGCGGAGCGCTTGGCGGGCCTGGGAGAGATCACCGTGTTTCAGTCCCCCCATGACGGGGGCAACGGCGAGCAGCGGCGTCTCCTAAGCGCCCTCCGGGCGGGCGTGATTGACCTCGTCGTGATCCTCACCCGATGGAACAGTCACTCCGCCACGAAGCAGGTCCGCAAGCTGTGTAAGCAGCTCAAGATCCCTGTGCAGGTGGTTCGCTGAGCGACGGATGTCAGAATGGGAGCCCCTTGGGTCGCCGGGCGAACCTCTCTGGGAGCGGCCCCTCGGGCTCATAGACGAAGTTCTCGCCCTGCAAGGCGCCGCAGGTCGGGCAGGTGTTTGCCCAATAGTCGCCCCCGGCCCACTTGGACGAGCGGAGCTGCAGGGAGCTCGGGCGAGGCTCGGGCGGCGGGGTCTCGGTCATCCATGTGTGGCCGCGCCAGGTGTAGAGGATCATCTCTTCGCCGCAGGTGTCGCGGAAACATCGGCCTGTCTCCGCCCAGTACGGTGACTGCCGCCCCTCGGGGAGCGTCTGGCCGGTGCGCGCGGCCACGCGCCGGAGCCTCGCCCAGCGTGACTCGTCTGTCTCGGGGGGCGTCGTGTCGTCATGGTGGCCGGTCCACGGCGTCGGCGGAGGCGTCACCCACTCTCCTCCGTGAACCTTCAACGCCGCCTCAACGGCCCAATAGACCCTCACAAAGTCGGGCAGCTTGGGGAAGCGGTCGGCCTGCTGGTCTACCCATCGGCGTCGATCTTGGCCCCGCTTCTCCCAGTCGACGCGGGTCACCTCGTGGTTGAGGCGCGCGATCCGAACACAATAGTCGGTCTCCCGAACGCCCAGCCCCTCGGAGCGCCAGCGCATCTCAACACAAAGCTCCTGGCCCACGCGGCGGAGGACGACGTTGCGGTCCTCGTCGCCCCGAAGCTCGGTGATCCAAGGTGGGAGGTGGCCCTCCTGATTGACCTTATGAAGCCGCGCGCAGTCTGGGCAGTGGGGGTGTTTGCGCCGCTTGGGGTTCGGATCCCACAGCAGCGGGCTCCGAAGCGCGGCCTCTGCGTCAAGCTCAGCGCAAGGTAGGCCGCCAAGATCTACGGCCTTCTGGTCGTCTACGGCGTGTGTCGCGAAGATCTCGACGATGGCGATGGCCACGCCGTCACGGAGCACGGCCACGTCGGCGACTCGACCGCTCGGCAGCCGGTGCTCCTCAACCACCTGCTCGGCTGGGGGCTTGAACGGATGCAAGAACGATCTCCCGCAGCGGGGCTCGGGACAGACCGACTGCACCTCCACCGCAGGCCCTTTTCGCTCCAGCCAGCGCTGAAGGGTCAGCAAGATCTGCCGTTTCGCGGCCTTGTGAAGGATCGTCTCTGGCGAGCAGAACGAGTCCGGCGGATGGGCGAAGTGCCGCTGGACCCGCGTCTCTGGCCCGCCGCGCGCTCGCAGCTCTTTGAGACAACCAGGACAGCGGATTGAGGTGCCAGTGACGTAGTCATCGGGCTGAATCAGCGTGTCATCGGGCGTGAGCGCCCAAGGAACGGCAAGGGTGACCTGGCGAGCTGGCGGGGTGTTCATGGGGGCTCCTCCCCACCCAGACGCGCGGCGACCTCATGGGTGGACAGGGCCGCCGCCGAAGACCCTCACCGGGCGGGAGGGCGGGTCAGGCTCATGGCGCGGCGCACCCAAGGTGGGGCTGCCGCTCGTGATGGCGGTGGTGAGCATTGGACTCGCCTAGCCTTGAGTCTACGCAGCGTTTAGCGCCGTCCCTTCGGTGAGCTGTTGGGCGAGCGCCTGCTGGGCGAGGCGCTGCACGTAGAGTGCCTGCACCTTTGCCTCGGTCTACTTGGGTGACCGAGTGGCCGCTGCCAAAACGGCGTGCTCGACAATGTGGAGCAGGGCGTCCGCGCGATGACCGCGATCCGCCTGCACTGCTGAGGCCGGGCCGCGATGAACGCCATCAAGAGCAGTTCGGCGATCTGATCCACGCTCGCCTTGAGATAGGCGGCCTCACGAGAGATCGCGGTCGCATCGGTGGGCGGTCGCTTGAGGCGCTGCGCGCCGTCATGGTCATGCGCGAATGACTGTAGTCCGTAGAAGGAAGGCTGGCTGGGCTCGCACAAAAAACACAGACAACAGCCTGCCGGAATCACCATGCAGGCCTGTGCCACCTGTGCCCCGTTGGGGCCCAAGCGGGCGCCGCGGGGCGCCGGAAAGTGCCTCAAAACAGGCCGCAGGGCCATTGTGGGGCGATTCTCTCGTTCTCTGTGGTTCGTTCACCCGCATCGGCGACCACGTCTCTGTGTCTGGCCTCTGTGGTTCGTTCACCCGCATCGGCGACCACGCCTCGACACATCGCCGCTGGGCTTGGTCCACCCGCATCGCGCCGACGAGCAGCCAGGGGCTCACGTCCCCGTCGCCGCCGGGCGCTTGGCCTCGGTCAACGACGCCAGGGCCGGGAGCAGGGTCACGGAGCTCAAGAAGCAGGCCATCACGCCCAGGTTCACCAGCAGGGCGAGGCTGGAGAGGCCGTTGTGGTTGATGAGGAAGAGGATCGAGAAGCCGATGGCCGTGGTGAACGAGGTGAAGAAGATCGCCCGGCCGGTGGAGGAGACGCTCTCGGCGATGTCGGGGGCGCCCTCGTCCCAGCGGTGCAGGATGTGGACGCCGTCGTCTACGCCGATGCCGAACAAGAGGGGGAAGCCCGCCAACATCAGCACAGACGCCGGAATGTTCAGCGCGAGGAGCACGGCCACGGCCAAGGCGCAGCCGCCGATGAGCGGCGTCATGGCCAGGGCGACCTTTCGCACGGAGCGCAGGTCCAAGAGCAGCACGATCACCAGGGCGAGCAGGATCGCCGCTACGGCCATGGGCAGACGGTCGAGGCCGCCGACGAGGAGCTGATCCATCACGAACAGCGCGCCTGTGGCCTCGGGATCGACGCTGTGCACCTGGCGCTTGAACTCGGCCAAGGTGTCGAACTGGATGCGGTAATCTTTGGGGAACACCAGGGTGAGGAGCTCGCCGCCCCGGCTGTAGCGGTCTTGCAGGGCCTGGGGCAGCTCCGCCGGGGTGAACTGGGTCAAGGAGGCGCAGAAGCGGGCGCCGTCGAGCAGCTCGTTCATCGCCCCGAACAGGGCGCGCTCCCCCTCCGCCAAGGCCCCGGGGGCCTGCTTGGGGAGGGACTTTTTGGCGTCTTCGACCGCCGCCTTCAGCTCTCGGGCGGCGACCTCCACGGGGGCGGCGCCGATGAGGCGGGACTCTAAGGCGATGCGGCTGGCGGCGAGGCCGAGGCTGTCGAGCTCGACGTAGAGCCGCTCCAGGTCGGGGCCGCCGGGGCTGGGCTCGGGGGCCTTGAGGCGCTCCAGCAGGGGCAAGAGCGCCTTGTTTCGTTCGACCCGCGCCTGGGCGTCGGGGGGGATGAGCTGAAACACGCCGTCTACCCGCGCCACGCCGGGCAGGGCCAGGAAGGCCTCGCCCCGGGCCCGGGACTCCTCGACGGTGGGGCTCACGGAGTAGATGGCCTCGGCGGAGCCCCCGAAGGCCCGGCTGAGGTCTTTCGCCGCGGCCAAGGCCGGGAGGTCTTGGGTGATCAGCGACTCCAGGTTGGTCTCTAAACGAAAGCGTGGGGTGAGCAGGGCGGCGCTGAGCACCACGGCGCCCCAGAGCCCGACGGTGAGCCTCGGACGCGAGATGCTGCCCCGCACCAAGGCGTCGATCCAGCCCAGCCGCGCCGAGACGACCTTGCGGGGGATCTTGCCCTCGCCCAACATCAGGCCCGCGGGCAAAAACAAGAGCATGATGGCCGCGGCGGAGACCAGGCCCAAGGCCGCGGTGATGCCGAGCTGCACCGCCGCCTTAAAGTCGGTGAGCGCCATCAAGGCGAAGGCGATGGAGGTGGTCAAGGCGCCCACGGCCACGCCGCGCCCGGCCCGGCCCAGGGTGGTGACGAGGGCCTGCTCGGGGCTGTGCGCCTGGGCGCGCTCGTCGTTGTAGCGGGCGATGAGGTGGGCGGCGTAGTCGATGCCCAGGCCGAAGAGCATCATGCCGAACGCGCTCACCATGACCGAGGCCACGCCGAACACCACACGGACGAGGCCCAAGGTCCACACGAGGCTCACCAAGAGCGCCATGCCGACGAGGATCGGGGTGATGGGCTTGCGGTCAAACATCAACAGACACAGGAGCACGAGCACCAAGGTGAGCGTCGAGAGCGGCTGCACCTTGCTCAGAACGTTCTGCTGGTCTTGGTGGCTGCCGGGCATCAGGCCGGCGGTGCGCACGCTGAGCTTGGGGTGGGCGGCGCGGATGGGGTCGATGGCGGCCTCTAGCTCGCCGAACTTGTCTGAGCCGACCTCGCTCGTGAGCGGGTCCAGGCGTGTGCGCACGTCCACGGCGTAGACCGAGCCGTCCGGCGCGGCGAAGAAGCCGTCGCGCAGGGGCAAGCTGCCCACCCCCGCGCCCGGGGCGGGGCCTCGGCCGCCCAAGAGGCCGCTCGCGGCCTCCCGACCGGTGGCCTCGGTGGGCTCGGCGATCCAGCGGGTGAGGCCCGCCATGCCCTTGAGCGCGGCGGCGACCTCCTCCGGCGGGGGCCGTGGCCCGCCGCGCAAGACCAGGGCCTCGTGCATCGCCGTGACGAGGCCGACGACCCCGCCCACCTCCGCCGCCCGGGCCAGGGTGGGCTCGGCCTTGGTGAGGCCCCGCTCCACGGCGGCGAAGCCCTCATCGTCCAGTCCCATGAGCGCGTAGCGGCTGAGCAGCGTGGGGTCGAGCTGGGCGCGGGCGTCGCTCACGAGCGGGTGGCCCTGCAGCGCCGTCTCGACCTCCTCCGCCGCCGCCCGGCGCTCGTCCTCCAAGCCGCCGGTGATCACCACAAACACAGACGAGGCCGCGCCGAACTTCGCGGTGACCTCGGCGAGCCGGGCCATCGCCGGGTCGTCCTCGTCCAAGATGCCGATGAAGCTGAGATCCGAGCGTAGGCCCGAGGCGCTCCAGCCAAACCCTAAGGTGAGCAGCAGGCCCAGGCTGAGCACGGCCCAAGGGCGCTTCGCGCAGAGCTTGCCCCAGAAGGCGAAGGCGCGGTCGATGGGGTGGTCCATCAGGCGCCCGTCGTCGGGGCCGCCGCCGCCCCGCCCCGGGGACGCTTGGCGCCGACCCCCCAGGCCGCCTCGTTGTCACGCATCGGCAGGCTCGTCCGGGCCTTGCCCTCGACCAGGGCCAAGGCCGCCGCCACGGCCGGGGCCACGGCGAGGCTCGCCACCTCACCCAACGACCGGGGGCCGCCGCCCACCAAAGGCACCAGAACGCCGGTGAGCGGCGGGGTGAGCGGGGCCTTCAACAGGCCCATGTTGCGGATGCGGACGTCGGGCAGGCCCTCCGCGCACAGGAGCTCCTCGACCAGAGCCGCGCCGAGGCCCCACATCAGGCCGCCTTCGAGCTGGCCCAGGCTGAGCGTCGGCGCGGCGTCGGGGCCGATGGCGCCGAGGCTCTCGGCGGCGAGGACCTTGCCCGTGGCGTCGAGGGTCACCAGCGTCGCGACGGCGTTGAGGCGGACGGCCCCGTCTCCGGCGAGCTCCGCCTCGGCGGCGGCGTGGGGCTTGGCCTTGAGCTTGGCCCCGGCGGCGGCGGCGGCCCTCAGCAGGGCCTCGTCCCCGGCGCCGTGGCCGCCCAGGTCGGCGAGCACCTCGAAGGTGTCGGGGGAGAGGTTCGACGCGGCGGCGGCGGCGGCCACCAAGGCGGTGTGCAGCCCTTGGCCGCCCTCGCCGACGTTCACCCGCAGGCTCACCCGGCCGTCGTCCCGGGGCTCTAAACGAACGCGGGCGGCGCGGCCGTCTTGGCGGGCCACGGCCAAGGCGACGCCGACCTTCACGCCGGCGGCGCGGGCGGCCTCCACCTTGGGGGCCAAGGTGGTCAGCAGGTCCTCGACGCCGGGATCTTCGGAGAGCGCGCCCTCCCCGAAGGCGTCCCCCGCCCGCAGCGCCGAGCGCGCCCGCAGGGTGACGGGGTCTAGGCCGAGGCGCGCGGCGAGCTGGTCGATGGCGCCCTCCACGGCGAAACAGGCCCCGCTGAGCCCCGCGCCGCGCACGAGCCCCGCCGAGGGGTTGTCGGTGATGACGCCCTGCACCTCGACCTCGACGTGGGGCAGCCGGTAGGCGCCGGTCATGTGCTCGGCGATCCGCGCGACCAGCGCCTCAGCCTGCATCGGGCGGCCGCCCAGATCCACCAGGGCCCGCACCTTGAGGCCCACGAGGCGCCCCTCGTCGTCTCCGGCCAACATCACCCGAAGGCTCATCGCCGGGGCCTTGGGGTGCAGGCGCACGCCGTCCTCCAGGGCCAAGGCGAGCTTCACCGGGCGATCGAGGCGCCGGGCGGCGGCGGCGGCGAGCAGGCCCAGGCCCAGGCCCGACTTGGCCCCGAAGGCCCCGCCCGTCGGCATCGACACCACCCGGGGCGTGAGGCCCAAGGCCGCCTGGATCCGCGCCGCCTCTTCGCCGGGGGCGCCGTCGCAGGTGAAGAGCGTGAGGCCGCCGCCGAAGGTCGGCTGGGCGAGGGCGGCCTCGGGCTCCAAGAACGCCGGGTCGATGGCCTGGGTGGTGAAGGTGTCTTTGATCAGCGTGAGCCCGCCCTCGTTGAGCCGGGTGTTCAGCGCGCCGCGCTGGAGCTTGGCCACGGGGCCGAGGCGGGTGGGGTCTTTGGCCGCGAGCTGGAGATCCGTCACCGCCGGCCGGGCCTCGACGCTGACCTTCACCCGATCGGCGGCGAGGCCCGCGCGCTCCTTCGTGTCGGCGACGACCAAGGCCACGAGGTCTCCGCAGGAGCGTAAGGCCTCACCTACGGCGACGAGCGCGCCCGGGGGGAGCTCCGCCGCCGTGAACACCGCGAGCACCCCCAAGGCCTCGGCGGCCTCGGACACGTCTAGGCCGGTGAGCGTGCCGACGGCCACGGGGGCGAAGACCGGCGCGGCGAAGCTGAGGCCCGGCGGGCAAAGATCGTCCACGTAGGGGTGCTGACCGAGGGTCATCTCGACGGCGTCGAGGCGCAGGGGCTCGTGGGGCGGCGCGACGGCCTCCCCCCGGCGGATCGCGCCCGCGACCTGGATGGCCTCCACCACCCGACCCCAGCCCGTGCAGCGGCAGAGGTGCATGTTCAGGGCCTTCTTCACCTCCTCTTCAGTGGGATCCGGCGACCGCTCCAAGAGCGCGGCGGCCTGAACCGCGATGCCGGGGGTGCAGTAGCCGCACTGGGTGCCGCCGGTCTGGGCGAAGGCCTGGCCCAGCGCCGCCCGGGTGGCCTCGGAGAGCCCGTCGAGGGTGCGCACCTCTTTGCCTTGCAGCGAGCGCACCGGCAGAGTGCAGGTCAGGCGCACCTTGCCGTCCACCAAGGCCACACAGCACCCGCAGATGCCTTGGGGGCAGCACCCAGCCTTGAGGCAGCGCTGGTCGAGGTCCTCACGCAGCACGTCCAGGGCGGGGCGCTTGGGGTTCACCTCGACGGCGGCGGGGGCGCCGTTCAGCGTGAAGCTCACGGCGAGGGTGTCCATCTTGGGGCCAGCGGATGACATGGGGGGCGCTCCAGGGCACAGGCAGAGGTATGTTAGCCCGCTCAGCGCTCGGAGTCGGCCCTGTTAAAGTTGCAGCGATCCACCGTCCTCGCCGCCCTCGCGCTCTTGGCCGCCTGCGCCGTGGTGCTCTGGCCCGGCCCCTTCGCCCCGGGCCTCATCGGACACCCCACCGGCGACCTCGCTTACCACGTCTGGGGCACGGACTGGTTCGGCGGTGAGCTGCTCCAGGGCCGACTGCCGCTCTACACCCGGATCACCCACCTCCCCGACGGCGGCTGGCTCTACCACCCCGACCCCCTCGGCGCGCTCCTCGCCTTGCCCCTGCGCCCCCTCGGCCCCGCCTTGGCCTGGAACCTCCTCGTGAGCCTGCAGGTCCTCGCCGCCGCCGCCGGGGGCTTCGTCTTGGGCCGCGCCCTCACCCAGAGCGACGCCGGGGCGCTCACCGCCGGGGTCGTCTGCGCCGCCTCGCCCTTCGGCCTGGGCCTCATTCACTCCGGCCTCAGCGAGTACCAGGGCCTCGTCTGGCCGATCTTCGCCCTCTGGGCCGTGCACCGCGCCGCCGAGACCCCCGACCGCTGGCGCCTCGCCGCCTTCGCCCTCTGGCTCTGCACCGCCCAGGCCTTCTATTACGGCGTCTTCGGCGCGCTCTGGGCCCTGTGTGTCTTCGCCGCCCCTCCCTGGCGCCTCACCACCCTCGCCAAGATCCTCCTCACCTGGCTCATCGCCAGCCTGCCCCTGATCGCCGCCGCCACGGGCTCGTTCTCCGCCCAAGAGGCCGCCTTCACCGCCCAGGAGGCCCCGGGCTGGAGCTACCAGAGCCTGCCCGCCACCGACCTCTTGAGCTGGGTTCGCCCCGGGGACTGGGTTCACCCCGACACCCCACGCATGGGCAACCCCGGCATCCTGCATGTGAGCTACCTCGGCTGGGCGGCCTTGATCGCCGCGCTCTGGGCCTATGCGCGTGACCCCCGCCTCGCCGCCTGGCGGCGCCCGGCGCTCTTCTTTGGCCTCTTCGCCTTGGGCCCGAGCCTCTCCATCAACCGCCGCCTGATCACCTTGGGCGGCGTGGCCTCGCTGCTGCCCATGGCCGCGCTCTACCTCTTGCCCTTCTCGCCCTGGCGCGCGGTGCATCACCCCTACCGGATCGCCGCCTTCGTGGTGCCGCTCCTCGCCATCGGCGCGGCCTGCGCCGCCTCCCGCCTGCCCCGCGTCTTGGGCTACGCCCTCCCCGCCCTCATCTTGGCCGAGAGCCTCTTCGCCTCCGCCGCGCCCTGGCCCCTCGTCCGCGCGCCCTTTGGTGAGGACGCGCCACTCTACGCCGAGCTCCCCGCCGAGGGCCACGTGTTGGACTGGCCTCCCGACAACAGCGAGGCCAACCGCGGCTATGTGCTCAACCAGCTCATCCACCGCCGCGGCATCCCCTACGGCGTGAGCGAGTTTTTGCCCGAGCCCCTGCGCCGTGACCCCCTCGTCGGCCAGCTCCTCCGGGCGTTGAGGCAAGTGGACCGCCGCGCCCGCGACCGCGACGTGCCCTTTCATGGGCGTGTGGTGCTGCCCTTAGAGCCCGGCGAGACGCGGCTCGCGGAGTGGGGCTTCGGCGCCGTGGTGGTGCACCCCGAGCGGCTGAGCCCGCCGGAGCGCGCGCAGACTCGACGCCTCTTGCGGGAGGCGCTGGGCGAGCCGATCGTCGAGGGGGAGCTGGGGTGGGTGTTTGGGGTGGGCTCGACGGGGCGTTAGAGCCAGGTCGCGACCTGATGGGCGCGGACAATTCGCACGGTCTCCGCGTCAATCTTCGCGGGGACAAACTCACCTTGGGTGAGCTTGACCAGCCAGAACAGCACCCCACTAAATGGAAACTCGACGATGCAGGCCTTCGTCTCGGCGGCGCCGCTGGGATCGTCCGTGTGCTGCTGATCGTATCGCCGAAGCAGGGCGACGAGGGCGTTCAACGTGTTTTTACGACCTCTCACGAG
>JAKLKE010000230.1:0-9269 GCA_023150775.1 Myxococcota bacterium
CGCGCGCTGTGAGGTCTGCGACGGCTCAGACACCCGCAGGTCCATCCGGCGTTTTGGGGAGTCGCTCCTCTTGCGCGGCGTGAAGCGCCTCACCTTGGTCGGGGGCTCGCCGCCTTACCACCGCATCCTCAAGGAGCACCTCGACGCCCGGGTTGAGCTGCACCTCATCCCCGGCGACGCCCGGCACACCCAAGCCCAGGCTCAGAGCGAGCAGCGTTGGGCCCAGCTCATCGTCGTCTGGGGCGGCACGCTCCTCGATCACAGCGTCTCCTCGCACTACAGCGGGGACGAGCCGCCGACCCTCCGAGTGCCCCATCGGGGCATGGGCCGCATGTTAGACCTCGCTCGGGAGGCCCTCGACGGCCTGCCCTGAGCCCGTGCTGCGCGGCGCCCCTTCGTTCCATCAGGAGTCAAGCACATGGCCATCCCGCTTCTGCCTGAGGGCCGCGCCTCGCTGCGCGCCTGGAGCTACAACCTCGGCCCGGCCTGGTACTACGATCCCGCCTACCGACGCATCGCGGGCAGCCTCGACATCACCCGAGGCGCCATGCTCGACGTCGGCTGCGGCCCCGGCTGGGTGTGTATTCACGCCGCCGCCGGCAACCCCGAGCTCGACTGCGTGGGCATCGACCAGAGCGCGACGATGATCAGCATCGCCGAGCGTAACCGCGCCCACCGCCTCAACATCACGTTTAAGCAGATGCGCGCTGAAGAGATCATCTACCCCGACGACACCTTTGATCGGGTCGTCGCGGTGCAGACCATGCACCACTGGCAAGATCCCGACGCCATCCTGCGTGAGCTCAAGCGGGTCACGCGCCCCGGCGGCGTCATCAGCCTGTGGGACGCGGATCCCTCCCTGGACGTGCCCCGGGACTGGGTTCGCCGCCGCGGGCTGTGGCCGCCGGACGCCTGGGTGAAGCGGAGCTGGCGCCGCTGGTCCCTCGGCGACGAGGGCTTTCGGGAGATGACCCGCCGCGTCGAGGGGCTCGGGCTCTCCGAGGTCACCACCGACACCCTCGGCTTCTACCGGCGTGTCGTCGCCACGAAGTGAGCCCGCGCGCCCCGGCCCTCGCCGGGCTCCTCGTCGCCGCGCTCGGCGGCTGCCAGGCCGATCTGCTCCCCGGAGAGTGGGTGCTGCCCGGTGAGCTTCAGGCCGTCGAGCTGCTCGGCCCCGCCGGGCTGGGTGAGGTCATGGCCGTGGGCGAGGCCGGGGCGCTGATCTCGGCGGGGGAGGCCGTCTGGCTCGTTGATTGGTCAGGCGTCCAAGTGACGTCCTGGGACGCGGGGGGTGAGGTCGCCGCCCTGTGGTGGACCGACGCTGGCGCGCCGATGGCCGGGGTGCGAGGCCGGGGCGTCGTGGGCTTAGAGGACGGCGCGGTGCTCGCCTCGTCTCGGTCGGCGCGGGTCTTCGTCGGGCACGGCGGGGGCTGGGCCATGGCGGATGAGGTCGGCGTTCAGACCTCCGACGGCGAGACGGTCGCGCTGCGCGGCGTTCGGGCCCTGGCGATGCGCGGCGAGCGCCTCCTCGCGCTGACCTGCCCAGCGGGCGGCGGCTGCGAGGCCTTGGACCTCAGCGCCGCGCCCGAAGATGAGGTGACACGCCTCGGCGAGGCCGGCGAGGGCGGCGCGATCAGCCTCGACGCCGACGGGCTGGCCTGGTGGTCAAACCCGATGCTCGGCGTCGGGGACGCCTCGGGGGTGGCGTTCGCCGAGGACGGCCGCAGCGTCGTCGGGGCGCCCGGAGACCAGCTCGGGCGCTCGCTGAGCCCCGCCTTCGTGGCCGGCGTGTCTAACCCCATCGCCGCGCCGCGCCGCGCCCGGACCTTAGCTCTCCACGACCCCGACGCGCCGGTCATCGCCCTGGTCGGCGCATCACCCGATCGCCCCGTCCGCGTGGTGTCCGAACTGAGCCTCCTCCTCGTCAGCGCCCCCGAGCGCCCCGCCCCTGACGGCATCCACGGCGCCGTTTACCTGCTGCGTCTTGACCTGCCCCCGTTTGGGCCATAGGCTCTAGAATCCCGCGTCCTGGCTGCTATTGTCCGCGCTCCAAGGTGTCCGATGCCCTTCGGTCCCAAGTCCTCCGGCCCCCCCAGACGGCCCAACCGCCCCCAGCGTGATCCCCAGCTAGAGCGAAAGATCGCTCAGCTCATGTCGTCCCATGGCCTCGACAAACAGATCGCCACGGCCATCGCCACGGGCAAAGAAGAGCTGAACGAGGTGCTCAAGCGGATGGTTCAGGCCGCCGAGGTCGAGAACCTCATCCGCAAACACGGCATCACCCGGGCCTTGGCGACGCAGATCGTGCTCAAGCAGGCCGAGCTTGGCGCCGTGCTGTTTAAGATGCGCCTCGACGCCCACGTCAGCGAGCACCGCGACCGCTCGGCGCTTGACGACGCCGCCCGCACCAAGAAGCCCGTGGCCCTCTCCTTGATGGGCAACCGCAACATCGAGGGCGTGGTCTTGGCGTCCGAGCGTTACGAGCTCGTCTTTCAAGAGGCCGGAAAACCCGAGGAGCGCATTCATAAGCTCCAGGTGAAGTTTCTCTGCGACGCGGACGAGCGTAAGCGCCTGCGCCGCGCCGTGCGTTTTGACAACGAGATCAAAGCGCGCCCCCGCGAGCCCGCGGTGAAGCCCCAAGACCGGGTCAACTTCTCCAACCGGCGGCTCTTTGAGGCCCTCGACCGCGGTCGCACCGTCGAGCTCACCTTCCTCGAAGGAGAGGTCTTCAAGGGCAAGATCATCTGGATCTCCAAATACGAGCTTGGCTTCTCGGTGAAGGGCGGCGCCGAGATGGCCGCGCTTCGCCACGGCCTCGCGCGGCTCTCCGAAGAGGACTGAGCGTCTATGTCGCTCCGCTGCTTTGTCGCGCGGCCAGGCAGCCCGTTCGCGGGCACCGTGCCGATCTCTCTGGGCCTCTGGACGCCCGACGGCCCCATCCGTGGTGACCGGGTGGTCTTCTTTGACCGACCCCAGGCCGTCGACTCGCCCATCAGCGTCGATGGCCGGGTGGCATGGGAGAGCCGAGACTTCGGCCTGACCGTGCCCGAGGTCTACGAGCGCTGGCGGGAGCGAGACGTTGAGCTCGTTCGTTACCGCTGCCTGCTCGTCGAGCGCGGAGACGAGGGCCGCGCGGTGGGCGCTTACTACTGGCTCGACGAGGAGCCCATCGAGTAGCCTCGGGCGTGGCCCAAGCGCCCGCGCCAGAGTAAGGGGGCAGCTTCGCGCAGCTCGCGCGAGCTGGAGGCCGACAGCATGGGAATCCTCAAGGGGGCGTTGAGCGCCCGTCGGTACGCCGTGCGCGGCGAGGTGCCCGAGGCGTTTCGAACGACCTTCCCCGAGGCGCTCAACCAGAACGCCTTCCACGAGCCCTTCTCAAAGGTCAGCAAAGAGGAGGTCTTCGGCTGGGTGCAGCACCGAAACCTCCTCGACACCGACTTCTCCAACCTCGACGACTGGCTGTACAACCAGTACGCGCTCTTCTCGCTCCGCGCCGACAAGAAGGCCCTGCCCGCGAAGCTGTTTAAGGCCACCGTAGACAAAGAGCTGCGGGAGTGGTGCGTCGAGCATGGCCGTGAGCGCCCGCCGCGCAACGTGAAAGAGGAGGTAAAGGAGCGCATCGAGCACGAGTGGCTCCAGCGCGCCTTGCCCCGGGTGGCCGTGGTGGAGCTGGTGTGGAACATCCCTGAAGGCTGGGTCTTGTTCCACAGCCACAGCGAGTCGGCGAACGACCGCTTCCGCAAGCTCTTCCACCGCACCTTCGGCTTGGAGCTTCACCCCCTTAACCCCTTAGATCTCTTAGGAGATCCTGAGCTGGCCAAGGCCTTAGAGCGCACGGGCGGCTCTGACCTGCGCGGGGAGACGTGATGGACGACGAGCGCGCGCTGTTGGGGCACCTGCCCTCAGAGTTCTTGACCTGGCTGTGGTTCGCCTCAGAGCGTGACGGCGGCACCTTCCAGCTCGGCGACGAGGTCGGCGCCGTGGACGTGTGGGTAGACGACCGCATCGCCTTCCGCTCCCAAGAGGAGGACAAGCCCCGCACCGTGCTCACCGGGGAGAACCCCTCTGGCACGCCCGAGGCCCGGGCGGCCTTGGCCGGGGGCCGCGTCGTGCGCGAGCTGCGCCTCGCGATCCGCAAAGAGGACCGCGAGTACAGCGTCTCCGTGCGCGGCGCGTTCTTTGACCTGCAAGGCGCCAAGCTCCCCGGCCTGGTGAAGGCCGGTCAAGAGGAGATGCTCTATGAGCGCATGTACCTCTATGAGGAGCTGATGTTTATCGTCGGCGGCCTCCTGCGGAAGTTCGCCATCGAGCGCACCGATCCCGCCTGGGGCGACACCACGCTCCGCGCGATGCGCCGCTGGGTGTCGACGCCGCCCTCGCCGGGTGGCCGTGACGACGACTTCGGCGGCGGCGCGGACGATGAGCTCGGCTGAGGTAGAGCGGGGCAGGGGACGCGCCTCTTCTGAAGGGCGCGCTGGCCCAGGTTGACAGCCGAAGGCTGGGGGTTATTAGGAGGGACAGCGCAGAGAGGTCACGACCTCTCAAGCGTTGGGTGTTGTCTGCGCGGTTAGCTCAGCTGGATAGAGCGTTGGCCTCCGGAGCCAAAGGCCACAGGTTCGAATCCTGTACCGCGCACCACCTCTCCTCTACGCCGCCGCCCCCATCGGCGAAACAAGCTGTGTGACGGATGACGCTCACCCTCATCACGCTCGGCGCCGCCCTCGCCCAAGACTCAGCCCCGGTGGAGACGCCGCCCGCTGAGCCTGCCGCCGCTGAGCCCGCGCAACCGACCGCCCCCAAGCCCGCGCCGGTGATCGTCGCGCCGCCGCCTGCGCCAGCCGCGCCGCCGCCGCCGACCCTCGGACGCGCCGGAGGCTCCTTCGGCCTGGGCATCGCGATCGGATCTCCTGCGGGGGTCAGCGGGCGCTTCGCGCTGGGCGAGCTCGCCGCGGCCCAGTTCTCCGCGGGCGCCGCCTTGGGCCGGCCGGGCACCCTCGGCGCCACGGCGGACTACACCCTGGTCTTTAAGCCATTTGCGCCGTCGATCGAAGACTATAGCGTGCCGCTCTACCTCGGAGTGGGCTTCAAGGCTGAGGTCGACACCCTCAACGAGCGCAGCTTCGTCGGCCCCCGGGTGGTCGGTGGCGCCACGGTGATCGCCGCTGAGCTGCCCGTCGAGCTCTACCTTGAGGTGGCTCCGACCTTCTATTTCCTTGAGAGCCTCTCCTGGGCCGTGGACGGACAGATCGGTCTGCGGTACTATTTTCAAGCGAGCTGACCACTTCCGGCCTGCTCGCGGAAACGGTCGCCGCGCTGGCAGGAATGGTGTGAAAGTCCGCTTTTGGGGAGTCAGAGGATCGATTCCGGTCCCAGGAGAAGGCACAACGCGCTGGGGCGGTAACTCCTCGTGCGTTGAGGTCACCCACGGCGACGCCACGATCGTGCTCGACTGCGGCACGGGCGCGCGTCCATTGGGGCGTGACCTCCTCGGGCGGCCCCAGCGAGAGCTGGACCTGCTCTTCACACACTTTCATATGGACCACATCATCGGCTTCCCGTTCTTCGGGCCGGTGTTCGCGCCGAACTACCAGGTGCGGGTGACGGTCCCGGCCTTCTCCGAAGAAGAGGCCAAAGATCGCCTCGGGCGCTTCGTGAACGGGGTCTACCACCCCCTGCGCATCCGCGAGATCCCCGCGCAGCTCAGCTTCACGCCGATTCAGCCCGGGCGGGTGTTCCAGCGGGGCCCCTTTGAGGTGCTCGGCGTGCGGATGAACCACCCCGGCGGCGCCGTGGGCTATCGCATCAGCGCCGGGGGCTACACGGTCTGTTATTTCACCGACACCGCGCCTTTGGCCCGGCCCGGCGAAGGCGTGACGGCCAACGCGCCGCCGCCGGCCACAGAACGCCAGGTGCTCGACGCGATCGAGGGGGTCGATCTCCTCATCTTCGACACGATGTTCACCTTCGATGAGTACCTTGAGAAGATGACCTGGGGCCACGCTTACCCCGAGTACGCCGTGGCGCTCTCGAAGGTGGCGAACGTGAAGCACCTGATCATGTTCCACCACGCTCCCGACGCCTCAGACGGCTTCTTGGATGAGCTGAGCGCGAAGTGGCAAGACCACGTCGAGCCCCGGGTGACCCTCGCCCGCGAAGGGATGCTCATCGACCTTGAGGGCTGATCGGATCGGCGCTCGTCGTGAACGACCGGCTCCGATGACGCGCGTCATGCCTCGTGCCGCGCCTTCGCCGAGGGGCGCTTGTGCTTCGTTTTCCTGGGGCGTATAATGTCTCAGGGCTCGTCCTGCACGGCGCTCTGGGGGCGGTGAGGCAGCGGAAGAGGATTCAGCGAGTGGTCCGGTCTATCCTTGACCCAGCGCCTTAGGGCGTTGACAGAGCGACAGCGGAGGCGGGTGATGAAGGCGGTGTTGGCGGGCAGCTTCGATCCGATGACCCTCGGGCACCTCGACCTCGTGCGGCGCGGGCGCCAGATGTTCGACGAGGTCATCGTCGCCTGCGGCCACAACGTCAACAAACGCACGCTGTTTGACCTCGACGAGCGCCTCGACATCCTCCGCGAGAGCGTCGCCGACATCCCCGGTGTCACGGTGCTGCCGTTCTCCGGCCTGCTCATCCACTTCTGCCAGGCCCACGGCGTGAAGGTGATCCTCCGGGGCCTGCGTGTGGCCTCGGACTTCGACTTTGAGCTGCGCATCGGCCTCGCCAACCGCGACATGGCGCCGGAGCTTGAGACCATCTTCTTGCTCACCGACCCCCAGCTCCTCTTCGTCTCCTCCAGCCTCGTCAAAGAGAACGCGGCGATGGGCGGGGACGTCTCTCGATACCTGCCTGAGCCCGCGCTGCGGCGGCTTCGGGACCGCCCCCGCGTCGCATAGACTTGAGAGGCCCATGTCTGATATGAAGTCAACCATGCTCTCGGAACTGTTGTTCAGACCCGATGTTCGCGCGGAGTGCCGCGAGACGCTCCTGCGTGAGCTGCTGCTCCGCACCTTCTCCCATGACGTGCGCGGCTCGGTGATGGGCGTGATGGGCTGGGTCGAGCTCGCCGCCATGGACGGCGACAGCGTCCCCGCTGGCCTCACGCGCAGCCTGGAGCGCCTCACCCAGATCGTGAGCCGCTACGACGAGGTGAACATCCTCGTGGCCCCCGAGGTGGTGGACCTCGCGGAGCTCATCCCCCAGGCCCTCGGCGTGCCGGTGACCGGCGAGCTCGGCCCGATCTCCGTGCCCGCCTTACGCCTGCTCTCGGGCTTGGAGCTCGTGCGCCCCGAGCGCATCGAGCTTCACCGCGAGAGCCGCGTCGGCCGCAACCGTGGGCGGGTGAGGGTGATCGGCGCCCCCGCTGAAGGTGTGCAGCTCGCCATGGCGCCCCACTACGAGACGCTCATTGAGCGCCTAGAGCACCGCGACGGGATCCTCGGCTGCTGCCTTCTCCGTGTGGTGGCGCGCAGCGCCGGGGGTGAGCTTCGTGGCGCGCCGCCGTCCCAGCTCGACCTCTACTTCCCCATCGAATGATCCTCACGCTGCTCACGGGCCTCTGCAGCGCCCTGGCCGGGCCCGCCGATCTGCCCCTGGCCCGGTATCAGGCCGCGCGCACCGCCGGGGACAACCTCGGCGCCTGGGCCCTCGCTGGAGACGCCCTCAAGGCCGATCCCACCGACTGGCGCGCCCACCGCGCCTGGCAGGCTGAGCTGGAGCGCCTCGGTGCGACCTGGTGGTTAGACGCCGAGTACGAGGCCCTCGCGGGCTCCCCAGACGCCGATCTGCGGCTGATGGCGGCGGGCTGGCGCTCCTTACGCAGCGGCTCCGAACTTCGTGGCGCAGAGGGCGCGAGCGCGACGGCGACGGCCCTGGTCGAGGCCGATCTCGCCTTGGGGCGCGGCGCCGCAAAACAGGCCATCAAGGCCTTAGACGGCGTGGTGAGCCCCGAGGCCAGCGCCCTGCGCATCGAGGCCCTGGTCGCCCTGGGCGACACCGGGGGGATTCGCCGTGAGGTGCGCGACGCGACGGGCCGCTGGCCCGAGCGGGTCGATCTGAGCGCCGCGCTCTGGCGGGCGGAGAGCCTCGCGCTCAAGTCCGCGCGCTGGGGGGTGCTCGACGACGCCGCGGCGAGCTTAGAGCAGAGCGACGCCTTGGCCGCCTATCGCGCCCACACCTTGTTTCTCACCGCCCAAGACGAGCCCCTGGCCGCCGCCGCCGCCGCGCGCCTCCTGCAGCTCGGCGAGGTCTGGGCGCTGCCGAGCCGCGCGCCGTGGACCTCGGACATGATCCGCGATCTGGGCCGCCTGCTCGCCCTGCAGTCCACCCCGGCGCCGCCGCCCGGCGGGACCGAGGCCGAGCGCGCCCGGGTGCTCGCCGCCACGGCCCGAGAGCTCGGTCGCCGGGGTCGCCACGAGCGCGCCGCCGAGGTGTGGCGTCAGGCGATTCAGAGCCCCGAGCTCAGCGCGGAGCTGGTGATCGAGGGCGCGGCGGCCTTGGAGCGTGTCGGCGCCCCGCCTGAAGAGCTCGTCCTCCTCGCGCGCCGCGCCAGAGCCCAGAGCCAGCGCCGCGCCACCTTGCCCGACGATCTCGCCCGCGATCAGACGCTGCGTGTCGAGGCCTGGCTCATCGAGGCCCGGGCCCTGCGCCGGGCAGGGGATCTTGAGGGCGCCCTCGCCGCCGCCGTCGCCGCCACTGACGCCGGGGCCACCGCCGAGGTCTGGGTGCTTCGGGGTGAGCTTCTGGAGCAGCTCGGCGAGCCCGTCGCCGCGTTCACCACCTACGCTCACGCCGCGAGCCTCGGCGTGAGCGGCATGGAGGAGCGCCTCAACCGCCTCTACGCGGGCCCCGCGAGCGCGGCGGAGGTCGTCGGCGCCTGGCCCAAGCCCTCGGGCACCAGCGCCGTGCCCGCCCCGGCGATGGTGAGCGCCGCCCCACGTTTCCCCGCTCGCACCGTGCAGACCCGCCAAGGCGCGGTGGACCTCAACGCCGAGCCCCTGATTGTTGTGGCCTTCTGGGCGAGCTGGTGTGTGCCCTGCGCGGCGGAGCTCCCCGAGCTCGACAAGCTCGCCGGTCGCCTGGCCGCCCAGGGCGTGCCGGTGAAGATCGTCGCGCTCTCCGTCGATGAGCAAGAGCGCGACTACACCCGCTGGCTCGCCAACCGAACGCTCGACCAGCTCATCATCGGCCGGGATCCCGCCCTGGCCCGTGAGGCCAAGGTCACCGGCATCCCGTCAACCTGGGTGCTCGGCCCGGGCGGCGTGGTCCTG
>JAKLKE010000230.1:9298-9547 GCA_023150775.1 Myxococcota bacterium
TCGGCCGCCCAAACCCCGTGATCCACGGGCTCGGGTGCCGACTCTCTCCCCTCATCGTGGCCGGGCGCTCCCCCGGCGTGGAGCGTCTCCATGTGTGGAATCGTCGGATATGTGGGCCCCCGCGACGCGGGTCCGGTGCTGATGGACGGCCTTCGGCGCCTGGAGTATCGCGGCTACGACAGCGCAGGCGTCGCGATCTTAGAGGGTGACGCCCTCACGATTCGCCGCGAAGTTGGTCAAGTGTCCAAT
>JAKLKE010000231.1 GCA_023150775.1 Myxococcota bacterium
GGCCGCCCGGGGCGCCGGAGCTTGCCTTGGGGCGAGGCCTGTGCTCTGATGAGCCCACGAAGACGTTCCCCCTGCCCATCCCCCCTTGGAGCCTCCCCATGGTCCTCTCCCTCCTGCTGTTGTCCTCGATGGCCTTCGCCCAAGACGCGGAGGCGCCCGCAGCGACGGAGGCGCCCACAGCGACGGAGGCGCCCACCACGACGGAGGCGCCCGCAGCGACGGAGGCGCCCACCGCGCCGCCGATCACGGCGCCGACGAGCGAGCTGAACCCGGCGGCGCAGGGCCAGTACGAGGCCTCCATGGTCGATCTGGGGCTCATGCCCGGGCTCATCGGCGGGGCGGCGGGCTTCTGTCCGGGCGCGCTCTGCGTCTGCCTCGGCGCGGGCGGCTGCGTCGGCACCGCGCTCTACTTCTACAAGACCGACGCCCCGATCCCGCCAGACGCGGTCATGCAGCCCGGCGCGTACATGGAGGCCTACAACAAGGAGCTGCAGAAGCGCCGGGCGATGCAGGCGCTCCTCGGCGGCACCATCGGCGTGGTCGTGGCCATGGGCGCGAACATCGCCCTCGGCGTCGCCTTGGACTACATCTGAGCGGCGAGCGCCGGGCTCACACGAGGCGGTCGCTGAGATAACGCCGCGCCGCCGCGTCTTCGGTCAGGCCCAGGGCGCGCTCCAGGGTGCTCCGCATCAGCTCCTGATCTCCGCGTCGCTCGGCGAGCCGCGCCCGAACCACCCAATACGGCTGGTAGAGGAGCACGCTCTCTGGGTCCAGGGCGTCGAGGGCCCGGGCGCCGTCCTCCAGGGCGCCGGCCTCGATGAGCGCCGCCGCGCGCCCCACCGCGACGCCGACGCTGGGCGTGTGGTTGAGCAGCAGCTCGTACAGCAGACAGATCGCCGCGTGCTCTGTGTGTCCGGTGACCCCCCGCTGGGCGTGGACCGACTGTATCGCGGCCTCACACTGAAATCGGCCAAACCTCCCCGCCTGAGACGCGGCGGTGAGCAGCGCCTCGGCCTCGATGATCATCGCCGTCGACCAGCGCCTTGGGTCTTGTTCGGGCAGCGGGACAAACCGCCCCGAGGCGTCCCGACGCGCCTCCCGTCGAGACTCACAATAGAGCATCAGGGCGAGCAGGCCCCGCGCCTCGGGCTCTTGGGGCAGGAGGCTCACGAGGGTGCGCCCCAGATAGAGCGCCTCCTCGGCCAGCCCGCGGCCTCCGGCGTGATCGTCCCAAGCCGAGCCATAGGCGACGTACACCGCGCGCAGCACGTCATCGAGGCGGGTGGGCGCCTCGCGAAGATCAGGCACCTCAAACCGCAGCGCGGCCTGTTTGATCTTGGTCTTCGCCCGCACGAGGCGCTGGCCCATGGTCGAGGGCGCGACCAAAAACGCGCTGCCGATGCGCTGCGCGTCGAGGCCCAGCACGGTCTGGAGCATGAGCGGGGTGCGGATGTTCTCGTCGATCGCGGGGTGAGCGCACACAAACAGGAGCTTCAGTCGTTCGTCCACGGCGGCCCAGTCTGTGACCTCGGCCCCCTCGTCGATGCGTGACAGGAGCTCCGCCACGGCGCCGAGCTGGACGTTCTCGTGGCGGGCCCGGTGATTGAGGTTGCGCCGGGCGGCGGTGAGCAGCCAGGCCTCGGGCGAGCTGGGCACGCCGCGCTCGGGCCAGGTGGCCAAGGCGGCGGCGAAGGCGTCCGAGAGGGCGTCCTCCGCGACCACGATGTCCCGCGACCGAGACGCCAAGCTGGCGATCAGCCGTCCGTAAGAGGTGCGCGCCGCCAGCTCCGCGGCGCGGCGCGCCTCCGTGATCACGGGACCATACGTCACGCCTTGGGCGCCCGCATCGGCGGCATCACCGGGCGCACCTCGACGGAGCCCCCGTGCACACAGGGCGCCTTGGCCGCCCACTCCAGCGCCGCGTCGAGGTCGGGCACCTCGATCACGAAGTAGCCGCCGAGCACCTCTTTGGTGTCCGCGAAGGGCCCGTCCTGCACCATCCGTTTTCCGTCACGAAGCCGAACGGTCGTGGCGGTCTCCGGGCCCAGCAGGCCGTCGCCGTTCACGATGATGCCCGCCTTGGAGATCGCCCCGATAAAGGCGCTCCAGGCGCCCCAATAGGTCTTGGAGCGCTCGGGGTGATCCCGATCGGCGAGCTCGTTGGGGGACTCATTGAGCAGCAGGATGTATTGCATGGTGAGATTGTCCTCTGTTTTGGGGTGAAGGTCTGAAGAAGATCGGCGCTATCGCAGAAGGCCACGCTGGCTGAGCTGCCGTGACCACAGAAGCAGCCCCGCCGCGATCAGCACGACGGCCGTGAGCACAACGACCTGTGGCGCGCCGAGCGCCGCGAACACCCCCTCGGTGATGTCGCCCACGTAGAGCACGATGTAGCCGACGAGGGAGGCCAACAACACCGGCGTCGCGAGGCGGCGGCGCGCCAACAGAAGCGCGCTCCCGATGAGCCCACCGAAGGCGCCGACGGCGAACCCGAGGGTCATCCAGACCGGGTACGACGAGTACACGGCGGCCTGCGCAGGCGTCATGCCCATCTCCTGCAAGCTCTGGGGGGTGCTCTGAAGCGTCTGAAGGAGCTGCATCACCCCGAAGAGGCTCCACAGCAGACCGAAGGTGGCGAGGGTGGGCGGGGCGTAGACGCCGAGGGGCGCGGCGGGGAGCGGAACGGGGACAGCGGCAGACATGGGGCTCCTGGGGCTCGGCCAGCGCAGCGCGCGCGGCCTTCATGGACATGAGCCGCGAGGGAGGGTGACTTCGACATCGGGCTGATTTTTTTGTGAGCGCGACCTGGGCCCCACCCCGGTGAGCGCCGTCGGGCGAGCTTCGCTACCCGAGGATCCCCCGCCGCGCCGATCGCAGCGTGCAGACGAAGAGCCCGAAGGTGAGGGACACCACGAGCACCTCAAGCGACCTCGCACGACCCACCCGAAGAGACTCCCCGCTCGACCCCAACCGAGCCCTAGGCCGGTTAAGAGCCCGGCTGACCCTCGCCGGAGCCCGACAATGGCCAACTTCAACGCGCACTTGACCGGCGGGGTCGTCGCCGGGATCTCCGCCGCGGGGGGCGCCTTGGCCATGGGCTGGGTGAAGCCGCTGCCGGCGCTCGCCGTGGCGGCGGTCGGCTTCGTCGCGGCCTTGGCGCCGGACGTGGACCACGACCACGGGCGCCCCATCCGCTACGTCTTCGGCCTCGCCACCCTGCTCTTGCCCAGCGCGACGCTCTACCGCGTGGCGCCGCTCACCGAGACGACCCAGCTCGCCGTGGGGAGCTGGGTGCTGATGGCCCTGGCTGTGGCGTTCCCGATTCGTTGGGTGTTCACCAAGATGACGGTCCATCGGGGCATCTTTCACAGCGTGCCCGCGACCTTGATCTTCGGCTGCCTGATGTTCCTCGTCGCCGCGCGGCGGGAGGCGGCCTTGGGGATGCAGCTCGCCGTCGGTGTGGCCGGGGCGCTGGGGTACTTCGCCCACCTGCTCTTGGATGAGCTGTGGGCCGTGGACTTCAACGGGCGAAAGGTGCGGGTGAAGAAGAGCTTCGGCACGGCGATTCAGCTCTGGGGCGTGTCCGCGCCGAGCTCGATCCTCGCCTACGTCCTGCTCCTCGCCTTGGCGCCCCTCGTCTACCAGAACCTCCAAGGCGCCGAGCTCACCGAGCAGACCTACGACCGCTGGGTGCTCCGCGATCAGGCGCCGGAGTCGATGCGGCCCATCACCCGCACCCTGCGGCGAAAGATTCACCGCCTGCCCGACGGCCCCAAAGGTGGCCCCCAGGCCCCGAAGAAGATCAACCCCGGGCGCTGAGGCGACACTAGACTCGGGTGTCAGTCTGCGGGGAGGAGGCCGAGCAGGGTGGCCACGCTGTCGTCGACGGGGCCCTCGCCGTCAAGAATGACGTTCGCGTAGGCCCGGCTCGGGCGGATGAAGCGGCGATAGCCCTCGCGCACGTCGCGCATGTAGCGCGTGAGCACCTGCTCGATGTTCCAGCCGCGCTCGATGACGTCGCGGCGCAGGCGGCGGGCGAGGCGCAGGTCGGACTCGGCCTCGACGAAGACCATCAGGTCGGCCTGATCCCGAACGGCGGGGTCGGCGAGCACAAACAGGCCCTCGACGAGGATCACCGGCCGGGGGGTGACGGTCTGAACCTCGGGCAGGCGCCGATGAATCGGGAAGTGGTAGATCGGCAGGCTGACCGGCTGGTGGTCGCGTAAGGCCCGCAGGTGCTCGACGAGGAGCGCCGTGTCCAAGGCCCCGGGCTCGTCGTAGTTGTGGGTGAGCGGGTCGGCGACGTCGCGGTAATAGCGGTCGTGGCTCACCAAGAGCGCGCGGTCGCCGAGGTGGGTGGCGAGGGCCTGGGCGATGGTGGTCTTGCCGGACGCGGTGCCGCCGCTGATCACGACGACGAACGGGCGAGGGCTCACGGGCGGGTCTCCTTCGGGGCCTCAATGGGCTTGGGCGCGCTGGCGTCGCCGACCTGCACCATCGCCGAGAGGCGCGCGCCGGGCATCACCTCCAGCGAGGTCGCGTAGACCGCGCCGATCACCCGGCCCGTGGCCTCGATGATCAGCCGCCGCCGGGCGCGCACGCTGCCGTCGATGGTGCCCGCGAGGCGCACAAACGCGGCGTCTACGTCACCCTCCACACGGCCACCCTCGCCGATCTCTAAGGTGTCGTCGGTGGAGAGCTTGCCCTTGAAGGTGCCGTCGAGGCGCACCCGGCCCTCAAAGGTCAGCTCACCCTCGTAGGTGGCGCCGCGCCCCAAGAGCCCGCTGAGCGGGCGCTCGTCGGCGGACACTACTCCGGCCCACGGATGGAGCGGATGAGGCGCTCCAGATCCTCGGTGGTGTAGTAGTCGATGACGATGCGGCCGCCGGCGCCCCGGGCCTTGGGCTGGATCGCCACGGCCGTGTTGAGGTGGCGCGTGAGCAGGTCGGTGGCGTAACGCAGGGAAGGATCGGGGCCTTGGGGGCGCGGCGAGGGGCGCGCCGGGCCTTTGCCCCGGGCCTTCACCAAGGCCTCGGTGGCGCGCACGGAGAGGTCGCGGGCGAGGATCTGGGAGACGATCTCGCGGATGGCGGCCTCGTCCTCCAGGGGCAAGAGCGCCCGGGCGTGGCCAGCGCTCAGCCGACCCTCTTGCACCAGGCGGAGCACCCCTTCAGGCAGGCGCAGCATCCGCAGGGCGTTGGCCACGGTGGCGCGGTCTTTGCCCACCCGGCGCGCGATGTCTTCTTGGGAGAGCGCGAACTCTTTGTTGAGGCGCTGGTAACCCCGGGCGGCCTCGACGGGGTTGAGGTCTTCGCGCTGGAGGTTCTCGACCAGGGCCAGCTCAAGCTGATCGACCGGGGCGAGCTCGTCCCGCAGCACGACGGGCACCTCGCTGAGCCCGGCGAGCCCGGCGGCGCGCCAGCGGCGCTCCCCGGCGATGAGCGCGTAGCCGCCCCCCGCCAAGGGCCGCACCACCAGCGGCATCAGCACGCCGTGGACCTTGATCGACTCGGCGAGCTCCTTGAGCGCGCCCTCGTCAAAGTGTGCGCGCGGCTGCTCGGGGTTGGGCCGGATGGTGTCCAGCGGCACCTTCTGGGGACCGGACACACGAGGCGCCGAGGACGGCGCCGCCGGGGCGGGCGCGTCCATCACGTCGTCGGGGATCAGCGCGGCGAAGCCGCGACCAAGGGCGCCACGGCGCGGAGTGTTCTGGCTCATACGCACCACGATAAAGGCGCCGACTTGACCGCGCAAGCGCAGGAGGCACCAAGGATCCTTGGGTGGGCCTCAGGGGGTCGCGGGCGGCGGGGTGTTGGGGTCGGCCTCTTGGGCGCCTTCGGGCTCGGGGCTGCCGGCGACGGGGGGCGCGGAGACGGGGGTGCTCGTCTTCATCGGGCCGGGCTCGGTGGGCAGGCGCACCACGCGGAGCTTCACCTTGGCGTCGGGGCCGCGGCCGATGAGGTTGCCGCCGTTCTGAATCTGCAGGGCCCCCGTGGCGGTGACCTCACACTCCAGGCGCTGCTCTTTGCTGGGCTCGGTCTTGCAGTCGGTGCCGGCGATGCTCATAGAGATGGGCTGATCGGCGCCCGCGGTGACGCGGTATTTGCCGGGCTCCAGCGGGATGCCGTGGGGCGCGCTCGTGGTGACGACCAGATCGGCGCGGGCGGCGACCTCTTCGCCGATCTCGATGGGCACCGTGGCCACCGTCTTGCCCGCGGCGAAGCGGAGCTCGGCGAGGCCGGGGTGGTGCAGCTCAACCCGGCCACCTTCGCCGAGCTTCACCACACCTTCATCCGAGGAGCTCGCCGCGACGGGCACCCCCTCCATCACCTTGGAGTTGTTGTCGATGACCTCGGTCTTCACGGCGTTCAGGGAGCGGCCGCGCAGGCTGCCGTCGGGGCCACGGGTGAGCACGGCCTTGATCTGGTTGGGCCGGGTGCGGACCTCTTTGACCAGAAAACACTGCACGGGCAGCTCACGCTTGAGCTCGCCGAGGGTGAGGGTGATCGTGGCGGTGCCGTTCTGGTCACACTGCAGGCGGCCGTCGGTGCCGACCTTCACGATGTCCGGCGCGGAGCTGGCGACGGGGAGCGCCTTGGCGCCCTCGATGACCTTGCCTTCGGCGTCGAGGCCCGGGGCGTCGATGGTGAAGGGGGAGACCTCCCAGATGACCAGCTCAGCGTCCCCGCCGATGGTGGTGGGCGTCGAGCCACAGGCAGCCAGGAACCACAGCAGAAGCGACATCGTGAACCTCCTCACCCCCGCTGAATAATCGCCAGCGCCGCCCGAGGCCACCTCGGCCCGGGCATCGGGCGCGGAATCCGAGGATCGGCGCGTGGACCTCGGCGATCCTGACGATCAAGGGGTATGATCCCCCGCTGTGCCCCCCGAGAACCAGCGGATCACCCTAGGCCCCTTCACCCTGTTCCACCCCCTCGCGGCGGGCGGCATGGGGGAGGTGTGGCGCGGCGAACACCAGGCCACGCGGCTGCCCGTCGCGGTCAAGGTGCTCACCGCGGAGTCGGCCCGCGCCCCGGCGGTGCGCCACGCCCTGCGCCAAGAGGCCCGGGCGACCGCCTCTTTGAGCCACCCTCACGTCGGCCTGCTCCTCGACTATGGCGACGTGGATGACGCGGCCTCGGCGCGCTCCGGCGGCCGCCTGCTCGCCGGGAGCCCCTACCTCGTCTTGGAGCTGGCGACGGGGGGCACGCTGCAGAGCTGGGTGGGCCGCCCGCCGAGCTGGAGCGTGCTGCGCGCCGCGATCCTGTGTGTGCTCGACGCCTTGGCCCACGCCCACGGCCGAGGAATGCTGCACCGTGACGTCAAGCCGTCGAACGTGCTGTGGTGCAGCATGAACGACCAGCGCCCCGGGCTCAAGCTCATGGACTTCGGGGTGTCGTTGCCCATCGGCGCCTTGGACGGCGTGGCGGCCTTGGCCCAAGGCACGCCCGGCTACATGGCCCCGGAGCAGCGCCTCGGCGACCCCAGCGATCAGGGCCCCTGGACCGACCTCTACGGCCTCGGGGCGATGGTCTGGGCGATCGTGCAGGGCGCGCCGCCGCCTGAAGGAGGCGCCGGGACCTGGCTGCCGCCCCTGGTGAGCGCGCCGCGGGGCCTCGGGGAGTGGCTGAGCGCGCTTCTGGAGCCCGATCCCCGCCGCCGGGTGCGCCGCGCGGCGGACGCGGCCTGGGCGCTCATGCGCCTGGGCGAGGCCAGCGGCGGGCTCAGCGTCAACGACCCCCAGGACGAGCCCCGAGACGAGCCGATCACCGCCCAGATGTGGCTCGACACCGGCGCTGAAGACCGCGAGACCCTCGATCTTTTGGGCGGCGACACCCACGGCGGCGACACCTTCGGCGGCGACACCTGGGGCGGCGGCGACACCTACAACCCCGACGCCAGCACCCAGAGCGGCGCGCTCCAGGCCGACGCCCCCACGACGCGGTTTGACGTGCCCCGCGTCGTCGAGCCCGGCGGCGGCCTCGCCTTGGGCCCCCAGGCCGTGCCGCCGCCCCCCGAGCGCTGGCAGCGCCCGAGCGTGCCAGCGCTCAACCAAGGGCTCACCGACGCCGGCCTGCGCCTCTTCGGCCAGCGCCGCCCGCGCCTCATCGGCCGCGACGCGCTGATGGACCCCCTCTGGAGCGCCCTCCGAGAGGTCTTCGCCCGCCGCGCCACCCGGGTGATCGCCCTGCGTGGCCCCGCGGGCGCCGGGCTCAGCGCCGTGGCCCGGGCCTTCGCCGAGCGCGCCCACGAGGTCGGCGCCGCCGAGGTGATCTCCGTCACCGCCACCCCCGAGCGCTCTCCCTCCGACGGCCTGCCTTCAGCCCTGCGCCGGGCCTTACGCCTGCCCCATGTCGCCGGGGCGGCGCTCAGCGTCACGATCCGCCGCCGCCTGCCGGAGCTGCCCGAGGCCACCCGCGAGGCCATCGCCGAGGCGATCTTGCCCTCGGGCCAAGGCCCCGCCGCCTCCTCCGGCGGCCCCGCCCGCGCCGCCTTGGCCGCGCTCAGCGGCGATCGTGTGGCCTTGGTCACCGTCGAGGACGCGCCCTACGATCCCGGCCTGCTCACGCTCCTGTGTGATCTCGTCGCCCGTGAGCCCAGCGCCAGCGCGCCGCTCCTGTTTGTGCTCGTCGTGCCCGATGAGGCCCTGGAGCTTCGCCCCGAGGCGAAGGCGCCCTTAGAGACCTTACTCACCCGCGCCGACAGCCTGACCCTGCGTGTGGATCCGCTGCCCCCGGAGCTCAGCGGCGCCTTGGCGCAGTCTCTGCTCACCCTGCACCCCAGCGCCGCCCAGCTCGCCGCCCGGCAGAGCCAAGGCAGCCCCCGGCTGATGACCCAGCTCATCGAGTCTTGGCTGCAGGCCGACGCGCTCGTGCCGTCGCCCCAAGGCTGGGCCCTACGCGCCGACGCCCCGAGCGCGCCGACGGACACCCTCTGGGCCGCCCGGGCCTCCACCCTCTGGGAGAGCCTCGATAAGACCGCCCGACGCGGCGTAGCCCTGGGCGCGACGGTGGGGATGCACCTGGAGCTAGAGGACTGGCAGCGGGCCCTGCGGGTGTTGACCGGCGATCCCCGCGCCTTGGTCACGCCTCTGGCGGACGCGCTCATCGAGGCCCGCCTCGCCCGGGCGGTGCCCGGCGGGCTGGTCTTCGCCCACTTCGCCGCCCGAGACGCCCTGCTCGTGCGGGCTGAGGACTCGGCGCAGGCGCGCCACGCCGCCATCGCCGAGGCCCTGGCCGAGAACCAAGAGAGCCCTCGCCGTGTGGAGTGGCTTGGGCGCCACCTCGCCACCGCCGGGCGCCTGAACGAGGCCATCGACGCCTTGTTACGCGCCGCCGAGCAGATGAGCGCCGAGCGAGAGATGGGGGCCTGCTTCGCGCTCATGCAGGAGGCCGAGGCCTGTATGCGCGCCGCCGAGCTGCCGCCCCTGGACCCCCGCTGGGGTGAGCTCGGGCTCATGCGGGCGCTGTACCAAGAGCGCGCGCGGGACCCCAAAGCCGGCGCCGAGCTTCTGGCCTTGGAGGCCCAGGTCAACACGGCCA
>JAKLKE010000232.1:0-4633 GCA_023150775.1 Myxococcota bacterium
CCAACCTGCGCCTCAAGCCCAACCCTGAGCTTCACCGCGAGGGCTGGCGCCAGTGGGGCGTTGAGGTCTACGGCGGGGCGCTCCTGCACACCTGGTTTGACCGCGACCTCGGCCTCGCCGGTCAGGTGGCCCACCGCGCCGAGGGCGGCGGCGTCACCACCTCGCTGTTTCGGGTCGATCGCCCCATCGCCCGCATCCCCAACCTCGCGATTCACCTCAACCGAGGCGTGAACGACGAGGGCTTTAAGGTCAACGCCCAGCAGCACCTCCCGCCGGTGCTCGGGCTCACCCACGAGGCCCAGCACGACGGCCCCGGCGCCCTGCAGCGCCTCGTCGCCGACACGCTGCACATCGCGCCAGACGCCTTGTTGGGCTGGGATCTTGGGCTCTACGAGGTCACGCCGCCGACGCTCGGCGGGCTGTTTGAGGAGCTCGTCTTCGCCCCCCGCTTGGACAACCAGGCCAGCTCCTACATGGCGATGGAGGCGCTCTTGGACGTCGCCCAAGACAAGGCCGGGCCCGGGCGCCGCACGGCGGTGATCGTGCTCTATGACCATGAGGAGTGCGGCAGCCTGACGACGAGCGGCGCCGACTCCGCGCTCTTGGAGGGCCTCTTGGAGCGTCTGGCCTTGGCCCACCCCCAGGCGAGCGCCGCCCCCGGCCCCCTCTCTCGGGCGGCGAGCCAGAGCCTGCTCGTCTCCGCTGACATGGCGCATGGCGTTCACCCGAACTACGCCGACCGCCACGAGCCCCAGCACAAGCCCGCGGTGAACGGCGGCCCGGTCATCAAGATCAACAGCAACAACCGCTACGCGACCACAGGCCACACCGCCGCCCTCTTCGCCGCGGCCTGCGCTGAAGAGGCCGTGCCCGTGCAGCGCTTCGTCACCCGCAGCGACCTGCCCTGCGGCACGACCATCGGCCCCATCGCCTCGTCACGCCTCGCCATCCCCACCGTAGACGTCGGCAACCCCATGCTCTCGATGCACAGCGCCCGAGAGCTCTGCGGCGCCCGCGACGTCGATCCCATGAGCCGGGTGATGGCGCGGCTCTTGCGGCGTTAGACGTTCACCCGCGCGCCGTCCACCACCCGAAACCTCGGCGGCGTGTTGGTGGGCTTCTCTTCGTCGGGCAGCTCCCGGCGCATCGAGTACACCACGCCCACCATGCCCCAGAACAGCCAGGCGACGGTGACGCGCTGGATGAACGAGTTGCTCAAGAAGTTCGTGACGCTGGTCACGGCGGTG
Source organism: Myxococcota bacterium (assembly GCA_023150775.1). Taxonomy (GTDB): domain Bacteria; phylum Myxococcota_A; class UBA796; order UBA796; family CAJQPC01; genus JADKFE01. Next base: position 1,248 of record JAKLKE010000232.1, read on the forward strand.
AGCGCGACGATGAACCGCCCAAAGCCCGCCATGAAGGGGTCTTTGGAGCGGCGGTGCAGCTCTAAGCCCTGGCGCGCGGCGAGCACTTGCAGCGTGAGGTAGCTCACCAAGGCGATGGGCCCGAGCTGAAACAAGAGGCTGAGGTAGTCGTTGTGGGGGTCGAGGTCCTCGGACTTCTTGGTGGAGCGGTAGAGGTCGGCGTAGACGTCCGTGAGCTCGTAGTGCCCGCCGAGGCCACGCCCGAGCACCAAGTCCAAGGGCGCGCTGCGCAGGTACTGGGCGAAAGAGGAGGTCCAGATGCCGAAGCGCCCGCTGCCGACGGTGCGTTTGTCTACGCCGTCGTCGTCCCCTAGGAGGACCACGACGTCATAAAAGCGGTCCTGCAGCGAGGTGTTCGTGAGCAAGAGCAGCACACCCGCGCCCAGGGCCCCCAAGAGCAGGTTGTAGCGCCGCTCCATGAGCAGGTAGATCACCACAAAGACCGCGAAGCCCGTGAGCGCCGTGCGCACGAAGGTGAAGTACAAGCACAAGAGCCCGGCGGCCTGAATCGCCAACAAGGCGAAGCGCCAGGCCCGGGTGTGTACGTTCATCACCCAGAAGAAGATGAGCGCGTTCAGAAACAGCAAGAACAGCGCGTGGTTGTGCAGGTTGTTGTAGCCGCCGTGCAGGCGGTAGTAGCCCTGCAAGAAGAACTGAAACCGCTGGCCCGTGGCGAGGTGGTAGACCGAGAGGCTCAAGCTCACCAGCCCCGCCGCCGTGATGAGCTGCAGAAAGCGCCTTCGCAGCAGGTCAGTGTTCACGAGTGAGGCGACGAGGAACATCAGCAGCAAGGGGCTGATGTACTTGGCGAGGATCTCCGCCGCGTCACGCACGTTGAGGCTTCGCACCGCGGCGAGCACGAGCACGGCGAAGTAGACCATCAAGGGCGTGAAGCCCGCCTGGCGCTCAACCCGGCGCAGCTCAATGAAGAAGTAGGCCGCCGCCAAGGCCGCGACACCTCCGCCGTAGAGCTCCAGGAGGTTCAGGCCGCCCACCGCGCCGCCGACGCTCCACAGGAGGTCGATGACCACACGCCCGGCGAAGATCAAGAGGATCGACCACGCGGGCCGGGCGAAGAAGAAGGTCGCCGCGAGCACCCCGGCGACGATGCCCACCGTGGCCGCGGGCGGCAGGAGGATCACCGCGAAGGAGACCACACCAACGGCCACCGCGCCGAGCCCAGCCCCCCAGAGGTTGAGGCTGTCGGGGTCGATGAGGGGGGTTCTGGGGGTGGCGGCCATCGGGTGTTGATTAACCTCCTGACCGCGTGGGCTTCCGCTGATCCATGATGAAGGCTACAGACTCCTGAAGCTGTGCCTCGGATCACCCCGCCTCGACCTGCGGGGCCCCACGGAGACCTCCATGCGCGCCCTGGCGCTCCCCCTGCTGCTGAGCCTCCTCCTCCTCACGCTCTTGGGCCTCGTCGCCCCGGCCCAAGCCGCCGATCCCGCCACCACCGTCGTGCGCTCGCCGGTCTCCGCGAGCTACCGCGTGGGTGAAGGGGACGTGCTGCTCGTCGAGATCTACGGCGAGGACGACATGAGCGGCCTGTTCGTCGTCGGCGTCGGCGGGATCTTGAACTACCCCATCGTGAACGACCTCCCGGTGAAGGGCCTCACCACCGCCGAGATCTCCGAGACCTTACGCCTGCGCCTGGAGCAGAACGTGCTCTACGATCCCCGCGTCGCGGTGCGGGTCGATCAGTGCCTCAGCCAGCAGGTCAACGTGCTGGGCGCGGTGAACAGCCCCGGCGAGTTCTTCTTGTGTGGGCCCACCTCCGTGCTCGACATGGTCGCCCGCGCCGGCGGCGTCAAAGACGAGGCCGTGACCGAGCTGTGGCTCAAGCGCGGCGACGCCCCGGAGCTCAAGATCAACTACGACGAGCTCCTCAACCGCCAAGAGCAGAACATCTTCTTGGAGGACGGCGACCGCCTCTATGTGCCCGCGGGCCTCGTGGTCTACGTCACCGGCGAGGTCAAAGACCCAGGCTCGGTGCCTTTCCGCAAAGGCATGACCTACACCCAGGCGCTCAGCGAGGCCGGGGGCCTCACCGCCGTGGCCAAGCTGCGCAAGTCGTACCTCCTGCGCGACGGCGCCCGCGAGACGGTGCGCCTGCGCAAGATCCTTGAGGGCGGCAGCGGCGTGGTTGACCCCGTGCTCATGCCCAACGACCAGATCATCATCGAGGAGTCCTCCTTCTAAGGGAGGGGGAACAGCACCATGCGAAAACCCGACTTTTTTCTGCTGGGCCACCCCCGGAGCGGCTCTGGCCAGCTCAACGGTTACCTCGCCCGGCACCCTGACCTGTTCATGGCCAAGAAGGAGCTGCATTATTTCGGCTCGGATCTCGGCTACCACACGCCGCCGCGCAGCGAGGCCAACTTCCTCTCGTTCTTTGAGGCCTGCCCTCCCGACACCCGGGCCGGGGAGGCGTCCACTTGGTACCTGTTCTCTGAGCGCGCGGCGGAGGAGATCCAGACCTTCAACCCGCAGTCGAAGGTGATCGCGCTCCTACGAAACCCCGTGGACGTGCTGCACAGCCTGCACGCGCACTTCGTGTTTCGCGGTGACGAGGACATCCCCGACTTCGCTGAAGCCCTGGCCGCCGAGGCCGACCGCGCCGAGGGCCGCCGCCTGCCGCCCTACGCCATCCCCCGCCGGGGCCTGGAGTACAGCCGCCTCGTGCGCTACGCCGAGCAGCTCCAGCGCTACTTCGACGTGCTGGGCCGGGACCGCGTACACGTCGTCATCAACGACGACTTCCGCAAAGATCCCCAGGCCGTCTTCAGAGGCGTCTGCCAGTTCTTGGGGGTGCGCGACGACTACCCCGGCTGGGAGGCCACCTTTGAGGAGGACCAGCGCGCCCGCAACGCCAACCGCACGGTGTACAGCCGCGCGCTGCAAGACTTCTTGATCCGCCCCGAGCAGCAGCAGGTCTTGGAGGCCGTGCGCCCCGCGGCGGTGCCCGGCTGGCGCTTCATCCTGCGGGCCCTGCGCCGGGTGAACATCAAGTACGTCGACCGCGCCCCGATGGACCCCACCCTACGCGCCCAGCTCCAGGCCCGCTTCGCCCCTGAAGTGCGCGCGGTGAGTGAGCTTCTGGGCCGGGATCTGAGCCGCTGGTCCCAGCCCAAATGAGCGAGGGCGCGTCCCAGGCCCACGCCGACGCCGCCGAGGTCGCCCAAGGCTCGGGCGTGGTCCTGGGCGCGAACCTCATCAACCGCGCCGTGCGGCTGGTGAACAACTGGTTCTTGGCGGGCGCCTTGGGCCCCCTGGCCTATGGCCTCTACGAGCTCGCCCGCACCGTCGTCACCATCTTGGCGTCCTTCGCGCCCTTGGGCACAGAC
>JAKLKE010000232.1:4643-9520 GCA_023150775.1 Myxococcota bacterium
AGGGCGTGGTCCTCTACGGCGCGCGGTACGAAGCCGCCAAAGACGCCGCCGGGCTCAAGGGCACCGCCATCGCCACCTTGGCGGTGAGCCTCGGCGCCGGCCTCGCCTTGACCGCGCTCTGCGCCCTGGGCCTCACGCTCTTCGACGCCGACGCCCACACCCCCGGCCTCAGCCGCGCGATGTGGCTCTGCCTGCCCGCGGTGCCCATCTGGAGCCTCTTGCTCGGCGTGGTGGGCCTCTTGCGTGGCCTCAAGGACATGCGCGGGCAGTCCATCGCCTACCTCGTCGTGCTGCCCGTGGGCATGATGCTCACCTCTTTGGCCGCCGTGGCCTTGGGCTGGGGCCTCGACGGGGTGATCCTGGGCTTCGTGGCCTCAAACGCCCTGGCCTTGTTGATGGCCCTGCGTGTGGCCTGGCGCCGCCTGCGCCCCACCTGGCGCCAGCCCGCGCCGCCGCGCCTGGAGTGGGGCACCCTCTTACGGTTCTCCGTGCCCGAGGGGGTCAGCAGCACCCTGTTTCGGCTCAACCAGTGGACCGACACCTTGATGGTGGCGGCCATGGCCGGGGCGGCGGATCTGGGGCTCTACCGGGTGGCCGTCTCGTTGGCGATGGTGGGTGAGCTGCCCGGCGTAGCGATCAACACCATGTTTCAGCCCGTGGTGGCCGCGCTGTTTGTCGAACAAGACCAGGCCCGGCTCAACGCCGTGGTGCGCACGGTGACCCGCTGGCTGATCCTCCTGGCCGCCCCGGTCTACCTGCCGGTGATCATCGCCCAGGACCTCATCATCGCCGTGTACGACGACGCCTACGCCGGGGCGGCCAGCTCCTTGGCCCTGCTCATGGCGGGGCAGGCCGTCTTTGTGGTGTGTACGCCCGTGGCGGCGCTGATCCCGATGAGCGGGCGCTCACGGCTGAACCGGCGACGGCGACCTCGCTGATCTTGTGGTCCATCGCCCGGGTGGTGCAGGTGAAGTACCTGCTCGGCTGTCAGGCGTTCACCGCGCGGAGCCTCGGCTTGGGCGCCGTGGTGGTGGCCCTCGCCGTGGGGGGCCGACTGGTAGCGCAGGAGCTCGGGCTGTGGGCGCAGGGGGCCGTCGCGGTTGGGGCGACGCTCATGTTTGTGGCCGTGGCGGCGCGGTTTGGGGTGGAGGCCGGAGATGAGGCCTTGGTGGGGCCAGCGTGGGGGCGAGTGAAGAAGAAGCTGGGGCGGCTGAGCGGGCGGTTGGGGCGATAAGATCCGTGCGCGGAGCTGCCATGCCCACGACCCTCTCTGTGCCCGAGGCGATGGCGCTCCTCTCCCGAGCGGCGCCCGAGCTGACCCTTGACGAGTCCGACGTAGAGGGCCTCATCCTCGCGGTTCATGCGCTGGCCAAGGTGGAGGAGCCGGCGGTGATCGGGGCCGTGGGGGAGGCGCTGCTGAGGCAGGAGATCACGCGGTTTGTGTGGTGGCCCTGCGGTGGGGCGCGGTTCATTCGTTCGGTGCTGACGCTGGGCAGCGTCTCACGCGACTTTGTGTTGATGTCGCTTCAGTACGTCTCGTCGCTCTTTCCCGAGCTGGATGACTTCGTTGAGGACCAATTCACGCGGCTGGAGGCGAACGAAGACACCGTGACGGCGGCGGAGTCGGTCCGGATCGCGGTGGGGGGGATTTATGGGGTGGAGGATCGGGCGGAGGATTTTGGTCCTGCCCTCAAATCAGCGCAAACTTAGGGTGCGCCGCTTGCCAAACGCGCAGCGCCGCGAACATCGACGTCTGCTCTAAGTCCGCCCGCTCACAGGCGACGGCGAGCAGCGCCGAGAGCTGGGCCACGGCGTCACCCGAGGAGTCCTTGAGTTTGCCCCGCAGGAGGAGGGTGAGCAGCGCCATGAGGTCGTGGCCGTTGCAGAGCTGGGCGTCGTCGGCCTCGGGCAGCGCCGCGAGCTCGTTCACGATCCCAGCGCCCTCACGGCGCAGCGTGTCCGCGGCCCCACCGCTGAACTGAATGACCGCCTCGACGCAGGCGCCGGGCTCGGGCGGCTTGAGCGCGCCGCCGCTGAGCTGCTCCCAACGGTCGAAGTGCCGAAGCTCACCGCCTCGCTCAGACTTCTTAAACTTGAGGCCGTCTAAAGCGTCCAGCCTCCGCTGCTTGAGCCAACGCAGCCGCGCCATCGGCCGAGCGCAGGCGAAGAGGCGTTGCAGGAGCGGCGCGCCCCACGACCGCTCTAAGTCCGCGAGCCGCTCGGGGCCCAGCTCACGCGCCGCGAGTTTGCCCAGGGCGGGCGTCGTCAACAGCGTCGTCTCTAAGTCATGGGCGTCGGTCCAGGCCACGTCGTCCCGCTGCGCGAGGCGTCCTTCTACACGGTCGAGGTCGGCGTCTAAGGCCGCGACAAACCAGGCGTCCTCATGGGTGCGGGCTTCATCGAGGAGCTTAATGGCGGCCTCACGACCGCCTTGACCCATGTGCTCCACCTTCGCCCGCACAAACATCCGCCAGAACCGCTGGTCTGAGCCCGCCTCAACGAGCAGGGTGACCGTAGGCTTCGCGGCGTTCGAGAGCTTGTTCTTGGCGAGGATCGGCGACTCACGCTTCGCCCCGAGCGCCTCGGCCGCGGTCACGCAGGGTCCCCCAGGCGCACCATGAGGTCGGTGCGCTCACCGATGATGTAGGGCGAGTGGGTGGCGAGCACAAACTGGGCCCCGGTGAGCGCCGCCACGTCGATGAGCTCCTCCAAGAGCGTCTCTTGCCAGGTGACGTGTAACGACAGCTCAGGCTCATCCAAGAGGACGAGCGTGCCCGGCTCAACGGAGAACAGCAGCTCATGCAGCAAGACCAGCTCATGCTGCTCGCCTGAAGAGAGCTTCGAGAGCGGCAGCGGCGCGCCCCCGGCGGTGAGCACCTCGTAGCCTTTGGTGACGTCGAGCTTGACCTGTTTGGGGCTGAGCTTCTGGTTGAGGCTCGTGAGCAGGCGCTCGGCTTTGTTCACGATGTTGGCGAAGGGCTCGAGCTTGGCGGCGCGGTCGTCCAGAATGATGGAGAACATCGTGCGCTCCGCGCCGCTAAGCTCCACGTCGCTAAGCATCACTCTGCTTGGCTCTGAGGCCGGCTCCTTGAGAAGCCCCAACGCGCGCAGCCTCGCCTCCTGAGCATCTAGCTCTGCCCCGCGCCTATGCAAAATCTCGATGTCTGGCGGAACGCGCCCCGACCCGAACAGTCGTTTGGGCAGAGTCGCGTCGAGCTGTATCGCGTGAAGGCGGTATTTTTCGTCGGCCTCTTGAACCACGGCGCGGATCTGACGAGCCAAGTAGTCGACCATCAAGACAGGCGAGTGATGTTTGTGCCGAGGTGAATCGTCCTCATCATCGCCGGGAGCTACCCGATAGACCAGCCGGTCAGCGGGGATGAGCTTTACGGAGGGCAACCGCTCACGAAACGCCTGAAGCGCAGAAGACTCAGGCGTGACACCAAAGATCCACTGGGCGTCACTGTCTCCGGCACGAGCACGAACTTCGTCATAACTCAGCACAGCGTCCGTCTCAGCGTCGATCGGCTGCCGGTCTATCGAGAAGCCAATGGAGTACTCTCGTCGTAGGTCTCGCAACTCAGACACAGACAAGAGCAGCGAGCGGTGCTTAAACACGCTCACGACCTGACGTTCCAGCGCGCCTTCTGCCGAGACAAGAGAGAGCGCCGCGACGAGCGGTCTCAGCTCCCCCTCACCGCCCAGCTCGTACCCTATCGGCCGCTCAAACTCCAGCCCCGTCCCATCCTCCAGCTCCACCACCAGACGCTTAAACGGCATCACCATCAGCTCAGCGTACCGCCCCGCCTGAAGCGCCTGCAGCAGCCGCAGCGTGATCGTCTTGCCTGAGCCGTTCCGCCCGTGCAGCACCGTGACCCGCTCATCCAACTTGAACGAGATGTCGATGTCATGGGAGCCAGGTCCGAAGATCTGCTCCACCCGCAGGCGGCGGATTCGTGCGCGGGGGCTGGGCGTGCTCATGGGTGATCTCTCGGGGGCGGCGCTGCCTCGCTCCCTTTAGCACGCCAACGCGCCCTCCCCAAGCTCACCCCCCCACCAACAACGCCCCCATCGCCACCGGCCCCAGGCGCTCTTGCCGCCGCAGCACGGCGGCCTCGTACACCTCGGGCTCGGCCAAGGTCGCGCTCGGGGGCAAGAGGTCGGTGAACAGCACGGCGTCCCCGCCGGGGAGCACGGTGAGGCCGGTCACCGCGCTCTCGTAGGGCCAGGTCAAGCAGGCGCCGAGGCTGTCCATCGCCGCGCTGCCCGCGCCGTGGGCCCACAGGAGGCAGGGCGCCTCGCCGCAGTCGACCACCCAGGTGAGCTGGGCGAGGGCCGGGCAGTCCTCGCGGGCCTGGGCCAAGGCGGCCAAGACCTCGGCGGGTGGCGGGGTGAGCGCCGCGGGCGCCAGGTCTACGGGCGCCTCCTCACCGCCAAGACGCGGCCCGGCGAGCAGGCCCACGGACAAGCCGACGACGACGCCGAAGATCAGAGACGGCCAGTGGGGGCGCACGGGGACCTCAGAGGGTGCCGCTCCTTGTCACCGAGCCGAGCGCGCCGCGCAAGCCGCTCGGCGGAGTCTCGCGGCGCCCATCCCCTCCCCGGCCTCGCCGGTTAGGTGATCCACGCCGCGCGCCCTGGGCTCTGTCGCCCCGAGGAAGGTTCATGTCTCCACCCCGCCTGCTCTCCTTCGCCACCGCCCTGGGCGCCGCTGTCGGCTTGATGTGGTGGGCGCTCTACGACCCGCGGGCCCTGCCGCTCGGCCTCTTGCTCGGCGTGCACGCCCTCGCCGATCATCAGCCGCATGAGCGCGTGCCACGCGGGGTGGAACTCGACCTCGTCGACGCGGCGGCCCGCGCGGTCGTGGCTCCTGAGCT
>JAKLKE010000233.1 GCA_023150775.1 Myxococcota bacterium
CCCCCAGCGGCGAGCGGGTCGCGCGCTTCTCTTGGGACGGCGACTTGACCGTGCTGGAGGGAGACCGGGTGCTCCTCAGCCGAAGCTCGACGGGCGCGCCATTTGTCGTCTGGGCCGCGTTTTATGACGAAGACAGCCTGCTGCTCCTCGACGTTGAGGGGCGCCTGCGCCGCCATCCCATCTCCGGCCCCGAGACCGTCGGCGTCGATCCCCTCCAGCTCCCCGAGGGCCCCGTCACCGCCGTGATGGACCACTGGGGCCACCGCCTGCTGGTCGCCCACAACGACGGCTCGTTGAGCTGGGTCGACCTCGACACCATGAGCCTCCTCGGCCGGGCGAGAGAGGGCGGCACGACGCTGACGAGCCGACCGATCGACGCCCTGGCCTTACACCCCGACGGCCAGCGGGCGCTCATCGCCGGAGATCACGGCGAGGTGCAGCTCTGGGACATGGCCACGGGCAAGCTCCTGCGCACCTACACCGGCACCCGCCCCGGCGGCCTGGCGATCACCGCCTTGCCCGCCCAAGACGCCGTGCTCGGGTCGTGGCGGGGCGGCGCGCTGCGGGTGTTTGGCGCCGTGGATGGCGCCGAGCGCCTCGCGCAGACCCACCCCGAGGAGATCACGGCCCTCGCCGCCCTCGACGGCGGCGCCTTGGCCGTCTCCGGCTCGGTGAGCGGCGTCGTGAGCGTGCTCGACGCCCAGCTCAAGCCCCTCTGGTCCTCAGCGCCCGCCGGGCAGCCGATCCTTTCGCTCGCCGTCTCCGCCGACTCCACCCAGCTCGCCGCGCGCCTCGCCGACGGCACGGCGCTCCGCTTCACCCGCGCCGCGGACGGCAGCTTCACCCAGACCCCCAGCGAGGGCCTGTGGGCCGAGGGCCTCAGCTTCGACGCCGAGGGCGCCTTGGTCCTCGTCGGCGGCGGCGAGGCCAGCCGAGATGGCGTGCTCCTCCCCGGCCCCGGTCGCCGCCACCACCTCGCCGGGCCCATCACCCGCTGCGATGACGGCGGGCTCACCTTCGGTTTGACCGCGTGGCAAGACGCCAAGCCGAGCCTGTGGCGCCCCGGCGCGCGCCCGAGCGGCGACGGGCTCGGCGAGGCCGTCGCGCTTCGTTGTGCCTCCGGTCTGCTCGTCCACCAGAGCTGGACGGGCCAGCTCACCGCCCTCGACCTCTCCAGCGGGGAGACGACCCTACGCACCCAGCTCGACGGGGAGCCCCTCGCCGGGGTCGCCGTGCCCTCCCCCACCCGGATCGTCGCGCTCTCCACGAGCGGCCTCTTGCGGGCCTGGGATCCCCAGCAGAACGCCGTGCTGTGGTCGGTCACCCTCACCGATGAGCCTGGAGAGCGGCTCCCCGTCGAGGTCATGCCCGTCGAGCCCGTGACTGAAGAGCCCCTCGGCGAGTGATCCCAGGGCCAAAAATCTAGACAGACCCAAGACAAAGCCGTTGACATCCCCCCAGACCGGTGGCAGATTGACCCTGACTCTAACGTAAACGTAAGAGTCTGAGTTCAGCGTCAGACCTCAGCCTCCCGCGTCCGCCCCACCCTCGGGGTCACGGCCTCTTCATGAACACCACGTCCTGCGAGAGCGGCCTCCTCAAGATCGGTGATCTTGTGCGCCTGACGGGCAAGACGCCGCGCACGCTGCACTTTTACGAGGAGCTGGGCCTTCTGCGCCCGGTCTCTCGCACCAAAGGGGGCTTTCGCCTCTATGGCGAAGAGACGCTCCTCCGGGTGCGCTGGATCGAGCGCCTGCAAGAGCTAGGCTTCTCCCTGCCCGAGATTCAAGACTTCCTCACGCGCCTTCAAGAGCACGCCTATGGCCCCGAAGCCATGCAACGCCTGGGCGACTTCTACATCGTGAAGCTCGCCGAGACCCGCGCCACCTTGGCCCGTCTGCAAGCCTTAGAGCGCGATCTCCAAGACTCCATCGACTACCTCAACGGCTGTCGCACCTGCGAGCCCCTCACCCACCGCGCCCGCTGCGTGGGCTGCGACACCAAGAACCACGAGGGCCGCGCCGCGCCAGAGCTGGTCGCCGCCGTCCACGACTCCACCACCCCCTGAGCCTTCGTCTCGACCCAGAAGGAACCCCCAATGGCCGTGAAGCTGCCGATCTACCTGGACAACCACGCGACCACGCCCCTTGACCCGCGGGTGCTGGACGAGATGTTGCCTTACCTCACCCAGCACTTCGGCAACGCCGCGAGCCGCAACCACAGCTTCGGCTGGACGGCGAACGAGGCCGTCGAGCGCGCCCGTGAGCAGGTCGCCGCGCTCATCGGGGCCGACCCGAAGGAGATCATCTTCACCTCGGGCGCCACGGAGTCCGACAACCTCGGCATCATCGGCGCCGCCCGCTTCAACTCGAAGAAGGGCAAACACATCATCACCTCGAAGTTGGAGCACAAGGCCGTGCTCGACTCCTGCCACGCGCTGGAGAGCGAAGGCTTCGAGATCACCTTCTTGGACTCCGACCCCGACGGCCTCGTGAAGCCCGAGCAGGTCGAGGCCGCCATTCGCCCAGACACCGTGCTCTGCGCGATCATGATGGCGAACAACGAGATCGGCACCATCAACCCCATCGCCGAGATCGGCGCCGTCTGCCGCCGCCACAACGTCATCTTCCACGTCGACGCCGTGCAGGCGCTTGGCCGCGTCGCCATCGACGTCGTGGCGATGAACGTCGACCTCATGGCGATCAGCGCCCACAAGATGTACGGCCCCAAAGGCATCGGCGCGCTCTACGTCCGCCGCGGCCGCCCCCGCTTCCGCATCGAGCCCCTCATCCACGGCGGCGGTCACGAGCGTGGGCTTCGTTCAGGCACCTTGCCCGTTCACCAGATCGTCGGCCTGGGCTCGGCGGCAAAATACGCCTTGGAGGCCCTCACCAACGGCGAGAACGACCGCATCAAGGCCCTGCGCGACCGGCTGTGGGAGGGGCTCTCCAAGAACCTCGACCACCTCTTCATCAACGGCTCGTGGGAGCACCGCCTGCCCAACAACCTCAACTGCTCTTTCGCCTATGTTGAGGGCGAGGCGCTGATGATGGGCATCAAGGCCATCGCCTGCTCCTCGGGCTCGGCCTGCACCAGCGCCAGCCTGGAGCCCTCTTACGTCCTGCGCGCCTTGGGCGTCGACGTCGAGCTGGCGCACACCTCGATGCGTTTTGGCGTCGGCCGCTTCAACACTGAGGAGGAGATCGACTTCGCCATCGAGCTCATCACCGAGAAGGTCCGCTGGCTGCGCCAGATGAGCCCCCTCTACGAGCTCGTTCAAGAGGGCGTCGATCTCAAGTCCATCCAGTGGGCCGCCCACTAGTTAGAGCCTGCTCGCACACACCCCCTTCCAATCCCGCATCGGCCCGCCCCTTCGGGCAAGAGGAACCCTACCATGGCGTATTCCGACAAGCTCATCGAGCACTACGAGAACCCCCGCAACATGGGCTCTCTGGACAAGAACGCTGAAGACGTCGGCACCGGCCTCGTCGGCGCCCCGGCCTGCGGCGACGTGATGAAGCTGCAGCTCAAGATCAACGACGACGGCATCATCGAGGACGCCAAGTTCAAGACCTTCGGCTGCGGCTCGGCCATCGCGTCCAGCTCGCTGGTCACCGAGATGGTCAAGGGCAAGTCCATCGACTTCGCTGAAGGCATCAAGAACACGATGATCGCCGAGGAGCTGGCCTTGCCCCCGGTGAAGATCCACTGCTCCGTGCTCGCTGAAGACGCGATCAAGGCCGCCATCGCCGACTACCGCAAGAAGCAGGCCGAGCGCGCGGCGACGCCCTCGGAATGAGGCCGCCTGCCCGGGCCGAGGGCCTGGGCTGTGTTTACCTTCTTGACTGACGCCGCCCCACCCCGGCGCCTCTCCCCGTGGAGCACCTATGGCCATCAACCTCACGAACGCCGCCGTCGAGCGCATCAATGAGCTGAAGCGTAAACGGCAGACCCCCGAACACTTCTTACGCCTCGGCGTGCGCGGCGGCGGCTGCTCAGGGCTCAGCTACGTGCTGGACTTCGTCGAGACCCCCGAGCCCAAAGACAAGATCTTCGACCTCAACGGGGTCAAGGTCGTCGTCGACCGCAAGTCGTACCTCTTCGTGAACGGCACGGAGATCGACTACAAGAAGGGCCTGATGAAGGCGGGCTTTGAGTTCAAGAACCCCATCGCCTCCGGCTCTTGTAGCTGCGGCGAGTCCTTCTCGGTCTGAGCGGCGGGGCAAGACGCGGTGATCTGCTGGAAGTGCCATGAGCGGCTCTCGTCGCTCCGCTGCGCGAGCTGCGGCGCCCTCGTGCCTCCCCCGGCCCAGCCGGAGCTGTTCGGGGCCTTGGGCTTAGACCGCCGTTACCACGTCGAGGCCGAGGCCATCGACGGCGCCTGGCGTCGGCGCTCCAAAGACACCCACCCCGACCGCTTCGCCGCCTCCTCCGCCGTCGAGCGCCGCATGGCCCTGCAGTGGACGGCGACGCTGAACGAGGCCCGCCGGGTGCTGCGTGACCCCGTCGCCCGGGCCTGGTACCTCGCCACGGGCAAACCCCACCCCGCCGAGAGCGGCGGCCCCAAGCTGAGCCCCGAGTTTTTAGAGGAGATCTTCGAGCTGAGAATGGCCGCTGACGACGAGCCCGACGCCGTGCGCGACACCGCCGCGAAGCTCCGCGCCCGCCTCGACGCCGACCTCGAAGACCTCTTCTCCCGCTGGGAGCGCGGTGAGGGTGACCTCAGCCCCGTGCCCGAGCGCCTCTCCCGCCTCAAATACGTCGACAACCTCCTTCGTGAGCTGCCCGCCTAAGGCGCCGCGCCCCACGATCCTAAGGTCTCCACCATGTCCAACATCGGCATCGACCTCGGCACCACCAACTCCCTCGTCGCCGTGGTCATGGGCGGGCGCGCCCGCTGCCTGCTCGACGACGACGGCCGCGCGATCTTGCCCTCCGCCGTGCGTTACACCGCCGAGGGCCCCGTCGTGGGCTACGCCGCCTTAGACGACGCCGCCGGTCACGCCGCCACCACCCTCACCTCGGTCAAACGGTTCATGGGTCGGTCCATGGACGAGGCCCGGTCCGAGGCCGCGCAGCTTCATTACGAGCTCGCCCCGCCCGATGACGCCAGCGAAGAGAAGGTCGTGCGGATGGCGGTCGGTGAGCGCCTCGTGACGCCCATCGAGGTGAGCGCGGAGATCCTCAAGGCCCTGAAGGAGCGCGCTGAAGAGTGCCTGCTCGGCGGGGTCGGCGGCGCGGTGATCACCGTGCCCGCCTACTTTGACGACGCCCAGCGCCAGGCCACCCGCGACGCCGGGCGCCTCGCCGGTCTGAACGTCCTGCGCCTGCTCAACGAGCCCACGGCCGCCGCCATCGCCTATGGCCTACAAGAGCGCAGCCAAGGCACCTTCGCCATCTATGACCTCGGCGGCGGCACCTTCGACATCTCGATCCTGCGCTTAGAGGACGGCGTGTTCCAGGTGCTCTCCACCGCCGGCGACACCCACCTCGGCGGCGACGACTTTGACCGGCTCATCGCCGAGCGCCTGTTGAACGAGGCCGGCGTGGTCGGCGCCCGGGGCGGCGCGCTGCGGGGGGCCATGGAGGCCGCTGAGTCCGCCAAACGGGCCTTGACCGACGCCGAGTCCACCGAGGTCGTCGCCCAGCTCGGCGAGGTGAGCGCCACGTTCACGCTGAGCCGGGACACGCTAAACACGCTGATCCGCCCCTTGGTCGACCGCACGCTCACCGCCTGTCAGCAGGCGCTCAGCGACGCCCAGCTCACCGCCGCGCAGATCGACGGCGTCGTGCTCGTCGGCGGCTCCACCCGGGTGCCGCTGGTGCGCCAGGTCGTCGAGGCGTTCTTCGGCCGCGTGCCCTTCTCCGACATCGACCCCGACCAGGTCGTCGCCGTGGGCGCGGCGATGCAGGCCGACATCCTCTCCGGCGAGTCCGAGCTCTCTGAAGACGTGCTGCTCATGGACGTCGTGCCGCTCTCTCTGGGCTTAGAGACCATGGGCGGCGTGGTCGAGAAGCTCATCTGGCGCTGCTCGCCCATCCCGTCGAGCGCGTCCCAGACCTTCACCACCCACGTGGACGGCCAGACGGCGGTGTCGATCCACGTCGTGCAAGGTGAGCGTGAGATGGCCCGGGACAACCGCTCTTTGGCGCGGTTTAAGCTCGGCGGCATCCCGCCCATGCCCGCGGGCCTGCCCCGGGTGGAGGTGCAGTTTCTGGTGGACGCCAACGGCATCCTCACCGTGACCGCCACCGAGCAGTACACCGGCAAACAGTCCAACATCGAGATCGTGCCGTCTTACGGGCTCACCGATGAGCAGATCGAGGAGATGCTGGAGTCGTCCATCGACGCCGCCGAGACCGACGTCGATGAGCGCCTGCTCGTCGAGGCCAAGGTAGAGGCCGAGCAGATCCTCCGCGCCGTCGAGAAGGCCCTCAGCTCAGACGCCGACATGGTGCAAGAGGACGAGCTTGGCAGCATTCAAGCCGTCGTCGCCGAGCTAAAATCGGCGATCGACGCCCAAGAGCGCAAGAAGGTGAACGACCTGTCTAAGAAGCTCGACGAGGTCACCGCGCCCTTCGCCCAGCGGCGGATCGAGCGTGACCTGCAGCTCGCCTTACGCGGTCAGTCGGCCTTAGAGGTCGCCGATCGCCTCGACCGCTCAAACGTCTGATGAGGGCCCGGTGGACGCCGGACGGGCTGGAGACCATAGGTGCCAGCGCCCACCGGGCTCTCTCTTTCGACCAAGGTTCATGAGCTGACGAGGGCCCAAGCTGGGCTGGACAGGCTGGAGACCATAGGTGCCAGCGTCATCTTGGGCCCTCGCCTTTCGTTGAACCATTCACATTTTTGCATACGTCACGCACCTCGCCGCCGTGACAAAACGAAGCTCGGCAAAACTTTGACCTCACGCAGAGTGGGTTAAGCGGGCGGGATGCCGCCGTCCCTGCCTCCCCTGCCCATCGACGCCTCGCTGCCTGAGGCGATCACGGCGCTTCGGGCCCACGGCGCGCTCGTCGTCGTCGCCCCGCCGGGCTCGGGCAAGACCACGCGCCTGCCCGCGGCGATCCTCGACGCCTGCCCCGAGCGTGAGGGCCGGGTGATCCTGCTGCAGCCCCGCCGGGTCGCCGCGCGCCTCGCCGCCACCCGCATCGCCCAGGAGCGCGGCGGGGAGGTCGGCGGCGAGATCGGCTACCAGGTGCGGTTTGAGCGCCGGGTGAGCGCCGCCACCCGCCTGGAGATCTTGACCGAGGGTTTGCTCACCCGCAGACTTCAAGACGACCCGTTCTTGGAGGGGGTTCACACCGTCATCCTCGACGAGCTGCACGAGCGCAGCCTCACCCTGGACCTCGCCTTGGCGCTGTGCGCTGAGGTGCGGCGTGAGGCCCGGCCCGACCTGTGGCTCGTCGTGATGTCGGCGACGATGGACCCAGAGCCCGTGGCGCGGTTCTTGGACGCGCCGATCCTGCGCGCAGAAGGCCGGGCGTACCCCGTCACCCTCCGCCACGACCCGCGCCCGGATGAGCGGCCCCTGCACGAGCGTATGGCCGGGGCGATCCGCGCCGAGCTGCCCGACGAGGGCCACCTGCTCGCGTTTTTGCCCGGTGTGGGCGAGATTCAGCGCGTGATGGAGACCTTGGGAGAGCTGCCCGACGTAGACGTGCTGCCCCTGCACAGCCGCCTGAGCTTAGAGCAGCAGGCCCGGGCGCTGGCGCCCTCCACCCGCCGAAAGGTCGTGCTGGCCACGAACATCGCCGAGACCTCGGTGACCTTCCCCGGCGTGCGCGCCGTCGTGGACTCGGGCTTAGAGCGGGTGATGCGCTATGAGCCGGCCTTGGGCCTGGAGCGTCTGGAGCTCGGCCCCATCGCCGCGAGCTCCGCGGATCAGCGCGCCGGTCGCGCCGGTCGCACCGGGCCTGGGCGCTGCCGTCGTCTGTGGACCGAGGCTGAAGATCGCCAGCGCCCCGCCGCCCAGACCCCAGAGCTGCAGCGCGCCGACCTGAGCGGCCTGTGCCTGGAGCTGCGCGCCTGGGGGGCCGACCCCCGCCGCCTCCGTTGGCTCGATCCGCCTCCGGCCCCGGCCATCGACCGCGCCGAGGCGCTCTTACGCTCTCTGGGCGCCTTCGACGACCACGGTGTGACCGCCCTTGGGCGTGACCTCTCGCGCCTGCCCTTGCCTCCGCGTGTGGGCGCGACGCTCCTCGCCGGGCGACGCCTGGGCGCGCCCCGGGCCGCCGCCGCCGTCGCGGCCCTGCTCACCGAGCGGGATCCTTTCGCCCAAGAGCGCCACCCCGACGCCGCCGATCTCGGCTGGCGGGTGGAGCAGGTGCTCGGCGGCGGCGCCGGAGATCGCCGGGCCTTGGCCGCCGTGCGCCAGGTCAAAGACGCGCTCTTGGAGTCCCTGGGCGGTCGTCTGGGCCCCGAGCGCCCGCTCACCGACCCGCTCCTCGCGGAGCTGCTCTTGGCGGGTTTCCCCGATCGGGTGGCCCGGCGGCGCGCGGGGGAGTCGCGGCGTTACCTGCTCGTCGGCGGCGCCGGGGCGACCTTGGCTGAAGGCCAGCTCCCCGCCGAGCTGATCCTCGCGGCGACGATGGAGGCCGGCCGCCGGGGCGAACGTGTGGAGCACCTCATCCGCGTGGCCTTGCCCCTGGAGGAGTCTTGGCTGCCCGTCACCGAGCGCCGGGCCTTGGACTTTGACGAGGCGCGGGAGTCTGTGGTGAGCCGTCGGGTGTGGCGGTTTATGGACCTCACCCTACGCGAGGCCCCCGACCCCAACCCCGCCGAGCCCGTCGCCGCCGCCGCCGTGCTCCTGCGCGCCGCCCAGGCCCGTCCCGAGCGCGCCCTGACCCAAGACGAGCGCCTCACGACCCTGCTCGCCCGGGTGCAGCTCCTCGCCGGGGTGATGCCCGAGCTCGAACTGCCCGCCCTGGCCGAGCCCGCCGCGCTCTTGCCGAGCCTCGTCGAGGGCCGCCGCTCCTTCGCCGAGCTCCGCGCCGTAGACCTCCGCGACGCCTTGCTCAGCCAGCTCACCCACACCCAACGCCGGGCCCTCGACGAGCACGCCCCCGAGCGCTGGACCGTGCCCAGCGGCGCCAGCGTGCCCATCGTCTACACCCCCGGCGAGCCGCCCTTGCTCGCCGCCCGAGTGCAGCAGCTCTTCGGTCTGAGACGCACCCCCCACATCGCCGCCGGCCGCGTGCCGATGAAGGTGCAGCTCCTCTCCCCCGGGAACCGCCCCGTACAGACCACGCTCGACCTAGAGAGCTTCTGGACAAAGACCTGGCCCGAGGTGCGCAAAGAGCTTCGTGGACGATATCCCCGCCACGCCTGGCCCGAGGATCCGAAGGACGCGATCCCCGAGGACCGGCCGAAGCGGCGGGGGACGTGAGAGAATCTTGATGACCTCTCGCTACGCCGCGCGCTCCAAGCGCTGAGGGCGCGCTGCCCTCGGAGATCTTATGCCCACCCTCGCCGTCGCGC
>JAKLKE010000234.1 GCA_023150775.1 Myxococcota bacterium
GTCGCGGCGCCCGAGCCGACGAACAACAAGCGCCTGATCATGCTCGTCGTGATCTTCTTGGGCGTCGGCGTGGCCTTGGGCATCGGCGCCTTGGCCTTGGTCTACCTCGCGCTCAAGCCGGCCTAGACGGCGCCCTAGGCCTCAGGGCAAGAGCTCGACCTGGGCTGGGCCGTCGAGCACCTCGCCGATGAGCTGGCCCACGCCCGACGCCACGAGTCGCGCGGCCTCGGCGGGCGGCACGGAGAGCAAGAGGCCGCCGCTCGTCTGGGGATCGAGCGTGAGGTCCATCAGCGCGGGGTGAACGCCGTCTGCGCGTAGGGCCTCGCCGACATAGGCGCGGTTGCTGGCGGCGCCCCCGGTGCGAACACCACGCTCGGCGAGGGCCAGGGCTGAAGGCAACAAGGGCAGGGCGGCCGCGGTGAGCCGCACATGGACCTTGGAGGCCCGGGCGAGCTCCCAGGTGTGGCCGAGCAGGCCGAAGCCGGTGATGTCCGTGCAGCCATGCACGACGCCCAAGGCCGCCGCCCGCTTGGCGTCGCGGTTGAGGAGCAACATCGAGGCCTCCGCCGCGTCCTCGGCGTCCTCCGGGCAGATCTCCCGCTTCACGGCCGTGGCGATGATCCCCGTGCCCAGGGCCTTCGTGAGCACGAGCCGGTCGCCAGGCCGGGCCCCAGCGTTTGTCCAGACCTTGTCTTCATCGACGACGCCCGTCACCGAGAGGCCAAACTTGAGCTCTTTGTCGCGCACGGAGTGGCCGCCGACGAGCATCGCCCCGGCCTCACGCACCTTGTCCGCGCCGCCCCGAAGCAGCTCCGCGAGGGCCTCCGGGGGCAAGAGCTTGTGGGGCCAGCAGAGGATGTTCATCGCCGTGAGCGGCTCGCCGCCCATGGCGTAGACGTCTGAGAGCGAGTTCGTCGCGGCGATGGCCCCGAAGGTGTAGGGGTCGTCGACGATCGGCGTGAAGAAGTCGAGGGTCTGCACCAAACAGCGCCCATCTCCAAGGCGCACGATCCCTGCGTCGTCGGACAGGTCGTATCCGACGAGGAGGCGCGGGTCGTCCTGCGCTGGGAGCGAGGCCGTCGCGGGGCCCAGAACCTCCGGGCCTAGCTTCGACGCTCACCCAGCGCAGTCAACCATGCCGGTGAGGCGGTAATAGCGTTGTTTACGGGACATCCGCGCTTGTGTATCCCAGCGCGCGGATGTCCGCGACCCCGCTCAGAACGCCTCGGAGCTGACCTCGGTGGAGGTGAGCGACGAGGAGGTGCCGCCGAGGCCGATGGCGCCGCTCGCCATGAGCGCCGTGGTGCCGAGGTGGCCGTCGCCGCCGATGATCCAGCCGCCGCTGTCCAAGGCGCTGCCCAAGGCGAAGCCGCCGAGGCTGGGCTGCGAAGGATCAAGCTGGCTGCCGTCGCGCAGGCGCACCGGGGCGCCGGTGAAGCCCAAGGGATCGGTGATGAGGCCGGCGCCCATCAGCGACGGCGCGAAGATCTCCGGCAGACGGATGCCGAGGGGGTCGGTGATGAGGCCCGAGCCGGAGAAGGTCAGCAGGCGGATCGTGCCGATGCCGAGGGGGTCGGTGATGAGGCCCGAGCCGCTGAGGTTCAGCGTGAGGCGGGGGATGGTGATGATGCCGAGGGGATCGGTGATGAGCCCCGTGCCGTCGATGTCGAGGTCAACGGTGTCCCAGGTGCCGATGTCGGCGATGGCCCTGGCGTTGAACATCACGGCCTCGGGCAGGGTGGCCCGGGACACGCCGAGGTGGCTCACGGCGAAGGCGTCCTCCAGCTTGCCCAGCTCATCATCACGGCCAGCCTCCCAGCTCACGGCGAGGAGGTGGTCACTCACGACGCTCGCGCCGCTCATGGCCTCGACGAGCACCACGAAGCCGCTGGTGACGTAGATCACCGAGCCCGGGCGGTAAGCGACCTCGTCGTCCTCGTGCACGACGGCGTCGATGGTGAAGCCCCAGGCCAAGGCGATGTCGCCGCTCTTGCTGCTGGCGCGCTCGTTGTCGCCCTCGACGTCGCAGATGCCGTCGCGGTCGAGGGTGCACTGGAAGGTCTCCGTGCCCGTGGACGTCGTGCGGGTGCCGATGACGACGTAGTCTTTGCGGTCGACGGGGTCGCCGTTGTCGTCAATGGCGGTGACGCGCAGCCCAGCGCGGACGTGGTCTTTTTTGGAGTCCACGAGGTAGGGCAACAAGGAGACGTGGAAGCCGGGGTCGGAGAGGTCCTCAGAGCCGTCTAAGGCGTCGTCGGTGACCTCCAGGGCCTCGTCGATGTTCAGGTTGCCCGCGCCGCCACCGTCGCGGAACGACTTGGAGCCGTAGTCTTTCTCGGCGCTGAGCTGCAGGGCGCGGCCGATCTCGCCGGGGTCGCTGAGGCCCGCGTCGAGGAGGTGCGCCACGGCGCCGGTCACGACCGCCGCGGCCTGGCTTGAGCCGGAGTAGAACCAGAGGCCCATGTCCGTGGGGTCGCCGCTGGTGAAGGTCTCAGCGAGGATGCCGTCGGGGTAGCCGTCTTTGTTCTTGTCTTTGGTGAGGTCACCGCCGGGGGCGACGAGGTCGATCGCCGGGCTGATGTTGGTGTAGTCGGTGAGCGTGAGGCTGCCGCCTTTGCTCTTGAGCGTGGAGGCCGACACGCCGATGACCAGGGGGCTCGCGGCGGGGTAGAGCCCGACCTGCCCGGCGTCGTTGCCCGCGGCGCCGACCATGACCACCCCGGCGTCCGCGGCGTACTCCAAGGCGTCCCGCATCGCCATGCCCGGCGAGTAACCCTCGGAGAACACGAGGCTCATGTTGATCACGTCGGCGCCGAAGTCGACGGCCCAGTAGATCGCGTCAACGAGGTCGGCCTCTTCGCCGGCGTTCTCGGCGTTCAGCACACGAATCGGCATCAAGGAGACGCCCGGGGCCACGCCCTCGATGACGCCGTCTCCGGCGATGGTCGTGGCGATGTGGGTGCCGTGCTGGTGGGCGTCGTTGGCGTGGTCGTCGTCATCGACGAAGTCGTAGGGGCTGACGATGGTGGTGGAGGTGAGGCTAGAGGCCTGGGCGTAGGTGCCGCTGGCGTCGGTGTGGTCCTCATAGGCGACGCCGGAGTCGATGACGGCGACGACGACGCCGGAGAGCGCGCCGGAGCTGCTCGGGCGCTCCGTGGCGTCGAGGTGCCACTGGTAGGCCACGGCGGAGCTCGACGCCGTCGCGGTGTGGGTCGAGCCGCCGCCAGCGCCGCGCATGAGGCCGGAGCGGCTCACCGAGCGCACCCGGGGGTCGGCGGCGAGGGCGGCGCGCAGGGACTCCAGGTCAACCCCTTGGGGCACGACGACGGGGGCGACGCCGCTGGGGCCGACGCGGCGGCGAAGGGTGGTGTTGTGGTCGGCGGCGACGGCGGCGGCCAAGGCGGGATCGTCCAGCACCACCAGGAGCTCACGGGAGGAGTAGGCCTCGGCGGACGGGCGCTGCGGCTCAAGGCCTGTGGCGGGGGATCTCAAGCGGGGCGCGGCGCTGAGCGAGGCGGGGAGGGGACGCGCGGCGCTGACGTCGTCCGCGCTGTCGTTCACGGCGTCCAGGGTGACCGGGCTCATCTTCAACGCAAGGAGCGCCAGAAGCGACAAGCCGATGAGCGCAGCGGGGAGCTTTGAGGAGGGCTTGCTGGGATGGCGGCTGGACATGGTCGCTCCTGTAAGGCAGAGATCGGGCCGAAATGAGCTGAAATCGGGCTGAGTGGGGGTGCGGCCACTGGTGTTGTGAGCCGTACCTCATTATAATGTACGGTTTCGCCCAAGTTGGGATCAAAGATCCTCCGCGACGTGCTTTTGGCAGGCGTTTGTAAGGGTCAAGCGAGGGATCTCGCGTGATCGTTCGGCGTGGGTGCGCGGCGCGGCGCGGCGCGGTAGAGGGAGCCGATGCGCGCGCTCCCATTGCTGTTCGGACTGGCCGCTTGCCAGGAGCCCTTCTCGGTCAACCGGCGTGAGCTTGGGCCGTTCCGGATCGCCGCTGTCGGCCTCGTGGACGGCGTCGCCAGCGCCGCGTTGTGGAGCGGGCAAGGGCTCTTTCACGACGAGCGCCCTACGCTCACCTGGACGCTGGACGGCGCGCCTTTGGGCGAGGGCTACGATGTTGCCGTGCCCGCTGAGGGTGGGCGCCTCGGGCTGACGGTCACCGCCCCAGACGGCGCGCTCAGCGTCGCCGAGGTGACCGCGCGCTCGGCGCCGCTCGCCGCGCCCGACGTCACACGCGCCGCGGTGGATCTCTCCGAGTCCGTGGATCTCGCCGCTCGTCGCGACGTTCTCGCGGAGTCGGTGAGCGGCAGCGTCGCCGAGGGGCAAGCCACCCGCCTCGGCCTCAGCGGCGAAGGGGTGGATGAGCTCACCTGGCGCTGGATGAGCGCCGGCGGGCTCGGCAGCGTCTTGGAGCTCGACGTCGCCGTGGCCGACGTGCTCGCCGAGGAGCTTGAGTTTGACGACGGCGTCTTGATCTCCCGCACCCCCACAGGGCCGGGGCTCTACCCGCAGCTCGTCTTGGGCCTCGACGGCCTCGGCGGCAACGTCTGGGTGTGGGCGGACGCCGCCATCGGGGTCACCACGCCGCTCCTGCGCCACGAGGGGCGGCTCATCCCCGCCGACGCCGAGGCCGGGCCGGGCCTCGTCGCGGGCACGGTGCGCCTCAGCGACGACCTCGTCGGCTTCACCCTCATCGACGTGGCCCCGGCCAGCGAAGACGACATCGCCGGCACGTTTCTGCCCTGCACCCCCAACCCCGGCGCCCCTTTTCGTCTCCAGTGGCTCGCTGAGGGCCGCTGTGTGCGCGCGGACCTCGACGGTGAGCGCATCGTGCTGGAGGTCTTTTGAGCCCCGTCGTGACGGCGTGGGCCCTGATGAGCGCCTCGGGCCTCGCCTGGGCGGGGGAGCTCTCCGGCGCGGTGCGGGAGCGCGGCACCGGGGATCCTGTGCCCGGCGCCATCGTGCAGTCCGGCGACATCTTCGCCCAGTGTGACGCCGAGGGCCGCTACACGCTGAGCCTGCCCGACGGCCCGGTCGTCCTCCAAGCCCTCGCCCCCGGCTTTAACGCTGAAGACCGCGCGCTCACCCTGCCCACGACGGCGCCTGTGGACTTCTTCCTCATCGCCGCGCCCCCGGGGGTCGAGGTCGTCGTTGAGGCTCGGCGCCAGCTCCCCCACGTATCGGGCCAGGTGCTCGACCGCGAGCGCATCGAGAAGACGCCCGGCACCTACGGCGACCCGGTGCGCCTGCTCCAGAGCTTGCCCGGCGTCGCCGTCACCCCGGAGTACTCCCCCAAAGCGGGCGACGTCGCCGTGCGTGGGGCCTTGCCCGGCGAGTCCCGCTTCTTCTTTGACGGCGTCGAGATCCCGTACCTGTTTCATTTTCAGCAGTACGCCTCGGTGTTCCACACCCGGCTCGTGGATGAGCTGGCCTTTTACCCGTCCACCTTCGGGGCGCCCTACGGCAACGCCACGGGCGCCGTCGTCTGGGCCACGAGCCGCGAGCCCGAGACCACACGCTTGCACGGCGGGGTCGATCTCAGCGCGATCATGGGCGGAGGCTACATCACCACGCCTTTGGGCCCCGGCGCGCTCTCGGCCTCGGCCCGGCGCAGCTTCGCCGATCTCGGCGAGAACAGCTCCGATCAGTACACCGTCTGGCCGGTCTTCTGGGACTACCTCGCCCGCTACGACCAAGACCTCGGCGCCCCCAACCGCCACCTCAGCGTCACGGCCTTTGGCGCCGGGGATCAGTACGGGCGCTACGCCGGGGACGCGGCGATCCTCGACCCCCTGGAGCAAGAGGCCAACCCCGAGCTGAGCTCAGACCGGGCGTTTCACGCGCTCTCGACGCGCTACTCGCTCACCACCGAGGGCGGCCGCCACGACACCGCCCTCGCCGTCGTACAAGACACCCTCAACACGAGCCTCGACGGCCAGGCCGCCCTGCGCCAAGACCGCTACGCCTGGCTGCGCCACGACAGCCTCACCAGCGTCGGCGACGCCCTCGTCCTCGCCACCGGGGTCGAGGCCAAGGCGAGCGCCATCACCCGGGTCAACGAGAGCGACCGCGCCGTGCCCGAGGTTCAGCGGGAGGCGCCGCTTCTGGGCCGAGGCCTCGTCGTCGATGAGCGCCTCGTGGGCGGCGTCGTCGGGGTGTGGGTCGAGCCCCGGCTCACCTTGGGCATCACCCGGGCGCAGCTCGGCCTGCGCGCCCAGTGGGACACCGGCTCTCGTAGCCTCGGCCTCGATCCGCGCCTCAGCGTCACGGTGAGCCCCCGGGACGACCTGCGCTTCAAGCTCGCCGTCGGCCGCTACACCCAAGCGCCGATGCTCGACCACCTCTCCCCGGTCACCGGAGACCCAAGCCTCACCGCGGGCCGGGCCGACCAGGTCGCCGGAGGGGTCGAGACGGCCATCGCCGGTCGCTGGGAGCTCGGCGTCGAGGGCTGGGGCAAACGCCTGCAAGACGTCATCGTCGAGCCCATCGGCCAGGGCCCCTACGCCGTGGACGGCCTCGCCTGGGGCGTCGAGCTCACGAGCCGTTACCGCCTCAAAGAGCAGTTTTTTACGGCGCTCTCCCTCACCGTAGGGCGCTCGCTGCGCGACGGATGGCCGAGCGACTACGACCAGCCCTTCGCGGTGTCTTGGGTGGCCTCTTACGACCTGAACGAGGTCTGGAACGTCGGCGTGCGGTACCGCTACGCGATGGGCCTGCCCTACACCCCGGCCACGGGCGGGCTCTACATCGGCGACACCGACACCTACGATCCACTTCTGGGGGATCCCAACAGCGCCCGGCTCGCCGACTACCAGAAGATCGACGTGCACGCCGAGCGCGCGGTGACGCTGCGCACCTGGACTCTGGTGGTCTACGGCGAGCTGTGGCTGGTGCCGCCCCGAAACAATGAGATGTACGTCATTTACAGCTACGACTACAGCCAGCAGGCCGCCGTGGCCGGGCCCCGGCTCCTGCCCTTGGGCGGCGTTCGCGCTGACTTCTGACGCCGAGTCGTCACGCGCCGCGGTTTGCCGACGGTGAAGCACCTCGCTAAGTGCGCCTTGGTCTTCCTCACAACCCCTTGACAGGAGCGCCCAATGCGCAAACTCGTCCCCTTCGTCCTCCTCCTCGCCGTCGTCGCCTGCAAAAAGAAGGAGCCCGAGGTCGCCGCCGCCCCCGCCGCCGATCCCGCCACCTCGGTGACCATCAACATCAGCGGCAACTCCGCCGCCTACGAGCGTGTTCGTGTCGTCTGCCGTGACCAAGACGGCGAGAAGTTCGTCGGCGCCTTGGCCGAGGGCAAGGCCATGGTGAGCGGCGTCTCCGACGTGTGTATGGCCCAGCTCATGCCCGGCGAGGTCAGCCTCGGCAACGTGAAGGGCGGCTCGACGCTGGACTGCATCATCAACGACGCGGGTGAGGTCACCTGCCGCGGCGGCGAGTGATTTAGCCCGACCGCGCGCCTGGGCCCCCGCCTAACGCATCCGGTGGGGGCTCAGGTCGTCGCAGAAGGGGTGCTGGCCGTCTACGATGAGCCGCGCCAAGGCCGCGCCGGCCAAGAAGGCGAAGCCGAAGCCGTGGCCGGTGAAGCCCGCGCCGACGACCGCGCCGGGGGTGCCTGGCGCCGGGCCGACGAGGGGCAAACCGTCCCGGGAGAAGCCCATGATGCCCGACCAGCGGTGGGTGACCTGCACGGTCTGATCCGGCACCCAGCTCTGCACAAAGTCGGTCATGCGCGCTTGGATCTGCTCATGGAGCACCTCGGCGTGGCCCACCTCGGCCTCGGGGTCGAGGTTTCGCCAGCCGCCGAGCACGATGCGCCCCGCCGGGTCTTGGCGCCAGTAGTCGTAGCCGTGGTTCGCGTAGATCGGGCACTCAAAGAGCTGCGGCAAGGGCGCCGTCGCCAACATCTGCCCCCGCACCGGGTCTACCTTGTCGCGGAAGTAGGGCAAGAGGTCGCTCACCCGGGCGTTGAGCGCGACGACGGCGACCTCAGCGGTGATCTCGCCCTCCGGGGTGCTCACCCGCACGTCGCCGGGCCGGGAGGCGTCGAGGGCCGTGGCCGGGCAGCCCTCAAAGAGCAGCGCGCCGCCCTGCACCGCGGCGTCGAGCAGGCCCCGCACGAGGCGCGCGGGGTGAACCTCACCGTCCCCAGGCAGGTAGAGCGCCACGGTGTTGCCCCGGCTGCGGTACCGCTCGTGCAGGGCCTCTCCTTGGCGAAGCTCGGCCTCGAAGCCGTCCTCCACCATCATCCGCGCCGACTCCAACAGCTCGGCCTCCTCCTCGGGGCCCGCGCCGATCTGCAGGCTGCCCCGGCGCTGGTACTCGCAGTCGAGGCCCAAGGTCTGGATGGCCTGGGCGAGCCGCTGGTGGTTCTCGACGCTCCAGCCGTGGATACGGCGGGCGCGGTCGTGGCCCATGAGCGACCGGGCGCGGGAGTAACGTTCGGCGGTTCCTTGCAGGATGAAGCCCGCGTTTCGCCCGCTCGCCGCCATGGCCCCGGCTCGGGACTCGACCACCGCCACACGCAGGCCCTCCTGCACGAGGTGCAGCGCCGCGCTCGCGCCGCAGAGCCCCGCGCCGAGCACGACGACGTCTACGGAGAGCGGCCCACGCAGAGCGGGCCGGGGTTGGGGGAGGGGATCAAGCCAGAGCGGTGGGGTGAGCATCCCAGCGGGCTAACCAGAGATTCTGGCCTTCACCACGTCAAACGTGCGCTTCGCCGCGCCTCAGCTCGGGCCCTTACGCCGCAGGTCGTAGCGGGAGCGGCTGCGGGGGTCTTTGACGAGAGACCAGGCCATGTCGATGCGTACGCAGGCCCGCACCCCCTCGGTGGGGTTGGACAGGCCGAGCGCCCAGCGGCGCTGGTCTTGGTAAGCCTGGCGGAGGGAGTCTTGATCGACGGTCTCGGCCACCTGCATCACGGCGTAAGGGTCGAGCTTCCCGGCGATCATGTCCTCTCCGGCGAGCTTGGCCTCGGTGACGGCGAGCTGCACCGTGCGCTGGTCGAGGCCGAGCTGGTGGCCGCGGCGCTGCAGAGAGGAGAGGGTGGACATGGTCAGCACGCCCATCAGCATCGCGCCGCGCACGGTGTCCACGAGCTCGCGGATGGCGTCGCTGCGGAGCTGCTCGTCGAGCGGGTTGCCCGCTGGGGTGGCGGGAGGCGGCGTCGGCTCGGCGCTCGGGGCCAGGTTTGGGGGATGGGCGGCGGGCGCGGCGGCGGCGGTCTTCTCGACGGCGCGGCGCCGGGCGGAGCGCTGGGCGGCGAGCTCGATGGCCTGCAAGATCGCCTGCTCGCTCATCTCACGTTTGCGGCCCTCGACGAGGATTCGCTCAAGCTCCGCCGTCGAGAGGTCTCCCCGGCTGACGACCTCACGGAGCTGGCTGATCATCGTCTGGCTGGCGCGGTGAACCCGCTGAGGCTCTAAGGCCTGGGGGG
>JAKLKE010000235.1 GCA_023150775.1 Myxococcota bacterium
ACGAGCTGCACCGCCGAGGGCGGCGCCTCCGCCGTCGGCTCCCGGCCGATCCAGCGCAACAAGAGCACGGTCAAGATCAGCCCGGCGACCCGCAAGACCAGGTCTTGCTCAGTCCAGGGGTTCCACAGGAGCACCTCAACAACACACAAGACGGCGGTGTGGCTGATGGCGGCGAAGACCCCGAGGGGGCCAGCGGCGATCTGCCGCGCGGTCGGTGGGCTCAACAGCGCGGTGATCATCAGGTACGCGGTCAGGGCCCAAGGAAGCTCCAAGACGGCCTGCACCCGCAAGAAGCTCGGCGCCATCCACCCGCCGTCGCCCACCCACGCCACGAGCCACGCCACGGGCGGGTGGTCGGGCGCGAGGTTGAAGTAGTGCTGGCTGTGCACAAACTGGCGGAGGTAGCTCGCGTCGGCGTTGTGCTCCAAGACCATCCAGGCGTTGAAGATCACCTGGTTGACGTAGAGCAGGCCGCTCAGCACAAAGAAGGCCAGGGCGGCGCGGGGCAGGCCAGGCGCGCTGGCGGCGAAGGGCTTGGGCGCCACGAAGGGCAGGCCCATGCTCGCCGCGCTCAGGGCGATGACACCCACAGCGGTCCACAACATCGGGGGGCTCCTGGGATCGTTCGGTGAGGCCTGCGCGGCGTGGTGCCCCCAGAGGACGGGGGTTAGTCAGCCTCATGCTCTGGATACTCCTCTCCTGCACACCTCAGAAAAAAGACGCCCCGTCGTTGAGCGACTCCTCACACTCTGGACCGCTCACCGAAGACAGCGGCGAGACCGGGGACAGCCGGGACAGCGGGGAGACCGGGGACACGGCTCCGCCGGACACCACCCCCGAGTTCATCGCCGCCGATCACACAGACCTGCGCTACGTCGGCCGCATCGACACCAGCGACCCCCTGGCCCCTCTGTTTCATTGGCCGGGCAGCGCCGTCGAGGCCGTGTTTGAGGGCAGCTCGCTCACCCTGCGCCTCGACGACGCCGGCACCAACTACGTCAGCGTGGTCATCGACGGGGGCGAGCCTAGGGTCATCGCCTGCGCGCCGGGCGAGAACACCTACGTCGTGGCCGAGGGGCTCAGCCCCGGCGCTCACACGCTCCGCGTGGCCAAACGTACGGAGATCGCCGAGGGTGACCTCAGCTTTGTTGGCCTCACCCTCGACCCCGGCGCTGGGCTCGGGCCACGCCCGGCGGAGAAGGCCCTGAAGATCGAGTTTTACGGCGACTCCATCACCTCGGGGCTCTCCGTAGACTGCGACTGCGACAGCGGCGACGCGGTGTACAAAGACAACACGCGCAGCTACGCCGCCTTCACCGCCCGGGCGCTCGACGCCGACTACCACAGCGTCTCGCTCAGCGGGATCGGGCTCGTGCGGAGCTGGTGGAGCGCGACGATGTACACCTACTGGGACAGCCTCCAGAACGATGACCACGCCTGGGATTTTGCCCTTTGGACCCCAGACATCGTCGTGGTGAACCTCGGCCAGAACGACTACTGGCTCGGCGTCGGAAAAGAGATGATCCCCGCCTGGGTCAAGTTTGGCCGCACCCTACGCACGACCTACCCCGACGCGGAGCTCTTCTTCGCCTTGGGCAGCATGGACGTCGTCGCGCCCGGCTCGCCGTTCCCGGCCATGCTGGAGGAGGCCGTGGGGACCTTACAAGAAGAGGATGAGCACGTTCACGCCGTGATCTTTGAGTACAACGGCTCGGGCCGTCACCCCGTGGCCTCCGAGCAGGAGTGGATGGCCGAGCAGCTCCTCGACACGATCACCCTCGTGATGCCTGAGCTGCGCTGAGCGGGCGGCGCTCGCCATAAATCCGCTCAGAGGCGCTGGCCGTCTAGCCAGCAGGCGCCGCCACGATCCCCGTCGAGCCCGGGGAGCCCAAAGAGCAGCTCCTCAGCGCCGTCGTCGTTGAGGTCACCCAAGCCGAAGGAGGCGCCGAGGCCGTCGCCGACATCTCCGCTGAGGCGCAGATCGGCGGCGCTCGTGTTGATCGTGCCGGTGCGGGCGGCGCCGCCGTAGATCAAGACCGCGCCGGGCTCCTCCGGCGCCCCGATGAGCAGCTCATCATCGCCGTCGCCGTCGAGATCGGGGACAAACCGGGCCGAGGCGCCGACGCCGTCGCCGCTGTCGCCGCGCACCCGCAGGCTCGCGCTTGACGACACGGTGAGGTTCTTCGTGATCGGCCCGAGCAGCACCCAGACGCTCTCGGAGTCGGTGGAGCCGACCACCAGATCGGCCTTGCCGTCGCCGTTGAGGTCGCCGCGGCTGGCGAGGGACGTGGGGATCACGCCGCTGCCTAAGCTGAGCACATACTCGGCGTCTTGGGCCATCCACTCGCCGCTGACCGCGGAGAACAGCAGCACCTCGCCGTTGTTGGACAAGCCGAGGCTGCCGCGATCGATGTTCGAGGCCACGGGCTCATCGAGGCCGTCGTTGTCCCAGTCGGAGAGGGTGACCGCCGCGCCGAAGCCGCCGCTGCCGTCTTCGCCGAGCAAGGTGAGCGCCGCGTTGGCCTCGTTCAGCGAGGCCGAGCTGGAGGCCGCGCCGATGAGCAAGTACGCCGCGCCGGAGTCGGTCACCGGCAGGCCGAGCAGGCCGACGGCGTCCACGGCAGGTGCGCCGATGAGCAGATCGGCCCGGCCATCGCCGTGCACCTCACCTACGGCCATCGCCGCGCCAAACCTCGCGCCGGACTCGCGGTGGCGTTGGGTGACGTCGGCCCCGCCGAGGCTCGACGCGCCGCCGCCGGCGAGGAGCAGGTGCACGGCGTCATCGTCCGGGGCGGCCACGGCGAGGTCATCGTGGCCGTCGCCGTCAAAATCCGGCACGGTGAGCGCGAGAGCGCCCGCGCCGGAGCCGCCGCCGCCCTCAAGCTCATCGCCCTCGTCTACCCGCGCCGCGTCGGGGCCGACGAGGTAGAGCCGCCCACCGCCAGCGTTCGCGCCGGGGGCGCCGATGGCGAGCTCAGCGAGGCCGTCGAGGTCCAGATCGACCCCATCCACGCCGCGCCCGGACTCATCCCCGACGCTCACCCCAGCCACACAGAGCCCCAAGGCGTCGAGGCGCGCGGCGCAGTCCGTCGTGGCGCCGTCACAGTCGTCGTCGGCGGGGGTGTCGCAGCGCTCGACGTGGCTCGGGGAGATCTCCGCGTCGTCGTCGTCGCAGTCGTCGTCGGTCTCGGCGCTGCCCTCTGGGGGCTCACAGGCCAGACGCGCCGCCCCGTCGCCGTGTCCGTCGCCGTCGCCGTCGAGGTAATACGTCAGCCGCCCGGCGCCGACCTCGTCGTCCTCATCATCGCTGAGGCCGTCGCAGTCGTTGTCTTGGCCGTCGCAGACCTCCTCAGCGTCGGGGTAGATCGCCACGTCGCCGTCGTCACACTCCTCACAGGCGATGAAGCCGTCGCCGTCTTGATCGACCCGGCCGACGGAGCCGTCGCAGTTCTTGTCGTCGGCGTCGGAGCAGGTCTCCAGCGCGCCGGGGTAGACGCTGGCGTCGCCGTCGTCGCAGTCGCCGGGGGTGGGCGTGGTGAGGGGCTCGGCCGGGCAGAGGAGCCTGGGCTCACCGTCGCCGTAGCCGTCGCCGTCGAGATCATCGTAACGTTCGCTGGGGTACGTGACCTCGGGGTCGCCGTCGTCGCAGTCGCCGACGTCCATGACGAAGCCCTCGGGGACGGGCTCACAAGCGCGGGCCTCTCGGGGCGCCGCCGCGTCGCCGAGGCCGTCGCCGTCGAGGTCCGCATAAAAGGTGAGCCAGGTGTCTTCATCGCCCAGGCCGTCACAGTCGGAGTCGACGCCGTCGCAGAGCTCCTCAGCGCCGGGGTGGATGTCGGCGTTCTCGTCGTCGCAGTCGGGGCCCTCAAAGGTGGCGGTGGTGTAGCCGTCGCCGTCGCCGTCGAGGCGGTCCTTGAGATCGCCGCGGCTCAGCCAGGTGGAGCAGCCCGCGGTGAAGGCCAAGAGCCAGAGCGTGGTGAGGCGCGCGCCGGGGCTCATCGGGACTCCAGGGGCAGCGCCCAGGTGACGCCGAAGGCGAGGCTCGCCGCGCCGCCCGCCGCCGCGCTGACGTAGAGCGCGCGGTGCAGGGTCCAGGTCTGGGTGAGGTCGTCTTGGGTGGGGCCGCCGCAGCCGTCGTCGTTGAAGCAGGCCCGGGCGGCCTGGCTGCCGACGTAGAGCCCGGCGCTCACGAGCGCCAAAGAGCCCGCGGCGATCAGCGGCGCGCGGCTCGGCGTCGTGGGCCCTGCGGCGTCTTCGACGGGCGCGGCGCGGCGGGCGGGCTCCACCCAAGGCGTGGGGTTGTTGGGGTAGAGGTAAGCCGTCCACAACACGCGGCCGTCGTCGCTGAGGTGCTGCACGAGGGCGGGCAGCTCCGCGGAGCGGGTGAGGGCAGGGGCGCCGTTCACGCGGTAGCTGCCTTGGCGCGGCGGCGTGAGGGCCTCGACGGGGGAGTTGTCCGTGGGGATGAGGCCGTAGAGCCCCCGCATCCTGTGGCCTTCGGGGGCGAGGGACGTGGGCAAAGGCGCGTCAGGCACGGTCTGACGGGCGGCGGCGAAGGCCGAGGCCGCGAGGCGCTCGTCCCCGGCCATAAAGTGCCGCACTCCGACGAGCTGGTGCAGGCGCAGGGCGAAGGTGGGGTCGGCGGGCTCGGCGAGGCAGTCAACGCTGAGCATCACGCGGTCGAGGGTGCTGGTGAAGGTCTCGGCGTCGAGGTTTAAGAGCGCGCGCTCGGCGACGTCGAGGGACAACACGAGCTCGCTCTGGGGCGTCGGCGCCGAGCAGGCCGCGCGGGCCTGGAGCGCGGCGACGGAGGCCGCGGCGAGAACAAACGCCGCCACCCAGAGGCGCGACGGGAGACGACGGGGCATCGGATTCACCGGGGCGGCGCTTGGCGGTGGGGACCAGGACGGGCCGGGGGCGGGCCGGGCTCGGGGCTCGGGAGCTCCAACGTGGAGACCTCCGCCATCGCCCAGCTCGGCTTGGGGATGAGGCGCAGGCGCTCGGCGGGCCAGCGCAGCTTGGCGTGCCGCGTGATTCGGGTGGAGTCGGTCTCCTCCAACCACATCGTGCGCAGGGCGGCGGCGTCGGCGGGGCGGGCCTGGGGATCCGGGCTTAGGGCGGCGTCGATGGCCCGCTCCCAGCGCGCCGGGATGTCGGGCCTCAGGGCGGAGAGCCGCGGTCGGTTGCCCTTCGAGGCACGATCGTAGGCCTCGGCCCAGCTCCGCGCCGGGAAGGCCGAGACCCCTCCGGCGAGGCGAAACAGGAGCGCCCCCAGCGAGAACACGTCGGCGCGGGCGTCCACACGGCGGGCGCTGCGGTATTGCTCAGGCGCCATATAACCCGGCGTTCCGAGCATCAGGCCCGAGCGGGTGATGGGCTCGTCGCCGCTTGGGTCGTCAAAGAGGATCTTCGCGATGCCGAGGTCGGTGATCAGCGTGTTCACCCGGCCGTCCACCACCTCCACGAGCACGTTCGCGGGCTTGAGATCGCGGTGGATGGTGCCTTGTTGGTGCATGGCCGCGGCGCCGGAGAGCACGC
Organism: Myxococcota bacterium; assembly: GCA_023150775.1. GTDB lineage: Bacteria > Myxococcota_A > UBA796 > UBA796 > CAJQPC01 > JADKFE01. The sequence continues at coordinate 5,539 of JAKLKE010000235.1, forward strand.
CCGTGGCCAAGGCGTCGATCTCGGGCACGCTGAGCTGCTGGCTGCGCAGAAGCTCGATGCTCGGGCCGCGCACCAGCTCCATCACCAGGGCCACGAGGCCGTCCTGAACGACGAGGTCGGTCACGGGCACGAGGTTTGGGTGACGCAGGTTGGCTTGAAGGCGTCCTTCACGCATCAGCCGCGCCCGGCGTGTGCTCGCGTCGATCAGCAGCACCTTGAGCGCGTGCTCGGAGCCCAGCAGGGCGTGCCGAACCCGAAACACCTCTCCAACTCCGCCGCGACCGACGGAGCTCATCAGCTCATATCGATCGATTCGTTCCCCGACCCGTGGTCCGCTCATCTCCGTAGTCCTCAACGCAGGGTGTGTGCTCAAGATCATCTTAATCAAAATTGAATAAGTTCGCATAAGATCATGGCGTTGTTCAGCGGCGTTGGCACACCTTCAGCGCCCCATCACAGACCAGGCGCAGGGCGACGCCCTCGACCACGGTCACCGTGAGGACCTGGGTGGGGATCGTGCCGTCAAAGTAGGCGTAGACGGTGTAGTCGCCGCTGGGGACGGCGCCCTCGGTGAACATCCGGCCCTCGCTGTTCATGAGGGTCACGCGCACCGGGCTCTGGATGAAGACGTTCGCCGGGGGCGCCGCCGGGGCGGGAGGCGGCTCGGCTTTGGGCTCGGCCTTCGGCTCGGCCTTGGGCTCGACCCTGGGGGCCACCACACGAGATTGAGCCGGGGGCTCGGGCGCCTCCGGGGGCGTCGCCTGCGCGGTCTCGGGCTCGGGCGTCGGCGCGGGGGTGGCGAGGGGCGCCTGCGCTGGCGCGGCGGGCGGCGGGCGCGCACGCTGGGTGATCAACAAGCCGACGCTGATGAGCAAGGCGAGGGCGGTGGCGATCTGCCAGGTCCGCTCGCTGAGGCCGCCGCGCTGGCGTGGCGGGGGCTCGATCGGCGCCTGGGGCGCTTGGGCCGCTGGGGGCGCGGCGTAGGTCAGAGACGGCGCCGAGATGGAGCTCGCCGGGGCCGGGGGCTCCTCCGGCGGGCGCTGGGAGGGGCGGAGGTCTCTGGCGGCGAGGAGCAGCTCCTCCGACCAGTCGGCGAGCTCGACGGTCACCGAGGCCTCTTCATCGCTCAAGAGCAGACGAAGCATGGCGTCGGCGCTCTCCGGGCGCATGGACGGATCGGGGTCGAGGGCGGCGTTGATGGTGTCGATCCACCGCCTGGGCAGGTCCGGGCGCAGGCTGCCCACCGGGGCGCGGTGGCCTTCAGCGGCGCAGAGGTAGGACTCGATGGCGTCGTGGGTGGGGTAGGGCGGCTCGCCGGTGACCATGTGGTAGAGGATCACGCCGACAGAGAACAGGTCCAGCCCAAAATCGGCGATCTTGGCGACGGCGTAGCCCTGGCCAAGCTCCAAGAGCACGTTCGCGGCCTTGAGATCGCGGTGGATGAGCCCGGCGTTGTGCGCCGCGCCTAAGCCGCGCAGCAGACCCACGGCGATGCCCTCGGCGACGGGGATCGGCAGGGGGCCCTGCTTGATCAAGGCCGCGAGGGATGGCCCGTCGATGAGCTCCATCACGAGCGCCGGGGCGCCATCGGACAGACGCAGCAGATCCGTGACCGCGATCACATTGGGATGGCGGATCATCGCCTGGGATCTCGCCTCCAAGAGCGCCCGGGCGCGGAGCGTCTCGTTGGTGAGGTTCAAGATCTTGATGGCGTGGGTCGAATGAAGCTCAACGTGGCGTGCCAGGTAAACCGTCGCCATCCCGCCGCGCCCAAGCACGGACTCAAGGATGTACCGGTCTACCTGGTCACCGACCTTGGCCACAATGTTCACACGGCGAGCGGGAAGACCCAATACTACGCCACTCTCCGCCCTCTCGCACAGCGCGCGCTCAACGCTTGAAGATGACCGCCGGCGGATCATCATCCTGCTCGATTTCGTCCTCGTCGATGGGCTCGATCTCGGCGCCGCTGGCGTCCTGGAGGCAGTCGAAGGTGAGATCGAGGTCAAGATCGGCGCCTAAGCCCGCGGACAGGCTCGACCCGAGGCCGCTGAGCACCGTGGCGCTCACCTCGGCTTCAGCGCAGATCGACGCGCCGACGTCGAGGCAGACGTCCTCACAGGTCGCGGCGGCGGCCACCTCCAGCTCCGCCCGGCAGCGGGCCTCGGTGGCGTGGCCGTCACACTCGGCCTCGGCGTAGGCGCGGCCCTGGGCGTCGCAGAACGCGGCGCAGATCTGGGCGTTGGTGTCGATCTCCGCCCGGGCGGTCACCGTGGTCAAGGAGTTCAGGCTCACCGTGGTGAGCAGGCAGCCGAGGCTCGACACCGCGTCTACGACGCCGTCAGCGCCGACGACGGAGTACAGGCCGCTCTCGTCGAGGCTCAGATCAAAGGTGAGATCGGCCTCCATCTTGTTTGTGCGGCCCAAGACCGCGCAGAGGATGCTGTCGAGGCCCAAGAGCCCGGCGCCCTCGACGTCGATCTCTAGACGCGCCGAGTCCACCTCCACATCGACTCCCGGCGCGCTGCAGGTCGACTCGAAGCCGTTGTAGTCGTACTCTTCATCCTCAAAGCAGACCTCACCTCCGAAGGTGAGATCGAGCAGGCTCGTGCCCGCGTGCGCGCTTGAGGACGAGGTGGTGATAAGTGCGAGGCTGAACATGGAGAAGAACGTGGTGATGGTGCGCATCGTGGGCTCCGGTCGGTTCGGGTCGTCCTGGGGTCGGCGCGTCTTGCGTCCGACCTCCCTCAATGTGCCTCGCCCTTTAAGTATTTGGATTACTACACGATGACACGCCACTCCAGAGGCCCCCTTCATGGCTGAGCTCGTCATCCTTCGGGATCATCGTCCTCCTCGCGTCTTGCGCCTCGGCGCCCGCCCGCTGCGGCTTGGCCGCGCCCCCGACAACGACGTCGTCATCGACGATGAGGCCATCTCCGGCCACCACGCGCTCATCTGGCTGCGTGAGGGGGAGCCTTGGGTGGAGGATCTCCGCAGCCGAAACGGCACCTTCATCGACGGTGAGCGCCTCACCGGGGCCCGGGTGGCCAAGGTCGGCGCCCAGGTGATGCTCGGGCTCTCCACCCGCCTCGTCGTGCAGCGTGGCCAAGAGGCCGCCGTGCCCGCCGAGACGCCGTGGGTGCTCGAAGACCTCGGCTCGGGCCTGTTTCATGGCCTCGACCAGCCCCGGCTGCGCGTCGGCACCGCCTCCACCTGCGATCTGCGCCTGGAGGGTGAGGGCGACGAAGAGGTGGCCCTTTATCTCGACGCGGGCGGCGAGGCCTGGCTCGACGACGGCGCCACGGCCCGGGCCCTCAGCGAGGGGGAAGAGCTCACCATCGCCGGCGGCCGCTTCCGCCTGCACCGGCCCAACCATGAGCTGCCGCCCACGGCCCAGGTCGAAGAGGAGACCGTGCGCTGCGCCCTGCGGGTGAAGATGCGCGGCGCCGATGGCCCCAGCGCCTCGCTCTTCGACCCCGACCGAAACGCCCGCTACGACGTCTACGGCGAGACCCGCGTGGCGCTCTTACACTCCTTGGGCCGCCAGATCCTCGCCGATCGGGCCGGTCGATCGCCGGCGCCGCTCGTGGGCTGGGTCAGCGACGAGGAGATCATCGCCGCCATCTGGGGCCGAATGCCCATTCAAGACCCCCAGAACAGCCTCGCCGTGCTCGTGCTGCGCGCCCGCAAAGACATCAAAGCCGCGGGCTTTGACCCTTGGCTCATCGAGCGCCGCCGGGGCCGAACCCGGCTGCGGGTGGGTGAGGTGATCCTCGACGGCTGAGGGCGGGAAGACGCCGCGAGGTCTTTACGACGGCGGGCTTTGGGGATACTCCGCCGCCCCAACGCCGGGAGCGCCAGCATGTCCAGGATCGCCTCGCCCGACCTCGCCCAGCGCGCGGT
>JAKLKE010000236.1 GCA_023150775.1 Myxococcota bacterium
AAACTATGCCAGTCTTGGGCGAGAGGATGCGGTTATGCCGTGGGCTGAGCGTATCAATCTCGACGGTCACCGCTGTAATCGTCGTCGTCACCGCCGAACACCCCCGACTCCTTCACCCAGCGCGCCACGAGGCCGTGCTGATCAGACCACGCCGCCCACACCGAGGCGGCGAAGGCCTGGGCCGCTTCGGCCTGCTCCTCCAGGGTGTCGATGGGCGCGCCGTCGGGGCCAAACATCGAGGCCACGGTCAACACGCCGAGGGGGACGGGCCGGGGCAGCTCGGGGAAGTCGCGGCGGCCTCGCAGCACCCGGCGCAGGGTGCTGGGCATGGACTCGGCGGGGATGTGGCGAACGAGGGCGAGGTGCAGGGCGATGAGGTGAACGGCGAGGTTGTCCCGGGCCATTCGCCCGCCGTCCATGGGGTGCTGGGCGCCATACGCGTCAAGGAGCAGGCGCCCCGCCGGGGGCTGGGCAAACCGGCGAGACTGGTGCTCCAAGGCGCGGCCATAGAGGGCGAAGCAGGCCGGGGAGGCGCCGTGCTCCGGCGGCGGCGGGGCGAGGCGCTCCGCCAAGACGAGGCCGCAGCCAGGGCAGGGGGTCGTGGTCATTCGCCGAGTCTACCTGATCAGGGGCTCAGGGTGAAGGAGCCCTCGTAGGGGGTGCCGTTGGCGCTGGGGCCGTAGAAGCTCAGGGTGTCGTAGCCTGCGCCGTAGCTGAGCGTGCCGGGGAAGGGTCCGAGCTCGTAGTAGCCGGCGAACAAGAGCTTCATCGACGCCGCGTCGATGTCGTAGGCGAAGATGGCCGAGAACGAGGTGGTGCAGCTTGTGCCGCTTGTGGTCTGAGCGGCCTCGCTCAAGAAGCCGAAGTCGCAGCTCGGGCACGCCGTGGAGGGGTCCGTGGCCTCGCCGCTGACGCTGAACACGCAGCCGAAGCTGGGGAGGGAGAGCTCCCCGGACAAGGTCGCGTACTCGCAGAAGGCGGCGTGGTTGGCGTTGTTGTCGTCACAGTCGCCGTCGCAGGAGGCGAGGCCGTCCTCGTCGGCGTCGTTGCTGTTGAGGCTGGGGTCGTTGTCGTCGCAGTCCCCGGCGCTGAGCACGCCTTCAGGGGGGAGCTCGCAGCCGGTGATGGGCGCCCCGGGGTCGCCGTCGCCGTCGCCGTCGCCGTCGTTGTAATAGTTGATCGTCACGCCCTCGTCCGGCGCGCCGTCACAGTTGTTGTCGGCGCCGTCACAGACCTCTTCAGCGTCGGGGGATACGTCGCGGTTGTTGTCGTCACAGTCGCCGCCGTTGGAGGCGTAGCCCTCGGGCGCCTCGCAGGCCAAGACGTCGGAGTCATCGCGGCCGAAGCCGTCGCCGTTGCCGTCGGCGTAGAACGAGGCGTTCGCGCCCTCGTCCACGCTGCCGTCGCAGTCGTTGTCGCGCTCATCACAAGGCTCGGCGGCGCCGGGGTACACCGAGGCGTCGTTGTCGTCGCAGTCGTCCTCGGCCCGCACGCCGTCGCCGTCTTCGTCGATCACCACGGGCTCGCTGTCTACGGCGCTGTCGCCGCTCGGGTCTTTGTCCCCAAAACAAGCGGAGAGCAGGGTGAGGTGAACAAGCGCGAACGACACGAGAGAGCGTTGCATGGTGACCTCTTGGCGAAGCTGCGCGCCGTCATGGCGGCGCCGGAGAGTGTAGCACAAGCTCATTCTGACCGAAGATGGCGCTTGATCTCGGAGGGTCTAAGGCGATACCCTCGGCGCTGACCCACTCGCACCGGACCAAGATGCGCCGCCTCGCCGCTTGTTCGCTCCTCCTCGCCGCCGCCCTCACCCCGGCCGTCGCCGCGCGGCCCAAGGGCGCGGTCGAGCAGGCCTTGGAGGCCCTCGATGAGGCCAAGCGCCTCGCCACCCTCGACGCCACGGTCTACGCCCCCTCGCCCTACACGAGCCCTGAGGAGCTCCCCCCGATCTTGGAGGTCGAGCGCCCCTACCAAGGCTTCAACGACTGGTACTACTTCGCCTTGGTCGATGGCAAGGTGTGGTTTAAGCCCCGGGTGAAGCGCCGGGCCGGGCTTGATGAGCTCACCGTAGCGCTGCCCTGGCGCCCCTTCGGCCACCGCGACGGCCTGCCGTACCGCCTCGATCACAAAGACCCGGCGGCGGTGGACACCACCTACGCCGAGGGAGATCGCGGCGACTTCATCAAGAGCCGGGCCTTTGAGACTGAAGAGCCCGCCGAGGCCCTCGCCCGCCTCGACGCCGCCACCTGGGACAAGGTCGGCGCCTGGCCCCATGCCGAGCCCCTGGCGTTTGATCCCGAGTTCCCCATGCCCGATCGCCTCATCGCGCTCACCGCCGATGACGACGAGCTCGCCGTGCTCAGCGACACCCGGCAGATGTTTTATCGCCGCAAGTTCGCCAATCTGTTCGTGCCCGATGAGTGGATGGCGGGCTGGGGCGCGGGCAAAGACGAGTTTGTGTACGTTCCCAAGCACCTCACCGGCCACCGTGGCTGGGCCTTGGGGCGCATCACCGCCGCCGCCGCGGGCTACAAAGAGGGCCCAGACGGGCGCATCTTTGAGTGGGGCCCGGCGGCGGTGTCTATGGAGACGATGGTGTGGCTCGCGCCCGATGGCCGCACGATCTATTACCTCGACTCGGGCACACCCCCCGAGGTGGAGCACTTCATCGAGCCGCCCTTCCGTGGCAAATACCGGGGCGAGGCCATCGACGCCTCGGCCTCCACGGTGATGCTGCTCGACCGCTTCGGCGCCGTGGCCACCAAGATCGCCGACTTTGACCTCTTGGGCTCCACACCCACGCACCCCTACTGTTACGAGGAGGAGTGTGACAGCGAGCCCTTTTACCCTCCCGGCGACATCCGCAGCGGCATGTCCGACATCCGCCTGCCGCCTGAAGGCTGGACGATTCACCCGCCCGTGCTGCCGCCCGAGGCCTGGGGCCCGGAGACGGCCTTGACCCGCCGGGTGTCGATGCTGCAGACGGGCAAAGGCAACCGGGCCCGTGAGCTGCGCATCGTCGGCAAAAAAGACGGCGTGATCGGCAGCTTCCACAAGAGCCTGCTCGCCGGGGAGTGGCGGTTTCGCCCCGCGCCGGAGGGAGATCGGGGCTTCTGGGACATCCCCCCTGAAGAGTTCTTGAGCCCGGAGAACCTGACACAGTACGCCGCCCCCGAGGCCCTGGAGGCCCTGCACGCCGGGGAGCCCCAGGTCGATAAGGAGCTGCGGGGCCGCGTGGAGATCGATCGCCTCACCCTCGACCTGCGGGTGCTCAACTTCAACCTCCAGGCGAGCCCGTGGACGGTGGAGATCGTGTATGACGGCCTCACCTTGCCCCTGCAGCTCCACGTCGTGCAGGCCTGGAACCCCTTCCGCGACCCCCACATGGGCCACGGCAAAGAGGACCTCACCCTGGTCAACTACGAGGGCACCTTCACCTTCAACCGCCGGGAGCTGGAGCGGCTCATGGCGGCCCAGCCCAACGCCCCGGCCTCTCGCACCGTGCGGGAGTTCTTGGATCTGGCGAAGAACCTCAAGTTCCAGTTCATCCTCAACGCCAACCAGACGGGCTTTGAGCTGAGCACCAAGGCCGAGCGCCGCACGGGGCACTTCGCCGCCGTGGCCTTAGACGCTGGGGGCCGCCCCGGCGAGCGCGCGCCGCTTCGGGACTGGCGGGAGGCCTTCTGGGCGCGGCTCGACGGGCACATGGCCTGGGAGGAGTCCCTCGCGCCCCTGGTGAGCGCGGCCCCGGCCCAGCCCGGCTGCGATCCGGCGTCGGTGGCCTGGGCGGCGGAGACCCTGTGGTTTCACGAGCGGATGCAGCGTGACCTCGGCTGGATGAAGGACGTCGTGAACGACGCCGCGCAGTTCTCGACCTTTACCTTCTTGACCAGCGGCTTCTTTTACCTCACCCAGATCAAGACCCTCGACGCGGCGCTGGACGCCTCGCGCAGGACCCGCTCCGACGAGGTGCGGCCCAATGAGCTGCGGTTCAACGTCATCACCGGCATCACCGGGCGCATCCCGTACCTCGCGCGGAACATCTCGGAGATGGAGTCCCGGCGCCTGGACGCCGCCCGAGCCGAGGCCCGCCGGGTGTCGCCCCAGCTCAAGCCCCTGGTGAAGACCGCCGAGGGCCTGCGTGAGACCTGCCCCTGACGCGGGCGCCCCCTCGCCCGCGAAGAGGGACAGGTTAGCTTCCTGAGCATGGACCTGAGCCCTCCTCCTCCACCGACAGAGCCGACCGTTCACGACGGCGGCGGCGAGCCTTACGTCCCCATCGAGCTCTACCGCTCTTGTATGGTGCGCACCTGGGGCATCCTCTACTACCTCTTTGGCCTCGCCTGGGTGTTCCGCGCCCTGCGCCTGGACGACGCCGCCGCCGAGCGGGTGCGCCTCGCCGCCGATCAAGGCCCCGTCGTCTATGTGCTGCGAAGCCGCTCGCTCTTGGACTACCTCGCCCTGAACGAGGTGCTGCGCCGCCGCCGCCTGCCCTTGGCCGAGTACAGCATGGCGATCTCGATGACGCCGTGGATGCCCTTCTGGGAGGGCCTGCGCCTCGTCCAAGACAAGCTCAAGTGGATCGTGCGCCACGGCCGCCCGCCGAGCCCCATCGACGTGGGGTATCTCGGGCGCACCATCGCCTCGGGCAAGAACGCGGCGGTGTTTCTGCGCCCCCGGATGCGCTGGCGCGACTTCTTCTCGCCCCCAGCCTGGCCCGACCCCACGCCCACCCTGCTCGACGCCCAGCGTGAGTCGGCCCGGCCCGTGCGCCTCGTGCCCGTGGTGGTGCTCTGGCGCCGCCGCCCCGAACAGGCCGGCAGCATCACCTTGAAGGCGCTCATCGGCGCTGAAGACGAGGGCCGCTGGCTGTGGAAGCTCCTCGGCGTGGCGACGGGGGTGCGTGAGGCCCGGGTGCAGATCGGCGAGCCGGTGAACCTGCAAGAGTACCAGTCCCGGACGGCTGAGCTGCCCCCGGCGACGCAGGCCCGCCAGCTCCGCGTGTTGCTTCGACGGTTTTTATGGAGAGAGGCCCAGCTCGTCCGAGGCCCCGCAATCCGCTCCCCCCGGCTGACCCGCCGCCGGGTGCTCGGCAGCCCCCGGGTGACCCGACTCATCGAACAAGAGGCCCTGGCCACCCGGCGCCCGATCTCCGCGGTGCAGACCGAGGTGCTCAAGGTCTACGACCGCATGGCGGCGCGCTTCTCCTACACCGTGGTGCGCCTCGCCCGGCGCCCGGCGGTGTGGCTGTTCAGCCGCGTCTACGACGGCTTCGACGTGCCCGCCGAGGACGTGGAGCAGGTGCGCGCGGCGATGCGTGACGGCGTCTGTGTGCTCGTGCCCTGCCACAAGAGCCACGTCGACTACATCGTGCTCTCCACGGTGCTGCACGAGAACGACCTCGTGATGCCCCACGTCATCGCCGGGGACAACCTCAGCTTCTTCCCCTTGGGCTGGCTCTTGCGGCGCTTCGGCGCGGTGTTTATCAAGCGCAGCTTCACCGGGGAGCGCATCTTCCCCACGGTGTTTCAGTCCTACCTCACCACCCTGTTCCGCGATGGGCAGACGGTGGAGTTCTTCATCGAGGGCGGCCGCTCCCGCACGGGCAAGCTCTTGCCGCCCAAGCTCGGCGTCTTGGGCGCCACCGTCGACGCGGGGCTTGAGGCTCGCCTGGGCCGAGGCAGCCTGGGCGAGGTCACCTACCTGCCCGTGGCGATCACCTACGAGCAGCTCGCTGAAGAGGGCCCCTACGCCCGGGAGCTCTCCGGCGCCGGGAAACGCCCGGAGTCCGCCGCCGATCTCCTGCGCGCGCTCAAGGTGCTGGGCCGCCGCCAAGGCCGGGTTCACCTGCGCATCGGCGAGCCCTTGCCGCTGTCGGGCTTCATCACCGAGCAGGGTGAGCCTTGGGAAGACTTGGGCCGTGAGCGCCGCCGCGAGGCCCTGCGGGTGCTCGGTGAGCGCCTGATGCACCGCATCAACACGAAGCTCGTCGTGACGCCGACGGGCCTGGTGAGTATGGCGCTCCTCGCCCAGCGCCGCCCGGCCTTGCCCCTCGCCGAGCTTCACGATCGCGTGGCGCGGCTGCACAGCCTGCTCGTCGCCGCCGGGGCCGAGCCCTCGGGCCGCCTGCAGTCCTTCGACCGCGCCCGCGACGAGGCCCTCGCCCAGCTCCGCCAGAAGGGCCTCATCGAGATCATCGACGGCCCCGAGCCCGTGCTGCGGCTCATCCCCGAGCGCCGGGTGATCCTCGACGTGTACAAGAACGGCGCCCTGCACTTCTTGGTGCCCGCGAGCCTGCTCGCCGCCGAGCTCCGCGCGCGGAAGGCCGAGCAGTTCACCGCCGCATCCTTGCGGGACTCGCTGCGCCTCCAGCTCTTCTTGCTGCGTTACGAGCTGATCACCGACCCGGCGGCGGACGAGCGTTGCCTAGAGGCCGCGGGCCTGCGCCTGCTCACCGAGGCCGGGGCCATCGTGTCGGATCCCGAGGCCGGCGAGGGCGCTTACCGCGTCGTCTCCCCGGAGCGTGTGGGCGAGCTCGCCGAGCTGACCCACCCGCTCCTGGAGAGCCTCTACCTCACCGCCCGGGCGCTGTTGCGCCTCGACGGCCGCGACCTCGACGCGCGCGCCTTGGAGCGTGAGGTGCTCAAGATCGGCCGCCAATACCTCGCCGTGCAGGACGTGCGCCGCCCCGAGGCCGTGTCCGCGGCGAACATCAAGAACGGTCTCAAGGCCTACGCAGAGGACGGCGTCTTACGGTTCCGCCACGGCGGCGGTGTGTCGGTGAACCCCGAGGCCGCCCTACGCAGCGTCGAGGAGCTCCGCCGCCTGATGGCCCTGCCCCCGGCGGGCGTCGACGCCTTGACCGCCTGAGCCGTGGCCACCCCCACCCGCAGGCTCGACCGCCTCTTCGGCCAGCGCCCCGGCCCACGCCAGGCCCGGGCGCGTCGCCTCCTGTGGGTGGCCCTGCCCTTAAACCTGCTCGGCCTAGTGAGCTGCGCGTCCGTGGTGGGCGTCTTCTTCACCCTAGCGGCCTGGCAGATCACCCGGGAAGACCTAGAGCGTGTGGAGCGCGGCGAGCTCGACCCCGACGCCGCCCCCGGCATCGCCCGCCTCCACGACCTCGCGACGGCGGGGCTCCTGTGGTGTGTGTTCACGTTTGTGCTGCAGATCGTGCTGCTTCAGTCGGGGGTGGTCGCGCGGGTGTTGGGGGGGTGAGGGTGGCGGTCCTTCTTGAAGAAGCTGCGCACCCGGCGCTCGTTGTTGTAGAACGGCGCGAGCAGCCGGGGCTTCGCGAGGTTGTGGGCGGCGAGCTTGGTGGCCTTGAGACGACCCCGCGCCTCGCTCACCTGGGCAGCGATCGCGGCGCGGCGGTCGCGGGCGGCGGCGACGTTGTCCGCCGCGAGACGTAGGTCTCCAAGACCGAATACGAGAAGCTCTTGCCTTGGCATGAGAGTTCGAGGGGCAAGCCCCTATAGACGGGGCGGTGAGGGCGAGCTATTCTCACGCCATGTGGCTAATCATCCTCACGCTCATCGCGCCCGCCTTGGCGGGCGATCTGACCTTCACCCCTTCGCCAGAAGCGACCACTGAGGTTCGGTGGACCGACGGTGACGCTGCTGTCGTCCTTGAGCGTTTCCCCGCGGCTGAAGAGGTGGTCGGCTTTGAGGTCTCCGCCGACGGTAAGAGCGCCTTTGTGTGGCACCGACCGAACGGCAAGTCGCTGCGTGTCTCTACCTACGATCTCCACTCAAAGAAGCGCATCGCGACGTTCTCTCCAGGATTTGGTGGCCAACTGCAGTTCTCGGCTGCTGGTACGCTCATCCTCACCCATGGTTGTGGCACAAACTGTCATGTCCTCACGGTGTTTGACCTGCTGGGCAACAAGCTGGTCGGTGTTGGCGGAACCATCCATGACGTGTCTCCAGCTCGCCGTTATGCGCTCGTCTACCCAACCACGGACTCGGACCCAGGCCCTGTGACTCTCTATGATCTCGCGACCGGCCAACGGCTCGCCGAGTTTACAGCGACGGAGTCTGGTGAGATCGGCGTGGAGGCGCTCCGCTGGGCAACCGGGGAGTCGGCTGTGATTGTCACGCTGGTGTCCCGCAGCGGAGGTGCTCAACCACGCTACTTGCGGCTTGGGGTGGATGGTACTGTCGGCTGGGTAGCGGCGCCGTAAGGGCTCACGCTAGGTGGCGAGTAACCCCCTATCGATGAGGCCAATCACGGCCCATCCTGCTCAATCGCGCCTGTGAACCAGCCCCATCATTCGTCACTGGTTACAAGCTGCTCCATCCCAACAGGAGTTGCACGTGTCCCCTCTGCCCTCAGCGCACCTGACCGTTGATTTCGAGCACTGGCGAGTCGAGTTGCATGATGAGTGGCTCACCCGTTTTGGCAGCCCCCACTTCGAGCCTTCACGCGCTCGGAGCGAGCTGCTCACCCGCGTCGTGCGGCATGGAGTACAGCAGGGTGGCCGGCATACGCTCAGGTTCGACCGAGCGCAGATCATTGTCGCCAATGAGGTGTTTCCTGAGGCGGCGATGGCAGACCCGCTGGCCGACCTGGAGGTCTGGAACGAGTGGAGCAGTGGAGTCCGGGCCTTTCCTTATCCCGGTCGCTTCAGCCGACTTGGCCTCGTCACCCAGGAAGGGAAGACCTCAGCGACCTCCAGCGTCGGTGTACTCGGCGAGATCATGGCTGGCCTCTTCGCGCAGGCCGGAATCTCTCCCACCGTCTTGGTTCGAGTGGTGCGGCGCTGGCCGGACTTCATCTACACGATCGGGGACCGATACGCCTTCGTCGAGGCCAAGGCGTTCACGATGCGGTCGGAGCCTGGCAACGAGCACCTCATCCCCAACGGCCTGGGCTCGCGTGTCCAGGCGCCGCTGCTCAGCGAGTGCGCACACCAAGCGGTGCTCCAGCTCAACGCTGATCCCGCGATCTCCGTCTGGGGGGCATTTACGGCCATCCGCAGGATTGATCCCTTCGAGCTGAGCGTCACATTCGTCGAGTTCGACTGCGGAGAACATCGCCGCTACTCCCGTCTAGATCGCACGCTCCCGCAAGCCGTCATCACGGGTGTTGCGCAGCGCGCCTTGTCTATGGCGGCGACTCGGCTCGCGCCCCAGCAACTTCAACAACTCCAGACGCTTCGACGCACGAACCTGCGGGAAGAGGTCGAGCGCCAACTCGTTACTCTCGCGCAACCCTTCGCCGACAGCGTACTTTTTGAGGCTGGTCCACAGTCTGCGGTGGATCGCTCACGCGGGGACGTCCGGGATGAGATCGCCCATCTCGCGAGACTCGCTACGGTCCCTGAGCAGGATGAAGGCCGGCAGTTCTTTGCCGCACGAGCCCTCGCTGCACAAGGTCAGGCAGCGCTTGTGAGAGCTGTAGGGAACGATCTCATCCAAGTCGTCGACCTATC
>JAKLKE010000237.1 GCA_023150775.1 Myxococcota bacterium
GGGATAGACCCACCACTCCGACGGCCCGACGAGGGGATCGGCCTCGTCCCAGCTCAAGAGGATGTCAGGGACGCCGTCTCGTGTGATGTCGCTCAGGCTCCAGAAATAATCAGCGCCGATGCCATTGACTGTCCGAATGAGCTGGCCCTCGTTGGACCAAGCCGACACCCACGCTTCGGTGTCCCAGTCGTCTCCGGCCAATGGCGGCAAGGACAGTCGCGTCGGCGCGGCGCTGAATCCGTCTGCGCCGCCGTAGAAGACCATCCACTCGGTGAGGCCGATGGTCCCGTATTCGGCGCTGTCAAACATCACCACCAGGTCCCAGCGGCCGTCATCGTTGAGATCTTCGAGCTGCCAGTCGTACCGGTAGACGCCGCCCATGTCGTTGGGCCGCTCCCCCCAACCGGCGGTCCAGCGGAACCCGTAGCCTCTCGACCAGTCGCCGCTGAGCATCGGCAGCGCGTAGTCGTCGGGCACAGGCGAGAACCCGTCCTCGCCGCCCTCGTACACCCGCCAGACCGTCATGCCAACCGCTGAATCGGCATCATCGTAGGTCAGCACAAGATCCAGGCGACCGTCGCCGATCAGATCGCGGAGCGACCAATTGAAATCAGCCTCCTCACCGTTCACCTCGCGCCAGCCGGGGTTGCCGTAGTCGGCGAGGTTGAAGCCCTCGCTGCTCTCCCAGTCGCCGTCGAGCGCGGGGAGGGTGTAGTCCATCGGCGTCGGCGAGAACCCCGTGGGCCCGCTCGTGTAGACTTGCCACCGCGTCACGCCGAGGGTTTGGTCGGCGCTGTCGTAGGCCACGACGAGGTCGTGATGGTCGTCGCCGGACAGATCGACAAACCCCCAGCCGATGCCCTTCTCGTCGCCGTCTACGACCCGCTTGCTCCGGCCCGTGGTGGCGTAAAAGCCGCTCGTGTCCGCCCACTCCCCAGAGAGCATCGGCAAGGTGTAGGGCATCGGCGTGAGGTTGAACGACACCGACTCACAGCGCCGGGCGCCGGCGGTGTCTGTGGGCTCGTCCTTCCCAGCGCAGGCGAGGGTGAGGAGGAGGGCGAGGGGGGCTGAACAAGGCGAGCGCAGACACGGCATGGGGGATCCTAAGGCGAAGCAGGCGTTGGCGGTCGGCCACGGGCACGACGCTTGGCTGATTAGCTGAGCGCCGGGGAGGGCGCCAGAGAGAGGATCGTCGCTGTGCGAACGCTCCCCTCACCGCGCCCAGACGTTCACCAACGCGCCGGGCTTGACCCCACGCAGCGACTCCAAGAGCGCCCCGACGGTGGTGTCTTGAGGCCGCTCGACGTTGACGGCCTCCCAGAACGGCCAGCGCTCAACACGCGGCGCCTTGGGCGTGACGTGCAGCCACAGCGCATGGCAGCGCATCGACGCTGGCGAGAGGAGCGCGCTGACGGGCCAAAGCTCAAGGTCGTCGCCCGGCGCGCAGGCGACGGCGTAGAGGATCCATGCGTGCTCGGCGACCTCGCTCAACGCCCCCAGCGGCATCGTGAGCGGCAGGCGGGCCTTGGGATCGTTCGTCGGCTCACACCGCCAGCCCCCGGGGATCGCCTCGCAGGCGAGGAGCAGCTCGGGCTCGGCCTCGCTGGCGCCAAGGCCCTGGGGCGCGGTGACCCGCAGCTCCCCGGCTGGATCCGCGTCGGCGTACCGCACGAAGGAGGTCTTTTGGTGCTGCAAGGCCGCCCGGGGCAGACCGGCGGAGATCACAAACCCCAAGGGCACGACGAGGGCGGCCAGCTCAAGGCTCACCACGATCGGGCGCGCCTGGACTGTTTGGCGAAGCTCCGCGCGGCGGCTCCAGAGGGTCACCAGCGCCCGGGCCAGCGCCACCACGGCGAGGAGCGCCCCCAAAAAGAGCACAATCGATGGCAAGACCTGAGGATAAACCAACCACCGCTCCTCCCAAACCGCCTGGAGCGCGCTCAAGGCGACGAGGCCGCCGAAGAGCCCCTCCGCGAGGTGGCCGAGGAGGGCCACAGAGAGCCACACGCGGGAGATCGGCCCCGCCCGGCCCTTTGCCCAAAGGGACAGCGAGAGGGTGAGCGCGAGCAGGGCGCCCCATCGTAGGGGGTTTAAGGCCCGGCTCAGCTCCTGCGCCTCGGAGTAGACCATTCGATCGTGCTGCCCGCCATAAACAAGGTCCAGCAGGTCGTCTTGAGTCCACCAACCGAACAAGGCCAAGACGAGCACCGGCGGCAAGAGCGCCGTGGTTGGGCGGCCCGCAGCGCCTGGGCGGAACAACACCGCGCCGACTCCAAGCATGAGCCCCAAAAGCAGCAGCTCAATCCCGGCGGTGATGAGCGCGGTGGAGACGCTGAGCGGGCGGTGAAGGTCGTAGGCGAACATGGCGCCGAGGTGGAGAAGCGCCGCCACAGCGAGCCAGATGCGCCAAGAGGATGAGCGCTGTGCCAAGGTGCCTCCAAGGCCAGGCTTAGGGCGCGCCTCAATGACCGAGGTTCCGCTGATCCTAGCGCCCAAACCCCCGCGCCGCCGCCCAAGGATCCCGCGCGCCAAACACCCCGCCGATCACCGCCACACAGCGCGCCCCGGCGGCGAACACCTCCTCCCGCCGGTTGAGGGTGATCCCGCCGATGGCCACCACCGGCACCCGCGCCGCCGCGCACACGTCCGCCAAGGCCTCCACCCCGCGCCGCGACCGCGCGTCGGGCTTCGTGGTCGTCCCGTACACCGGCCCAAAGCCGACGTAGTCCACGCCTTCGGCCTCGGCGGCGGCGAGGTCCTCCAGGCTATGCGTCGAGCGGCCCCGAACCCGCGCGCTCGGCGGGAAGGCCCCGTCGCCTTGGCCCAGGTGAACCCCGTCGCAGAGGTCTGCCAAGGCCGCGTAGTCGTTCACGATCAAGGGCACGCCCGCCTCACGACAAGGCCCCTGCAGCGCCCTCAGCGCCGCCGCGACGTCGTCCTGGGCCCAGCCTTTGCACCGAAGCTGCACGGCGACGGCCCCCGCCGAGAGCAACAGCCGCCCCAACACCACCGGGTCCCCAAAACCCGCGTCCGCGATGCCGTAGAGCCCTGGGCGCAGCGCGCTCATCGGCCCCCCTTGGGCTTCGCCGTGATGAGCCCGAGGTGCAGGGCCTTGGTGTGTAAGGTGTTCCGCGCGAGGCCCAACATCTGGGCGGCGGCCTTCTGGTTGCCGGCGGTGCGGGTCAACACGAGGCGTAAGAGCGCGCGCTCCGTAGACTCCACGACGAGGGTGTGCAGGTCCAGGGCCGCGCCCGGGGGCAGGCCCTCCAAGAGGTTGCCGAGGCGCTGCTCGACGAGCTCCTCGAAGCTCTGGGCCTCGTCAAAGGCGGCGGGTCGGTCGCCGAGCTCGACCAAGGCCCGCACACGCGGCGGCAGCTCTTCAGCGCGCAGGGTCGGCCCGGAGGTGGAGGTGAGCGCCTGCACGGCGAAGGCCTCCAGCTCACGCACGTTGCCCGGCCAGGGGTATTGCCGCAACAAGGCCCAGAACGCCTTGTCGGGGCGGCGGCGGGGCAGGCCCAAGCGGCGCTGGTATCGCTCCAGGTAGAGGGTCGCCAGCTCACGGAGCTCGTCGGGGCGCTCGCGCAGAGGGCGCAGGCGCAGAGGGGTGAGCCCGATGCCGCGCTGGCCTGAGAGCGGCCGCCGGGTGGCGCAGACGAGGCCCTGGCCGTGGCGTGTCGCCCGGGACGCCAAGGTGGTGAAGGTCACCTCGTCGAGGTCATCGAGGCGCGGCAGGTACCAGGTGCCCGGCGTGGCCGAGGGGCGGGCGGCGAGGAGGTCGCCCTCTGGGGTCTCCATGGGCCCAGGGCGACCGCTGAGCGAGTGCAAGAGCCGGGCGAGGCGGCGTTTTCCCGTGCCGCGCTCCCCCTCCAAGGCGACGGGCTGGGGGCTTCGGGCGGCGGACTGCAGCAGATCGAGGGCGTCGGGGCCCAGGCCCATCAGGCGCAGCTCTTTGCGCTCGTCGGCGTCGATGAGCGGCGCGGCGTGGCGGCGGGCCAAGGTGAGGAGCTGGGCGCTCGTCGCGACGGGCAGATGAGGGCAGGGTGCTAAGGCGAAGAGGGCGGGGGCCCGGGGCAAAGACGCCGCCAGCTCGACGAGCAGGGCCGGGCGCAGCTCAGGCAGCTCGGGGTCAATAAGCGCGAGGCCACGGCCGGGCTGAGAGACCTGGCGGGTGAGGCCCTCCCAGCTCGCCTCGGTGAGCACGGCGAAGCCCGCGCGGGTCAGCTCCCGCAGGACCGGCGCGCGGCGGTCTTCATCGGCGGTGGCGAGCACGACGACGGCGGCGTCCACGGGGTGAGCTTCTCCAGGGGCGAACCCCCAAGGCTAACACGGCGCCGTGAGGTGACGATCGCCCGTGATCCCCGCCGAGGTGCGAAAAAATCTACACACCCCGCCGCTTCCCCCTGCCCAGCGTGGACGGCGTCCGCTATACTTGGCATGTCAACACCCATCCTCACCTGTGAGCTGAAGATGCGCCTGCTCTCCCTGCTGACCTGCCTCTCGCTGAGCGCCATGGCGCCTGCGGCCTACGCCCAGGATCCTTCGGTTGAGGCCACGGACGAGGACATCGACCCGGTGATCGCGCCGGTGGTCGTGGTGCCTTTGGGTGAGGCCCCCGCCGCGCCGACGTCGATCTGGGATCACATCGAGGGCGGCCGCGCCGAGCCGATCACCCCTGAAGAGGTGGTCGCCTCCAAAGAGCTCGCTGAAGAGCGCTTCGCCGAGCAGGCCGCGCTCACCGCCGAGGCCATCTTCCACCTGCCGGATCTGGGCCTCTACCTCAACCCCTTCCAGGCCCTTGAGGTGGACCCGCTGCACCTCGACAAGCTGGCGCCGGGCGAGTTTGACATCCCCATCGTCACCAACGCCCACGTCGAGCGCTGGATGCGCTACTTCTTGGGCTCGGGGCGGAAGTGGTTCGGCAAGTGGCTCTCGCGGAAACCCGCCTTTGAGCCGATGATCTACTCCGAGATGGAGCGCCAGAAGCTCCCCAAAGACCTCATCTACGTGTCGATGGTGGAGTCGGGCTTCTCGGTGAACGCGCGCTCGTGGGCCGAGGCCGTGGGCCTCTGGCAGTTCATCAGCCCCACGGCGAAGGGCTACGGCCTGCGTGTGGACTACTGGGTAGACGACCGCCGCGACCCGGAGCTCGCCACCGCCGCCGCCGCCGCGTTGCTCAAAGATCTGAAGAACCACTTCGGCGACTGGTACCTGGCTTGGGCCGGCTACAACTGCGCGCCCTCCCGCATCTCCAAGGCCGCGAAGACCCACAACACCCGCAACTTCTGGGTGCTCTACGAGACGGGCGCGATCCCTGAAGAGACCCGCAACTACGTCCCCAAGGTGCTGGCGGCGGCGATCATCGGCAAACACCCCGAGCGCTACGGCTTCACCGGCATCAAGGGCGACGCCCCGCCCAAGTACGACACGGCCATCGTCGATGGCGCCTATGGCATGGACGTCTTGGCGAAGTGCGCCGGGGTCTCCCAAGAGGAGCTCCAGACCCTCAACCCGTCGATCTTACGCGGCGCCACCCCGCCCGACTCCAAGCACGGCCTGCGCATCCCCGTGGGCTCCAAAGAGCGGTTCATGGAGGCCCTGGCCAAGGTGCCCGAGAGCGATCGGCTCACCTTCCAGAAGCACACCGTGGCCAAAGGCGAGACGATGAGCAAGATCGCCGCCCGCTACGGCGTGAGCACCGACGCCTTGGCGAGCTACAACCGCATCTCCAACCCGAACATGGTCTCCGTGGGCACGGTGCTGCTCATCCCCCGCTCGGGCACCTCCGCGCCGCCCCCCGAGGCGCTCACCGCCAGCGCCTCGAAGTCCTCCTCCTCCAGCAAGCCCAGCACGTCGAAGTCCACCACGACCACGACGAGCAAGCCCACCACCCGCACCCACACCGTGGCCAAAGGGGAGACGCTCTCGACCATCGCCGACCGCTACGACGTGAGCACGTCGGACCTGCAAGACTGGAACAACCTCAAGTCGGCGAACAACATCCAGGCCGGCCAGAAGCTCACGGTGATGACCAGCGGCTCGACGAGCTCGTCGTCTACGGCCAAGGCCGCCGCGCCCAAGGCGCCGACGACCTACACCGTGAAGAAGGGCGACACGCTCTCGGACATCGCCGAGCGCCACGACGTGAGCGTCTCTAGCCTCGTCTCGGCGAACGGCCTCAAGAGCGCCAGCGCAATTTACCCCGGTCAGGTGCTCAAGCTCTCCGGCAGCGGCGCGGCGGCCAAGCCCGTCGAGACGGTGCAGTGGAAGACCTACACCGTGAAGAAGGGCGACAGCCTCGGCGCCATCGCCAGCGCCCACGGCGTCACGGTCACCGAGCTGAAGAGCTGGAACAACCTCAAGAGCTCGACGATTCAGCCCGGGCAGAAGCTCAAGGTGCAGGTGGACTGATGTTGGGCTTAGACGAGGCCGTCGCGCTGGCGCTGGACGGGGTGAAGGCGCTCCCCGCTGAGCGTGTGGGCCTCGAGCGCGCCCTTGCCCGGGTGCTCGCCGAGACGGCCAGCGCCCCCCGCGACCTCCCGCCTTGGGACAACTCGGCGATGGACGGCTTCGCGCTGCAGGCCGCCGACACGGCCTCGGGGCTCACGAAGCTCAGCGTGCTGGAGACGATCATGGCCGGGGGTGTGCCTCGGCAGACGGTCACATCCGGCACCTGCGCCCGCATCATGACCGGCGCGCCCCTGCCTGCGGGGGCCGACGCCGTGGTGATGGTCGAAGACACCGACGGCGGCCCCGACGGCATGGTGACCGTGCGCGGCGTGGTCCAGCCCGGCCAGCATGTGCGCTATTCGGGCGAGGACGTTCGCGCTGGGGAGCATGTGCTGCACGCTGGCGTGGTGCTGGGCGCGGCGGAGCTGGGGATGCTCGCTGCGATGGGCTTCCCTTCAGTGATGGTGCGGCAGCGGCCTCGGGTGGCGGTGCTCTCCACGGGGGATGAGGTCGTCGAGCCGGGCTTCCCCCTGGGTTTTGGGCAGATCTGGTCGTCGAACACCCTGGCCTTGATGGCGATGATCACCGAGGCCGGCGGCGAGCCGGTGCACTGCGGTGTGGCGCCGGATGACGCCGCCGGGCTCCAGGCCGCCTTGGCGCGCTGCCAGAACGCCGAGCTGATCCTCACCACCGGCGGCGTGAGCATGGGCGACGCGGACCTGATGAAGGCCGCGCTCTCCGATGGCCTACGTTTCCACAAGGTGGCGGTGCAGCCCGGCAAACCCGTGGCTTTGGGCCGCCTCTTCGGCAAGCCCACCTTCGGCCTGCCGGGCAACCCCGTGAGCTGCCTCGTCACCTTCACCCAGCTCGTGCGCCCGGTGATCCGGGCGATGTTGGGCCTCTCGCGCCCGTTCAGCCCGGTGATCGAGGCCCTGCTCACCGCGCCGATCCGCAAACGTCCAGGCCGCGCGCTCCTCGCCCGGGCTCGCCTGGATCGTGGCGCGGACGGCGTCATTCGCGCCACCCCGGCGCGCAGCCAATCTTCAGGCGCCATGAGCGGCATGGTCGAGGCCGATGGTCTGGTGATCCTGCCCTTAGAGGCCGGAGACGCCCCCGCCGGGGCGACGGTGCGGGTGCAGGTGCTGCGCTGGCGCTTCATGGACCGCGCCCAGCCCGGCTATTGGCGCGAGGGCGGAGAGACCGAGGCGCCCCCTGAATCCGCCGCGCCAAGCTCCAGTGAGGACGACGCTTGCTGCTGAGCCGCCGCGCCACCGGACTGCCCGCCAAGCGGCGTGCTCATCGGCGCCTGTGCCATAAGCCGCCGCGTGTGTGCTACCCTGTGCGAGCGCGTGGTCCCCAACGCGCGGTGAGGAGCGAATGAGCACCCCGGACGGCGCCGACCTGTCGAGCGCGGGCGCCCTTGGCGCTGTACCGCCTGATCCCCTCGTTGGATCCTTGGTCGCGGGCAAATACAAGGTGCTGCGCCTCGTGGCGCGCGGCGGCATGGGCAAGATCTTCCTCGCCGAGCAGCAGCCCCTTCAACGAAAGGTCGCGCTCAAGGTGTTGAGCCTGCGCTCCACCGACAACGACGCCGAGTTCCGCTCCCGCTTCTTCTTAGAGGCCGCCACCTTAGGCCGCCTCAAGCACCCCAACACCGTCACGGTGTTCGACTACGGCAGCCTGAACAACGACGACGCCTTCTACATGGTCATGGAGTTCGTCGAGGGCCGCACGCTCTCCCAGGTGATCAAGGACGAGGGCAACCTCGACGTCATCCGCGCCTTGCGGATCACCTATGAGATCTCCCGGTCCCTGGTCGAGGCCCACGAGCAAGGCATCATCCACCGCGACCTCAAGCCGGGCAACGTGATGATCGGCCAAGGCAGCGAAGGGGAGGTGGTGAAGGTGCTCGACTTCGGCATCGCCAAGGTCTTGCAGCAAGAGGAGGCCGACCACGTCACCCGCGCCGACCAGCTCGTCGGCTCGCCCCGCTACATGAGCCCGGAGCAGATCAAAGGGGAGACGGTCGACTTTCGCTCCGACCAGTACTCCTTGGGCGTCATGCTGTTCGAGATGTTGACCGGCCAAGCCCCGTTTAAGGGCAACAACACCGTCGAGGTGCTGCTCGGCCACCTGCACAAGCCCGTGCCCGCCATCGCCGAGCTGCGCAAGACGGCGGTGCCTGATTCGGTCGATCGGTTCGTGCGCCGCTGCTTAGAGAAAGAGCCCGCCCAGCGCTTCGGCAGCATCAAAGAGGTGCGCGACATGGCGCTCAACCTCATCGGCGAGACGTCCAACGGCGCCACCTTGCCGCCGGGCCTCTCGATCACCGACTCCGGCGTGCGCCGCCTGCCGCCCCACAGCCTCGTGCGCCCCGAAGGCATGACCGAGAGCGATCTCTCGCAGTCCACCATGGGCAACACCCAGCGCCCCGCCGAGGTGCAAAAAGAGAGCGGCGAGTCTCGGCGCTCCACAGGGATGCTCATCGGCCTCGGCGCCGTGGTGTTTGTGCTCCTCGGCGTCATCGTCGGCCTCGCCACCCGCCCCGACCCCGCCCCCGTCGAGGAGGCCGCCCAGGCGCCGGTGCGGCTCACCATCCGCTCCACGCCCGCGGACGTCGAGGTGGTCGAGAACAGCGTGGTCTTGGGCCGCACCCCGCTCACGCTGCCCCTGGAGCGGTTTGGCTCCGAGCGCACCTTCATCCTGCGGGCTGAAGGGTTTGAGGAGGCCCGGCTCGTGCAGGGCCCGGCGGAGTCCGACCTCACGATTCAGGCGACGCTCACGGCGCTGGCCGCCGAGCCCGCCGAGCCCCCCACGACCGCCCCCAAGCAGGCCGCCCCGCCCAAGCCGCAGGACGCGCCCAAGACCGGCCCGACGAAGGCGCCTCCCAAAGACGACATGGGCATTCGAAGCCAGAGGTGATCCTTGCGCGCCCCTCTCTCTCTCGC
>JAKLKE010000238.1 GCA_023150775.1 Myxococcota bacterium
GGGCGGCGACGCCGTGGAAGAGCAAGACGCCCTCGACGGTCAATCCCGGGCGCTCCCCCAGCGACCGAAGAAGCTCCCAAGCGTAGCGCCCTGAAGACACGCCGCCGGATCCACCCGAGCTGAGGATGCGGAGCTCGGTCGATGAAGATTGAGGCAAATCGGGCGCTTCGGCGTGAGTCGGCGCCGAGGCGGTGGCGAAGAGCAGGGCGAGGTGCATGAGATCTCCCGCCGCTCTCTTATCGTTTTGGCAGACCGTGTGTGGACGAGATCGCCCGGTCGTGACGCGCTGTATGCGGGAGGTCCAAGCAAATCCAAGGTCCAAGAAAAATCGAAAAAATCACGCTGATCAATGTGCAAACACTATGCACAATGGTCAACGTGCACCCACTCTGATCGCTCGACGGCGCCCTCCAAGCGGGGGTGAGGTCGGAGGAAACGATGGCCAAGAAGAGCCCGGAAGACAAAAACACCCCTCGCCAGCCCCTCTCCCAGCGCCCGGGCGCGGCGGCCGCGGGGGTAGGCGGCGGCCCGACGCAGGGGCTCCCCGACCGCGCCTCGGCGCCGTCCACCCTGGTCCCGGCGCCGAACGGCCTCGGCGCCTTAGGCTACGCCGCAGAGGTCAGCGCGCACCTGCATGACCAGCTCGGCAACCAGATCGTCTTGGACACTCTGCGGGGGCCTGATGAGGTCGGGCTCGCGGGCTTCGTCGCCTTGGAGCTCTCCAGCGCCGTGGCCGGGCTCCAAGGAGATCAGGCCGCGCTCAGCTCCAACGAGGCGCTCTTGCGGCACCTCGGGAGCGCGTCCCAGGAGACGATGACCGCCGCCGAGGCCCTGCGTGTGGCCCGGGCCAGCGCCGGGGCGCCTCTGCCCGAGGGGCTCCGTCAGCGCCTCGAAGGCGCGCTAGGACGAGACCTCAGCCATGTGCGGGTGCACGTCGGCGGCGCGGCGGATCGAGCGGCGCGTGGGGTCAACGCCTTGGCCTTCACCGTGGGCCGAGACCTGTACTTTCGCGCGGACGCCTGGGCCCCGGGCACTGAAGAGGGCGATCGGGTGCTCCTCCACGAGCTCACCCACGTCGCCCAAGACGACGACGGCCGCGTCTCCGCGCCCCAGGCCGGCGCCGATCTCTCGCGGCCCAACGACCCGTTAGAGCGTGAGGCGAGCCACGCCGAGGCCCCGGGGCTCATCGCTTTGGCGGAGATCGACGACGCCGCGGGCGGCTGGGACGAGGGGGTCGGCTACCTCCACGCGCCCCTCACCACGGGCCACGACCCGGGCGGCGAGGCCCCCAGCGCCGCGGCCCTGCTGCCCCAGCGCGACCCGCTGCACCTCCTGCCCACCCAGCCCCAAGACCTCTTGGAGCGTGTGCGGCGGGTTGGATCTCTGCCCCCGGCGGTTCGTCAGCAGCTTGAGCGGGCCTTGGGCGAGCCCAGCGAGGCCTTACGCGCGGGCGGCGAGGCCTTGGAGCGCCTGATGGGCGTCGGTGAGGCCCTGCTCGGCGAGCCCGTCGAGCAGCTCGACCCGCTCCAGGCGGCGCTCAAGGGCGTCTTCTCCCAGCCAGAGTCCCGGCCCCAGGCCGACGGGGCGCCCCAGAAGAGCCCCCTGGACGCGGTCGTGGGCGCCCTGCTCACCCCGCACTCCACCGAAGACGGCGGCGACAGCGTGCCCCAAGACACGCCCGCCTCGGTGGCCTCCAACAACCCCGAGCTCGTGGGCGGCGCCGAGACCGAAGGCGGCGGGCCCAAGCTCGCCCCCGTCGCGGAGCAGCTCGTCCAGGGCGGGCGTCGCCTGCGCGGCGAGCTTCAAGGGCTCACCCGCGGCGTGATGAAGGGCCTCGGCGTGCCTTCAGGGGCCGAAGAGGAGCTGCGCGCGGGGCTTGAGCCGCTGCTCTCGGGCCTCATCGGCTCAATGGAGCGGGCGGCGGGCCGGTTTGGCGCGCAGATGAGCGAGTCCGGCGACGGCGGCAAGGCCCGGGGTGAACAAAGTCAGCCCTCGGCCAGCGCCCTGCACGAGCCCGCGCCGGGCCAGGCCCTCGTCGCCAATGGCCCCCAAGGCGCCCCAGCGGCGGGGCTCCCCACCCAGATCAGCGCCCAGACCACCCCCGGCGAGGCGGCGGCGCCGTCGCCGCTGGTGGCCTTCACCGAGCGCCTCCGTGGTTTCCCCCAGCGCCTCGTCGAGGGCCTCGGCGGCCGCGAGCGGGGCGGCGGATCCTTGCAGTCCATCCTGTCGATCCCCCTCAGCGACGAGGCCAGCGCCCCCGGAGAGACGCTCCTGGGCGGCCTCTTGGACCTCACGCGGCGCGCCTTCGCCCCGCAAGAGGAGGCCACGCCGGTCGTAGACGCGGCGCCGAGCCCCGAGGTGAAGCCGGTGGTGGAGGCCCCGCACGCCGAGGCCGCGCCGGAGGGCGCCGCGCCGAACCCCGAGGGGCCGGTTGAAGATGCTGTGTTGCAGCAAGAGGCGGGCGCGGTTGAAGATGCTGCGCCGCAGCAGGAAGAGATCGTCACGCCGAATGCTGCACTGCAACAAAGTGAGCCAGCACCGCCCACGGCGGTCCAGGGCCCCGAGGCCACGCCTGCGCCAGCGGAGGAGGCGGCGCCGAGCCCGACTCCCGCCGTCGCGACCGGGACAAACGTCGTCGCCGAGGCCGTCACCCCCGAGGCGCCCCTCGTTGAGCCCGCCGTCGAGGCGCCCGCCGTCGAGGCCGCCCCCGCCGCGCCGCTCACCCAGGCGCCCGCCCCAACAAACGTGGGCCCCACACCGACCGCCCCGCCGAGCCCCGTCCCTTACGACGCCGCCGCCCAAGCCCAGCGCCTCGGCGCCGAGAGCGCCCGCCGCGCTCAAGGGCCGCGAGCCCGTCACCGACCAGCTCCTCGGCGCCTTGACCGGCGACTCCGGCGTTGCGAGCCAGGTCGTCAAGGACGTGCAGCAGAGCGTGATGGCGTCGATCGCCGACGCGCCCCGGGCCGAGCCCCAATCGACCACCCCCGTCGAGCCGATGAGCCCCGAGACGGCCTTGGCGGGCCTGGGCGATCGGCTCTCATCTGTGCTGGATGAGCTGCCGAACGTGATGGGGGACCCCTTCGCGGCCTTGGCCGACCGTAGCGTCGGCGGCAAGGTGAAGGCGGAGGCCGGGGACATGGCCGCCGTGGGGCGCGAGGCGTTTCTGCGCCACGTCGGCGGCGGCCTCGGGTTTGGGCGGTTTGACGCGCTGATCCGCGATGAGCTGGTCAAGTCCTCGCCCCCAGCGCGCGCCGATGAGCCCGTCGCCCCGGCGAGCGCGCCCGCCGCCAGCGGCCCGAGCTTCTCCGGGGCGCAGCTCCTCAACCGCCTCGGCGCCACGCCCAGCGGTGGCGGGGGCGCACCGCCCACGAAGCAGGCCAAGGAGGCCCAGGAGGAGGCGCCCGCCGCCGCGCCGAGCACCTTGCCCCCCGCCGCCGAGCTGGAGGGCGCCGCGAAGTCGAGCGAGGCGGGCCTCGCCGGGATCGGCGCGACGCTCAACACCATGGTCGGCTTGGTGAGCGACGGCGCCATGCTCCAGGCGAGCCTTGGTGAGTCCGAGCTGCTCGGGGCGACGAACAAGCTCCGCGAGCAGCTCTTGGGGGCCGCCAGCGCCGCGCCGCCCCTCGTCGCGCCGGTGATGCCCGACCTGGCCGCGGGATTCACCGCCGAGGCCAGCCCCAAGCTCAACTTTGGCGCTGAGGAGGCGGGGATCAAGGCCGAGCTGCCCGACGCGGGCTCGATCTTGCCCCAGGGCGGGCTCGGCGGCGAGGGCCTCACCAAGCTCCTCTCCTTGGAGGGGGTGAAGATCGCCCCGATCGTGTCTGCCGCCGCGCCTGTGGCACTTCAGGCCCCCGCCGTGGACATGGCGCCCAAGGCCGAGCTTGACGCCGTCGTCGCCCAGAGCTTCTCCGAGGCCGAGGGCAAGGTCAGCGCCGGGATCGAGGCCCTCAGCAACAACAGCGCCGAGAGCGCCGTCGTGATGGAGGCCGAGGTCGCCCAGAACGCGACGGAGCTCGCCGCCACGGCCACCGCGCTCAGCGCCGCGACAGACGAGGTGGTCGCCACAAACATCGCCGAGCTCGCCCAGAGCCACACAGAGGGCGTCAGCGCGGCGACGGCCCGAAACGCCGACAGCGCGGCGGCGGTGATGGGCCTGAGCGCCAAAGGCGCCGCCCAGGGCGACAAGCTCGCCCAAGAGGCCGGGAAGAGGGCGTCCGCGCCTCCCAACACAGACAGGCCGAAGGTGGACGCCGAGGCCTTCGCCGCCGACCCCGCCGGGGCCAACGCACAGCTCGGCCGGGACGTCGCCGCCGAGCGCCGTGGCGCGGAGTCTCATCTCGCCGAGGTGACCGCCCAAGATCCCGAGCAGGCCCTCACCGGGGAGGCGCGGGAGGCCGTGCTCCGCGAGGCGAAGGGGGTGCCTGAAGAGAAGCTCGCCCAGGCCCACGCCCAGGAGGGTGAGGCCACGCTCAAGGAGGTCGCCGAGGAGGAGCCCGAGGTGGTGGCCGCCGAGCACGACGAGGAGCCGGTTGCCACCGCAGACGACGCGGAGGCCGTTGAGGAGGGCGCCGCTGAGGAGACGACACAGACCGAGGCGGGCGCTGAGGAGGCGGCCGTCGCCAAGGAGACGACTGGCGAAGAGCCCAGCGAAGAGACGGGCGAGGTGACCGCCGCCGAGGAGGAGGCGCCCGCCGCCGCCGAAGACGCCGCGTCTCAGGCCCCCGCCGAGGAGGAGGTGACCGCCACAGCGCGCGCCGCCGCCGAGGCCGCCGTAGAGACGGCGCCAGAGACGATGCGGTCTGTGTTGAGTCCCGCGCCCGCGGCGCCGATCCCTAGCCCCAACTTCGGCGCGATGTTGGCGGGCGCGGGCCTCGGCGTCGCCTTGGGCGAAGACGGCTTTGACCTGCTCGGCGCCTTGGACCTCTCCTTGGGCGCGACGACGACGCCGATGGCCCTCGGCCTCGACGGGCTCCCCGCCGCCATCTCTGCGCTTGGGCCGATGTTGGATGAGAAGGCGGTCGCCGGGCTCGCCGCCCAGCTCGACCCCACGGCCGCCGTGAACGCCGCCCAGGAGGCTGGAAAAGCCAAGCTCGCCGCCGCCGCCGCGCAGATCCCCGCCGCTGCCGACGCCGCCGCCGCCGAGTCCAGCGCCGCGCTCCAGCAGAGCCTCAGCCAGCAGTCTGCCGCCGCCGAGTCCCAAGCGGCGGCCTCGGCTGGAGCGCAGCACGCCGCCGTGGACAGCGGCGCCGCCGCCCAGTCTGACCAGATCGGCGCCCAGCTTAGCCAAGCCGAGGCCGCCGAGCAGGCCCGGGTCGCCGCCGAGCAGCAGCTCGTCTCCGAGCTGCTCGCCACACGAGAGGCGTCCATCGAGGCCCAGCGCCCGCCCATCGTCTCCCAGATCACGACGGTCGGCCAGGCCCAGACCCAGGCCCGGGAACAAGAGGGCCAGGTTCAAGAGCTGGCCTCCGAGGTCACCAAAGAGGGCCTGCTCCAGCAGGTCGAGACGCTCAAGACCGCCCAGGTGGCGGTGCTGGAGCAGACGGCCACCCAGGCCAAGACCGAGCTCGCCGCCGAGGTCACCCAGCGGAAGGCCGAGCTCAAACAACAGGCCGAGCAGCTCAAACAGCAGATTGAGGAGAAGTTTAAGACCGAGGTTCAGAACCTCGACAAGGCGGTCACCGAGGGGACGACGCGCCTTCAGACACAAAAAGCCGAGAACGACGCCAAGGTCAAGGCCGAGACACAGACGAAGATTCAGCAGCGCCGGGTGGAGGGCGCCCGGGCCGCCCGAGAGGCGATGAACAACATCATCCAGCTCGGGCGCGCGCAACAAGAGGCGTCTTACGCCCGCGCCGAGGAGCACCGGCAGAGCGAGTACGCCAAGGCCGACGCCGTGCTCGCCGAGGCCCAGGCGCGCTTCGCGCAGATCATGGCCGAGGCCAACGCCCAGGCCGCGAGCTCAAACCCCCTGGAGCGCTTCGCCGCCAACGCCATCTTTGGCCGCGCGAACGGTGTGCTGGCCGATGGTGAGGCCAAGGCCGCGGGGATTCGGGCCAACGGCGACTCCACCTGCGCGAGCATGAAGGCCGAGGCCGACGCCCAGATGGTCGTCGAGGTCGGGAACGCGAACAAACAGTTCGACGCGATGATGCAGCAGACGGAGATGGCCGTTCAGCAGCTCCAGGCCTCGGAGCAGCACGCGCTGCAAGCCAACGAGCAGCTCCTCAAGGCCGGCCTCGACCAGCTCAAACAAGAGCGGGAGATGGCGTTTCAGCGCGCCGACCAGCAGCGGCGCTACGCCATCATCGGCGTAGACTCCGACGTCGCCATCGGCGAGATGAAGCTCGAAGAGGAGAAGGCCCGGGCGGAACAAGAGATACAGACGACCCTCGACGCCGCCAAGACGGCCCTTGAGGCCCAGTGCAGCGCCCTCAAGGAGCAGATTCAGAGCGCCCACCAGTCGAACCTCCAGCAGATCCAGGCCCAGGTCAACACCGCGAAGAGCGAGATTCAAGCGGCCGTTCAAGAGGCCCAGGCCCAGGTTCAGCAGCAGGTGGTGACCGCGCGCCAAGAGATGCGGGTGATCGCCGATGAGCGTGTTCAGTCCATGGTGCAAGAGTCCGCCCAGCGCATCCTGCGGTTTCAGACCGAGGCCCGCACCGGCGTGGCCCGTGTGCAGCAGGCCGCCCAGACCTACCACGGTCACATCCAAAACGCGTTCAACAATCAGATCCTCCCGGGGCTCAAGCAGCAGCAAGCGGAGGTTGTGCAGCTTCATCAACAGAACATGGCGGAGATGAAGGCGGGCGCCATCGCCGGGGCCGAGGCGCGAAACCGCTACTACGCCGGGCAGATCAACGATCAGGCGCTCAAGTCGGCGAGCTGGTCCAACAACCAGATCGAGCAGTTCCGCGCCGGGGCCGATGGGGATCTGGGTCGGGTCGCCCAGCTCAACCTCAACATGGCGGGAGAACATTACACAAACTTCCAAGACCAGATGGGCAAGCGGGTCTTTGAGAACAACACGATCTACCGGGACTACCGATCCGATCTGTACGAGAAGGGCACCCAGCTCGCCGACATGCTCGCCCAGGAGGGCGCGGCCCAGGCCTGGGAGAAGGGCGGGCCCGCGGGCGTGGCCGTGGGCTTCTTGTTCTTGGGCGTGAACGCCGTGGCCCAAGGTGGGCGGCACCACCTTGAAAAACAGATGATCCGCAACGCCGTCGACATCGGCGGGCCCGGGCTGCTCGGTGTGCCGATGCGGGTGGACAAGAACGGCAACGCAGTCCCCGACATCTTGACCCTCAAAGATGACCAGATCTTGCGCCAGTTCGGCTTCCGAAACTACCTCATGGCGGGCCCGAACGGCCCTGAAGAGGGGTTACGGCTGCCAAACGGCGAGGTGGTGAGCCGCGCGTCCCTCTCTCAGAACCCCCGCGCGGCGACGGCGGCGTTGGGGGCGATGTCCACCCGCTTTACCCAAGACGGCGGCCCCCTCATCTCCCAACAAGAGAACATTCAAGACACCCTGGTCTACACCGGCACGAAGTTCCTGTCTGACACAGTCCAGGCGGGCAAGTCTTACGTCGAGAACCGTCTGTCTTCGAGCGGCGCGTTTAAGGGCCTCACCCAAGACCCCGGCGCGATGGTCGCTTACGCCGTCGGCAAAGGGGCCTTGTGGTCGGCGATCGACCAGGGGAGCGACAGCCTCACGAGCTGGATGCGCGGTGAGGGGGATCTGGGCGCGCTCACCCAACGAAACTTCACCGAGCGCTTCTTTGAGGGCTGGGCGGCGGAGACAGTCGGTGAGATCTCCGGCGGGATCATGGAGAAGATGATGGGCAGCGCTGGGCGAAAGCTCAGCCGGGTGATCCCCGCCGACGTGCAGAACCGCATCGCGGGATCCGCCACGAACGTCGTCATGCGTCAGGCCATCGGCCAGCTCGGCGAGGTGATCGACCGTGTTCCCTTCGCCCGCCCGCTTATTCGGGAGAGCATGGACTTCTTGGGCAGCCTGCCCGAGGAGGTCTTCTCGGAGTCCCTGTCGAACTTCTCGTCAAACCTCGTCACGGGCGTTCGCACCGGCGAGCTGCAGAAGGCGTTTGAGGAGTATCAACGCACCGGCGACGCCTCGGCGCTCCTGCGCCAGCGAGACGCCCTGCTCAAGGGTGTGTTTGACGGTGAGGCCCTGGAGAGCGCGGTCACGGAGTCTCTGAACGAGAAGGTGACCGGGCGGCTCGGCGACCGGATGGGCAGCCGTCGTGACGCGCAGATGACGCAGCGCGACAACGACCGTCTTCAGGCCGCGGTACAGTCGGGCAACCCGCAGGAGATCAACCGCCTCATCGACCAGATCAACCGCAGCACAGACGCCCGGGTGGACAACCTGAACGATCAGCTCCCCCGACTGCTGCAGAGCGCCCCGCCCCAGGTGCAGGACGCCGTGCGTCAGCGCCTCCAGGCCGACAACCAGCGCGTCACCGACCAGCGCGCGGCCATCGACGCCCGCGAGGAGCGCAACGCCCAGAACCCCTTGCGCCTGAGCCGCTCGACCGTCGGCACCGACGCCGACAACACGGCGCGTGTACAGTCGAGAAACGACGTCGATCAGCTCGTGCAGGCCACCCAACGCAGCGACAGCGCGGCGCTCAGCGGCCTCGTCGATCTTGTCCAGCAAGGCAGCCCCCGCCGCGCCGAGACCATCGCCAGAAACCTGCCTGAGCTGCTCCAGAACGCGAGCCCCGAGGTACAGGCCCAGGTTCGTGAGCGTGTGCAGCGTGAGGCCGAGGCCGCCTCGGCGCTGCTGGCCCAGCGCGCACAGGGGTATCGGGTGGAGGTAGACGTCGCCGCCGCCCAGCGTGTGATCGTGCTGAGTGAGGCGCTGAACCCCGGCGAGCCCGCGGCGCCGAGCCCCGCGAGCGCGGCGAACCCCGCCGTGGCGACCCCGAGCCCCGAGGCGACCCCGAGCCCTGATGCGACACAGACCGCCGCCGCGCCGACGGCGCCCGAGGTGACGACGACCCCCGACACCCCCGACCCGGCCCAGGATCTCGACGCGGCGGCGGCGGTGGTGCAGGCGTTTGAGACGGCCTTGCCCAACGAGATCGCCGCCGTGGTGCGTGGTCTGTACGACAACGGCGCGGGCCTCGACGCCGTGGTGGCGCAGATGGACGCCTTGGTGTCCAGCGCGAGCCCCGAGGCGAAGGCGGCGATGGGCCGTCAGCTCATGGCCGACGGTCACGCCTGGCAGGCGAACCCCGATGGGTACGACAAAGACGTCGTAGCGCGGATGATGACCTTGGGTCGTGCGTATGCCGACGCGACAGCGCGGCTCGGCCAAGACCCCTACGGCAAACAGATCGAGCGCACGCTGAGCGTGATCACTGAGGACTACA
>JAKLKE010000239.1:0-2155 GCA_023150775.1 Myxococcota bacterium
TCATCAGGCGCCTTCCCCCCCTTGGCGTAGTCTTTGGCGAGCTCCTTGATCGTCCACATCAAGCCGCGCTCCCAGCGCGGATGCAGGTGAAGATCGGCCTCGTCGATGAGCACCAGAGTGTTCTGTGTCATGTGGGTGGCGAGCCGCACGAGGATCTGCGCGAAGGCCTTCTCGCCGCTGCTCAGGCGGTCAAGACCGTGGGTGGTCGTCAAGGGCGCCCCACCGTCCGGGTTTGGCGTCTTCACCTCAACGACCGTCGCCATCTGCTCACGATCAACGCCGAGCAAGCTCTTGGTGGGCAGCCCGCGGTCATCAACAAACAGGTGCTTGTTGAGCAGGGCCCGCGCCTGGTTGAACCGCGGCTCACCAAACTCCGGGCTGCGGCGCCCGTCGATATAGTCAAGGTACACCAGCAAGGCGTCTAAAGAGCTCAGCCAAGCGTGCTCGCTGTCGAATCGTCGCACGAGGCTGTGCGCCCACTCCGGCGGCTGGGTGATGGAACGAGCGCTGCTGGGCACCCGCGGGGCGAGGTCGCGGTGAGACGTGAACATCAGCACCGCCGGGGCGTCCACCTTTGGCGCCATGAGCTTGGTGCCTACGGGGTGCTTCTTCGCGCGCTCGATGTGGTCGCGGAGGCCCTGAACGAGCTCCACCGCGCGCTCATCCACGTCCCCGTCCGCGTTGAACGCGAGCAGATCCCACACACGCGGGCCGGACGGCCGATGCACGGTCAGCCGCGCGTTGAAGTCTGCGCCCCACCGCCTAAGCTCCGGCCCCGTCCAATAATGAAGCCCTGGGCTCGCCTGTCTAGACTCCTCACAGAGGATCAAGGACAAGACGCCCCGCCGCGCCTCCCCTTGCTCGGCGAGCTCCACCAGCACGTCGAGCTGCAGGCGGGCGTCGGGGTGATCGTCGAGCCACTCCGGCGCCTCGGGCGGCGGGCCGCGCAGCTCCCCCTCCAACAGCGCCATACACGTCACGATGGCCTCAAGGATCGTCGTCTTCCCCAGCCCATTCACCGCGGCGATGAGGTAGACGTTCGTGGGCGTGGGGCGGGTCTTGTGGTCGTCATCAAACGGGATGACGACCTCCTTCGCCTGAAACGGCCCCACCTTGAGGAGCCGCAGGGCGATGGGCGCGAACACGTTGACCGCGAAGCTCATGGGTTCGTCCTCTTGGGCGCGGCGCGAACCGCGCTGGCCACGTCATCGGGCCGAATGTCGTAGGCGTGGGCGCGGGCGGGGGTGGCGTTCTTCAGCGTCACCAGCATGTCGCCCGGGGGCAAGAGCGCCTCCGCGCCCTTGGCGCCGAGGATGATCATGGACTCAGAGGCCCGCTGCACGGCCAAGGCGACCCGGCCCGGGACGTTGCTGCGCAGGTTGCCCGTGAGCGTGCGGGCGTCGGGGCGCTGGGTGGCGAGCAGGAGGTGAACCCCCGCCGCGCGGCCCTTCTGGGCGAGGCGCACGAGCTGATCCTCGGCTTGGGGGCGGGACATGAGCAGATCGGTCAGCTCGTCGATCACGAGCACACGGGAGGGCTCGTCTTGTTCTCCCGCGTCCCACGCCGCGTAATGGTCGCGGTGGCCGCGCGCCTGCAGCGCCGCAAAGCGTGTCTCCATGTGCTCCACGAGGGCCAGCACCCGGTCATGAATGGCCTTGGGGTCGGTGGCCACCTCCTCGTTGTAGAGCTGGCCGACCCCTCGATACGCCACGAGCTCGGTGCCTTTGGCGTCGCAGAGGTGCAGGCGCAGCCGTGATGGGGGCACGGTGAGCAGCCCACACAGCAGCCCATGAAGCGCCACGCTCTTGCCGCTGCCGGTGCTGCCGCCCAAGAGCAGGTGCGGCGCCTCGGCGAGATCCTGCACAAAGGGCTCGCCCAGCGGCGTCACGCCCAAGGCCAAAGGCAGGCGCAGGCCCGGCGGCGCGCCCTCGATCGCCCGGCGCAGGGCGTCATAGCCGGGGCGGCTCCAGCTCTCGCGGGGCCGCGGCACGGCGAGGGTGAGCACCTTGCCCAGCTCCGCGCCGCCGCCGGGCGCCCCTTGTGACACGGTCAGCGTGTCTTCCTTGAGACCCAACACAAACGCGAGCTTGTTGAGCCCCATGAGGATGCGGTCGTAGTCGTTGGGATCCGGCACAAAGAGGGGGTAGTGGGTAAG
>JAKLKE010000239.1:2165-9266 GCA_023150775.1 Myxococcota bacterium
CCCTACGACGGGCTCACCGCGGGGGCGGACGACGATGTTGAGCTCTTGCAGGCCCGAGACGACACGCCCAAAGGCGGCGTTGGCATCTTCAGCCTTCGCCTCGTCGGTAGGCGGCGCGAGCAGGCGCACCAGGGCCGTGTGCCAGTCCCGCGTAGCGTCGTGCTCTCGTTGTAGGGTGCTGAGGCCCCGGTGGATGTGGAACTCTAGGAGGGACTCGAAGGGGGCGGGCTCGGCGTCCTTCTTCTTGCTCGTTTTCTTGCCCTGCTCCGTGTCCTCCTCCTGATCCTCCTTCGGGGGCGCAAAGAGGTCACGCTGGTGCAGCACGCCGAGCATCGCGCGCAGGGCGTCAGTGAGGTCGAGGTCGCTGGCCTGTTTGCCGGGTTTGCCCTCGCCGGTCACCTGCTGGAGGCGGTACTCGGCGCCGTCGCGGGAGAGGTCGCGGATGAGGTCCGCCGGGCTGGCCTTGGGGTCGACGGGCAGGCGCATGGAGACAGCCAGCGCGAGGCGGAGGATCCGCCACTTCTCGCGCCCTCGGCCCGCCGTGCCCGCGCCGCCGAGGGCGTCGGTGAGCTGGTCAATGGTCGCTTCGTTGACCTTGGACGTGCAAACTCGCCCGCTCATGGCATCCGCCCCGGGATCACGAGGTCACGGGGCTGGGTCGCCTCGCCGCTCTGGTTGATCAAGGTGTAGCCGTGCGAGATGTGGGGCGCGAGGCGGTCAAGGCGTGCGTCGTCGAGCTCGGCGTCGGTGGGCAGCAAGATCACCTGCTTGCTCGCGTGGGGGAGGTAGTTGAACAGCACACGCTCTTGGTGCTCGCGGTCGAGGCGGGCGACGGGAGTATCCATCACAACAGGCATCTTCCGACTTGAGACGCCCTGCAGCGCCCACAACAACGAGACGGCGATGAGCTGGCGCATCCCGGCGCTGACGTTGTACGGCTCCACCACCCGGCCATCGGGGGTGTACAACCGCAGGCGCATGTCGTCGTCGATGATTAGCCGACCGATCTGGGCGCTGCTGGAGAACAAGGAGGCGAAGCGCTCATTGATCAGGGTGTTCACCCGGTCACGGCGACGGCCCGCCGCCTGGCTGAGCAGGGCCTCGGTGAAGTCCGCCGCGCGCTGGGCCAAGCCCGCCCGGCTGCGGGCGTCTTCGCGACGGGCGCGCTCCGCCAATGCCAACTCCAGGTCTCGCGAGGCTCGTCCACGCTCCTGACCGAGCCGCAAGAGCTCACCATCGAGGCGCTCCAGCTCAATCCTGGCGCGCTCTAACGCCGCACTGAGCCGCCCGAGCTCTCCTTGCAGCCGCGCGCGCTCAGTAGCCTGCGCTACGGTGAGGTCCGCCGTATGCGCGAGGCGCTCCTTGAGCTCTGAAGCCGTCGCCTGGGCGTCAGCGAGCGCCTTAAGCTGCTCGCGCGCCCCTTGGGTGGCGCCGAGACCGCTCCAATCGCTCAGCGTACGCAGCACCTCCGCCGCTTGGGACTCGCTTAGCCGGGTCCAAACTCTCTCTTGAGGCGCAGCCGGTGACGGAAGCGCCTTCGCCAAGTAGGCACGGCTCACCCTCATGATCATTGCCCGCTGCTCAGAGTTCAGATCCTTGAGGTCTGGATCGTTCGCAATCTTGGCGGGCAGCTCCTCAAGCAAGATCCTCGCGAAAGAATACTCGTCTCGCGTCTGCGCGCTCAACCGCGAGCGGTCAACCTGGGCGAAAGCTTCCTTCGCGAGCGTCTCGTTGACGATCAGCGGGCTCAGCGGAAGCAGCTCATTGAACACCTTGCTCCGCAGCGCTTGCGCATGAGCCTCCGCGACTTCGGCCTGCGACTTCAATCGCACACGGTCGTCCCGGCCCGAGTCATCAAACTGTCGGAGCCGTCGCTCAACGTCCTTCTTCTCAGCGTCTAAGCTCTTTTGGTCGGCTCTGTGCCGCGCTTGGGCCTCCTTGACCTTGAGCTGCTCGGCGTCACAACGACGGATGACGTTCTCCAGTTCGACGGCGCGGGCGTTTACCTCAGCAGTCTGGGCTTCCCGCACCCACTCTCCAGCCTTCACCTTCAGCTCTCGGCTGAGCCGCTCGATGAGGTTCAGCTCCATGAGCCTGTAAACGTCCTCCCGGAGGCTACTCCCAGCGAAGGCGCCCATACGCTGCACGAGTTCGCCGTCGAAGAGGAAGTATGGCAGGAGATCGGCGGGCATGACCTGGTGAAGGAGGTCTTCGGCCTCCTGCGCCCCCAACGCATAGCCGCCGTTCACGAACACCTCTAGGTTGCCGGCGTAACCACCACGCGCCCCGGTCTGCTCCGGTGTCCAAGAACGCCGCACCTTCACGGTGTCAGCGCCCTCCTGAACACACACCGTCACGGCGAACTGCATCTCTGAAGATGGGCGCTGCCGCGCTTGGCGGTTGATGATGCCCTCCCAACGCTGGTGCGGCGCCCCCCAGATGTAGCCGTTGTGGGTGACAAACTGCCCCACCGACGCGGCGTCGGCCCGGAGGGTGTCGGTGAGCCCGCCAAGGCCCAACTTCAGGGCGTTCAGGAGGTTGGTCTTGCCTTGCCCGTTGCGCGCCCGGATGACGACGATGGGGCGCTCGGGCGACCGGGGGCTCAGGTCGAAGGTGACCTTACCTTGGTACGAGAAGAGGTTCTCAACGGTCAAGGACTGAATGATCACGAGCGCCTCGGCGCGGTGGCGTGCTCATTGATCACCCGCTCCACGTCCCCGGTGAACGCCGCCTTCTGGCCCCAACGGGAGATGCTCCGATACTCCACCGCCGCGAGGTGCAGCAGCTCCTCCGCCACGTCGGGGGGTAGCTCGTGCTCTTCTAGGAGCGCCGCGATCTCGTCTTCTCCTACACCATGCTGCGCAGCGATGCGGCGTAAGGTCGGGAAGTCGTTGAGGGGGGGCTCAGCCATCTGGGGCTCGATGTTAGCGCGCAGAAGCGGATCTCGCGGCAGTGCCCGGCAACTCTATCCCAAGTCAACGTGCGCCGCATGGGGTCTTCTAAACGGCCAGCAACACTTCTTCGGGCGACCTGCTCCACCGAATCCACCTCATCACCGAGGAGGTGCAGGCCCTCTATCAAGAGGACTCGACCCCGTGGGTGCTCGGCTTTAGCGGCGGCAAAGACTCCACCGCCGTGCTGCAGCTCGTGTGGACGGCCATCCGGGGCCTGCCGCCCGAGGCGCGAAAGAAGCCGATCCACGTCATCACCACGGACACCTTGGTGGAGTCGCCCATCGTGGCGCGCTGGGTGGCCGCGAGCCACGACCGCATGAAGCGAGCGGCGGAGGCCCAAGGACTGCCGTTCGTGCCGCACATGCTCACGCCGGAGATCTCCCAGACCTTCTGGGTGAACCTCATCGGGCGGGGCTACCCGGCGCCGCGCCCGATGTTCCGCTGGTGTACGGAGCGCATGAAGATCAACCCGTCCAACCGCTTCATCCGCGACGTGGTGAAGAAGAGCGGCGAGGCGATCCTGGTCTTGGGCAGCCGCAAAGCCGAGAGCAGCCGACGCCACGCGGCGCTCACCCGGCATGAGGAGCGCCGGGTGCGGGACCACCTGAGCCCCAACTCCAAGCTGCCCAACAGCCTCATCTACACGCCGATTGAGGACTGGACCAACGACGACGTGTGGCTCTACGTCATGCAGGTCAAGAGCCCTTGGGGCGGCGACGACTGGAACCGCGACCTGATGACCCTCTACCGGGGCGCGAGCGCCGACAACGAGTGCCCCCTGGTCGTGGACACGAGCACGCCGAGCTGCGGGAACAGCCGCTTCGGCTGCTGGGTGTGCACGATGGTCGAGCGCGACCGCTCCATGGAGGCGATGATCGCCAACGATGACGAGAAGGAGTGGATGCTGCCGCTTCTGGAGCTGCGCAACCAGCTCGACGACGTGCAGCGTGAGAAGGACGAGGGCTGGCGTGAGGTGCGCCGCATGAGCGGGCGGGTGGAGCTTTTCAACGGTGAGCCGATTCGTGGACCCTACACCCGCGACCGGCGCGAACACTGGCTGCGGGCGCTCTTGCAGACCCAGACTCAACTTCGTCGCGATGGCCCCCCCGACGCGCGGGAGATCGAGCTCATCCGCCTCGCGGAGCTGGAGGAGATTCGCCGCATCTGGCGCGTCGAGAAGCACGAATTTCACGACAGCCTGCCCCGCATCTATGAAGAGGTGACCGGCGCGCCTTACCCCCGGGCGACGGAGACCGACGAGCTTCTGGGCAGCGACGAGTTCGCTGTGCTGGAGGAGGTGTGTGAGGGCGACGAGACGCTGCTCTCATTGACCGCGAGCCTCTTGGACACCGAGCGCCGCTATCGTTCGATGGCCCGACGGGTCGGGGTGCTCAAGGCCCTGGAGGACACGCTGGACAAGCGCGGCTTCGCCACGGACGAGGACGCGGTTCGACGCGCGAAGGCCCGAGAGCGGATGCGCGGGGCCTCCTCCGTGGACCAGCTGGATCTGCTCAGCGCCATGACCGGCGCCTCGGCTGAGGGCGAGGCGTGATCTTCCGATCTCTGGTGTTCCAGAACTACGGCCCATTTCGTGGCGTTCACATCATCGAGGTCGCCCCGACACGAGATGTTCAGAGCGCGACGGTCTGTCTGGTGGGCGCGCTCAACGGCTCGGGGAAGACCTCTTTTCTGGAGGGGGTGCTCCTCGCGCTGTACGGCCCTCGCGCGCGGCTGAGCCAGCGCGGCGCCTTGGCCTGGCCCGAGTTTCTGCGCGCGGCGAGAAACCGAGACGCCTCCGTCGCGGAGCCCACCGAGGTCACCCTCCGGTTTGACCACACCGACGCCAACGGCACACGCTCGATCCGGGTCACGCGCCGCTGGCATCTCACGCCGGGCGATGTCGCGGACGGCATGAGCGTGGAGGTGTTTCACGATCCCTCTGGCCGCTGGGCCTTCGACGCCGAGCTGACCGAGACCTGGGCCGAGCGGGTGGAGGAGCTCGTGCCCTTGGGCATCTCGGGCCTGTTCTTCTTCGACGGTGAGCAGGTTCGTTCCCTCGCGGTGCATGACACGCCCCCGGAGGAGGTGCGGGAGGCGGTGCGGAGCCTGCTCGGTCTCGACCTCCCCCACCGCCTCGCCCAAGACCTCAGCGTCATCACCGCGCGACGGCTGCGGGACAACGCGACCCCTACGGATCAGCAGAAGGCGCTGGAGCTGGAGGGGCGGATCAAGGTCCATCACGCGGAGGAGGCCGCGTCGCTCACGGCGTTGGAGGCGCTGCGCGCCCGGCTCGGCGAGGCCCAAGCGGCGCTCAAACGTGCCCGAGAGGGCTTCACGGTGTCCGGCGCCGACATCACCTTGAAGCGGGGTGAGGTGGAGGACACGCTGCGCGAGGCGCGTGAGGCCGCCGCCGAGGTGCGCGCGGAGATGGTGGACCTCGCGGCGGGGCCGCTGCCGCTGCGGCTAGTGGATCAACTGCTCAAACGGGCGCTCCAAGCCGCATCGGAGGAGGTGACCGCGACGGAGCGGGCGCTCTTGGCCGACCACATCAAGGAGCGGGATGAGAAGGTGGTCCAGATCCTCGCCGATCTCAGGGCCGGGCCGGAGCTCATCAAGCGGCTCAAGGAGAAGCTGTACAACGACCGGCTCACGGTCGAGCGTCAACCAAAGCGCCTCGGCGTGACACGCGCAGAGCTTCACGTCGTCGAGGCGGTCGCGGGGGCCGGTCTGCGCGGGGCAACGATCGCGGCGCGCAGCGCCAACGAACGACTCGCCAAGGCCGAGGTCACCGTAGACACCCAGGCCGCCAAGCTCGGCGCGGCGGCCCCCGCCGAGCAGGCGAGCCTCTTGGTCAGCGAGCTGGAGACGCGCGCCCAAGCTGTCGGCGTGTTGGAAGAGGCCATCCGGGTCGCCGAGGAGCGGCATCAGACCATCGTCATCGAGGGGAAGCGGCTCGATGATCAGCTCAACAAGCAGCTCGTCCACCTCAAGGCCGCGCACGAGGTCGCCGACGCCACCCAGCGCATTGTCGGCGCGGCGGGCCGGGTGACCGACCTGCTCTCCCGCTACGCCGAGCGCCTCAAAGAGAAGAAGCTGGCGCGGGTCGAGGAGCTCATCACCGAGCGCCTTCAGCGCTTGGCGAGAAAAGGTGACTGGATTCACCGCGTGACCTTAGACCCCGAGACCTTCGCCCTCACCCTTCACGACGCCGAGGGCCGAAGCGTCGACAAGGCCCGCCTGAGCGCCGGAGAGCAGCAGCTCTTGGCGGTCGCTTACCTCTGGGCCTTGAGCCTCGCCTCGGGGCGAAACCTGCCCGTCGTCATCGACACGCCGCTCAGCCGCATGGACTCTGAGCACCGCGCAGCGCTCGTGGAGCGGTATTTCCCCCACGCGAGCCATCAGGTGATCTTGTTGAGCACCGACACGGAGATCGACGAGGCCCATTACGCCCAGCTCAAGGCGTTGGACGTGCTCGACCGGGTGATTCGGATTCAGCACGATCCCGAGATGAGAAGCTCCAAGATCCTCCCTGGCTACTTCTGGAGCTGAGTGATGACACCGCCCACCAAGACCGTCCGGGTCAGCGCCGAGGCCCGCGACCAGCTCATCCGCCTCAAGCGGTTCACCCGCATCGACCAGTGGAACATCCTCTGCCGCTGGG
This sequence comes from Myxococcota bacterium, assembly GCA_023150775.1. Lineage (GTDB taxonomy): Bacteria > Myxococcota_A > UBA796 > UBA796 > CAJQPC01 > JADKFE01. The sequence continues at coordinate 8,781 of JAKLKE010000239.1, forward strand.
CCCTCTGCCGCTCCTTGGCCGAGGCCACGCGCCCCAGCGCCCTGCACAGCAAAGAGATGAGCAACATTGAGATGAGCTGGCCGGTGTTCGCGGGCGCCTTGAGCGAGGTGCTCTTGTTGTTGCTGCGCCAGCGCTGCGTCGAGGACGGGATCGATCCCAAGGACGACAAGGCCGTCGCGGAGGAGCTCTCCCGGCACCTTCATCGGGGCATCGCCACCCTCGCGTCTGGGGGTGAGGCCCTGCGGAGCATCGAGGACCTCTTGGCGCTCACGAACGAGGTTGGGGGCGGGCGGTAAGTCGTTGCGCTCGTGAACGAGCCCCCCGGCAGCGGGTGTGAGGTGGTTCGGTTCACGTTTTGTCCCTCACCCGGCGAGTTGGGGGGGCCGACTTGTACCACACGCGGAGGGGGTCTGGCGAGGTCAAGGCGTCAGCGACCACCACTCCAGGGCCTCGCCGGGGTAGAGCGGGGCGGTGTCGCCGAAGGGG
>JAKLKE010000023.1 GCA_023150775.1 Myxococcota bacterium
CAGAGCGTGTGGTACGCCACGGTGAGCGCGGTCACTGCGCGAAGCAGGGCCCGGGATCCGATCTTGGTCATGTTCACGCCTCCTGGGTGAACCCTATCGCCCTCGGCGGCGCCGTCCTGGCGTTAGAGGGCAAAGCATGACCACGCTCACCTCCCCGCACACGCCCCGCACCCGACCCTACCTCTACTACGATCTGGCGATCTCCATCTGCCCGGTCTGTTACCGCAAGGCCGAGGGCAAGATCCTCATCGAGGACGGGAAGGTCTTGTTGCGCCGCCGCTGCCCGGATCACGGCTGGTCAACGGCGCTTCTGGCCGACGACGTGGAGTATTACCGCGCGGCCCGGGAGATCTACGTCAAGCCCCCGGAGATGCCCCAGCGGTTCAACACGCCCATTCGATACGGTTGCCCGTATGACTGCGGCCTCTGCCCCGACCACGAGCAGCACTCCTGCCTGTCCATCATCGAGATCACCGACTCCTGCAACCTGCGCTGCCCGATCTGTTACGCGGCCTCGGGCCCCGACCGCCCGGTCTTTCGCAGCTTAGAGCACGTCACGGCCATGCTCGACGCCGTGGTCAAGAACGAGGGCGCCCCCGACGTGGTGCAGCTCTCTGGCGGTGAGCCCACCCTGCACCCCCAGCTCTTTGAGATCCTCGACGCGGCGAAGGCCCGGCCCATCCGGCACCTCATGGTGAACACAAACGGCGTCCGCATCGCCAAAGACCCAGAGTTCGCCCGCCGTCTCGCCAGCTACATGCCCGGCTTCGAGCTCTACCTACAGTTCGACTCCTTCAAGCGTGACGCGCACCTGGCCCTGCGCGGCGCAGACCTGCGCGACATCCGCCGCCGGGCGCTCGACACCTTAAACGAGCTCAACCTACACACCACCCTCGTCGTCACCCTCAAGAAGGGCCTAAACGATGATGAGCTGGGCGAGATCGTTCAGTTCGCCCTCACCCAGCCCTGCGTGCGGGGTGTGACCTTCCAGCCCATCCAAGACGCCGGGCGCGCTGAAGGTTTTGACCCCGCCCGCGACCGCCTCACCCTGACCGAGGTGCGCCGAAAGCTCTTGGAGCAGACGTCTGTGTTTAAACCCGAGGACGTGCTGCCCGTGCCTTGCCACCCCGACTGTATCGCCATGGCCTACGCGATGCGCACGCCCACCGGGGCGATCCCCCTCACGGGCCTCATCCCGCCGGAGGTGCTGCTCGCCGGGCCCAAGAACACGATCAGCATCGAGAAAGAGGCCCCGGTGCGGGACTGGTTCTTTAAGCTCTTCGCCACAAACCACAGCCCCGAGAGCCAGAGCGCGACCCTGCGTGAGCTTCTGTGCTGTTTGCCGCGTTTGGAGGCGCCTTCAGCCCTGAGCTACAACGACGTGTTCCGCGTGATCATCATGCAGTTCATCGACGCCTGGAGCTTCGACGTGCGCAGCGTCAAGAAGAGCTGCGTACACATCGTGCACCCCAAAGACCTGCGCCTCATCCCCTTCGACACCTACAACCTGTTCTATCGGGATGACCTGGAGGAGACGCGCCTCGCCCCGATCCGCGCCCACATCGAGCGCTAAAGGCCCGTGCGCTGAGGATCCGTGCGCGGTCCCTCAAAGGTTCCGAAGGACGTGGGCGTCCGGACGGGCGCGAACGCTGGTCAGCGGGGCCTCAACGCCCTCTGCGGGAACTCCCCGAGCAGAGACGCCAAGGGCGGACTCCAGGTCACGGATGAGGGCGCGGGCGTACCCGAACCAGGACAGGTTCGAGAGCACCGCACCCCAGTCAAGCCGTGAGAGGAGGCGAACACCCTCCTGGGACTCTTTGTAGGAGCTGCCGTCGGCGAGGCTGGTGTCCCTGAGCAGCCAGGCCAGATACGCCTTCGGATGCTCTTTGGGTCGCGTACAGGCCCAAGGTCGCCTCCGATTGGGCCTCGACCCACCCGCGACCCCAGCCGCGCCGCTCGCGGCCACGTCCGCGTCGTAGGCCGCGTCATCGGTCAAGAAGTCCTCCAGATCTCTGCCGTCCATCAATCGTGGCGGGAGGTGGGCGGCCGGCACCTCCGTCGCGAGCGCGGCCAGATCTCCAAAGAACCAGCTCTCAGGCATCGGCGCGGCGAGGTGGAAGGACACCTTGTCCTTCATGAGCGCACCGAGGCGAGCACGATCGGCGCCTGACCGGCTGGCGAGCCATCGGCGCGCGGACTCCCTCATGTGCTCCGTGACGACCGCCTCGTTTCCTTTGTTGCAAAGCTCAACGTCCTCAAGAATGACCGCGAGGTCGGCGTCGGCGGGCGACCCCTGGGTCTCGGGCACGAGGGTGCCGAGCGCCGCCGTGAGCAGCTTCGCCGCGTTTCCTGGAGGATCATTCGGCTGAAGTGGTCGCACAGTCGAGCTGGTGAACCCATGATGAGGCTTTTTGGGTGAGTAGGGCTCAGCAAAGAACTGCTGCCCTGGAAAGAGGGCTGTCAGCATGGCGGGTAAGCCCAACAACTCCATCTGACCCGTGGAGATCAAAGACACCCGCATCAGCGATCTCCACCCTCGCCGTCGTGCTCGCGCGGTGGCGCAAGCGTAGATGGCGCCGCGAACTTCATCCGATCGTAGAGATCGCCCAACGAGAACATCGCCAGCCAGTCGGGGTTCTTGAGATGGTCGAGGGCGACGGGCTTCTGCTCCATGTCAGGGTCAAGTACAAACACACGATCCGGCTCCGATGAGAACTCATTCATCACGATTGGCGAGTGTGTTGTCAGCAGGATCGTCAAGTTATTCGCCTCAGCTTGCTCCCGCATCGCGGCGAGGATGACCCGGATCGCGTGCGGGTGTAGCTGGTTCTCGATCTCGTCGAAGGCGAGGATGCTCCCGGGCAGCGCCCCAGCGACGGCGGTGAGCTGGCAGAGGCCCGTGAGCAGCCCGTCGGCCTGGCGTCGTGGGGGGAGGCCATCCGCGGGGTCTGTGGCGCCCGGCGGGTAGATGAACGCCTCCCCACGGTCAAACTCCATGGTCTCGATGAGGTCGGGAAACGCCTGACGGGCCTGGTCCATGACCCAATCAAACTTCCCAACATAACGCCTCGGCGCCTGCTGCCAGTTGGCGAGCACGGCCCATAAGTTCTGGCCATGACCGTGCAGGAAGGAGTTTCGCTCCTCGCGTGTGGTCCCCAACCGGACCTGGTTGATGTAGAGGTCGTAGGTGCGGAGGTCGTACAATGCGCGGTAGAGGGGCTCCATCCACGGCGCCTCCCCACGGTCCCACACCACCTTGGCGCAGCAGCGGGTATCGTCCAGCGGCATCGTTCGCGCGCCCCACGTCCAGGTCTCTTCAAACGCGGCGGCCCGGAGGACGAGTTGGTCGCCGTGATAAAGCTCCTCGCCGAAGTGGCCCTTGAGGCCGGCATTGGACATCGGGAGCATGAGCCTCCACCGAACGTCGCCCACGATGACCTCAAGCTCGACGAGCTCGGTCGACCCCGCCGAACGGGAGATGAGGTGATCGCCGCCCACGGAGTAAAAGCCGCTCGTGTGACCGCTGATGAGGGTGGCCCGCAAGAAGCGCAGGAGGTCGATGGCCGTCGTTTTTCCGGCGCCGTTGGGCCCCGACAAAAGGCAGACCCCAGACGGCGACCACTCAAAGCGCTCCAGCTTTCGGAAGTTTTTGGCGCGCAGGGTGATGAGGCTCATGAGGTCTCGCGGGGGGTGAAGAGGCTCTTGTGTGTAGACGCAGGCGGACCGCCAGGGCGCGCCCAAGCGAGGCGTGTTGGATCACGGAACGTCGCTTGGTTGGCCGCCAGGAAGGACAGAGAGATTGGAGCGGAGAAGGTCGATGACGGTCACGGGGCGCCTCAGAGGAGGGCATTTAACACGAGCGGCGCTGCGACGCTTGGTGCCCCCCCGAACGTGGAGGGCGGGACCCGCAGTTGTCGTGGAGGAAGTCAGCTACGGGTCGAGCACACTCCAGCTTCGCCCGGACAAGGGGCTCCGATCCGCGCCCACATCGAGCGCTGAGCCGGGGCGCTCGCTCAGAGCATCATCAGGCTGTCGTCGTTCGACTGGGGCAGGGTGAGGCCGAGGCGGCTGAGCAGGTCGCGGTCGAGGAGGTGCGTAGGCTTCACGTTTCGTAAGGCGTGGAGCATGTTCTGTTTGACGGCGGGGTTCTGGGCCTCCAGCGTCTTGAGCAGGGCCTTCATCTGGGCACGCTGGAGGTTCTCTTGGCTGCCGCAGAGGTCGCAGGGCACGATGGGGAAGGCCGAGAGCTTGGCGAAGGCGGCGATGTCGTCCTCTGCGCAGCTCGCCATGGGGCGGATGACGATGTTTCGGCCGTCGTCGCTCTGGAGCTTGGGCGGCATCGTCTTGAGCTGGCCGGAGAAGAAGAGGTTTAAGAGCGCGGTCTCCAGCAGATCGTCGCGGTGGTGGCCGAGGGCGATCTTGTTGCAGCCGAGCTCTACGGCGGCGTTGTACAGCACGCCTCGGCGCAGGCGAGAGCACAAGGAGCAGTAGGTCTTGCCGACGGGGATCTTCTCCAGCACGACGGCGTAGGTGTTCACGTTGAGCATCTTGTGCTCGTAGCCCCGGGCCTCACACCACTCGACGATGACGTGCTGGGGGAAGCCGGGGTGGCCCTGGTCGAGGTTCACGCAGATGAGCGAGAACGGCACCGGCGCCCGGCGGCGCAGGGTGTCGAGCAGGTCCATCATGGCGTAGCTGTCTTTGCCGCCGGAGAGGCAGACCATGATGCGGTCGTTGGCCTCGATGAGCCCAAACTCTTCGTTGAGCGTGCCGATCTCACGCAAGAGGCGCTTCTGGAGGCGGCCAAGCTCCGGGTCGGCGTTCATACTGGGGCTCCGGTGGGGCGGTTTGGGCGGCCTCTGGTAACACCTTGGGCGGGAGGTGTGGGAGCCCCGCCCGCACCGTCGCGCCCCGACCGGGTTAAGCCTCCCCCGTCCGGAGGTTTCGATGCCCTCTCCCCTCTACGAGTCACCCTCCGCTGAAGACGCCCCCGGCGGCATCCTCGGCGCCATCGCCCAGCTCGGGCTCGCCGCGTACATGGTGCTGCTGCTCACGGTGGCCGGGAGCGCGATCCTGTGCACGGGCCTCGCGGGCTACGGCGTCTATGTGAGCACCACCTTCGGCAGCCCCTTGGTGGGCGGCTCCAAGCTAGAGGCCTGGCGGCTGAACGAGCTGCGCCGCTGGGGCGTGCTCACCGCCGAGGAGCTGCCCGCGCTGTACCACGATGACTCTGTGGGCGCGGACGGCACCGCCGGGTGCCTCGTGCTCGGCGACAAGCTCCTGCGCTGGGACGAGGGCAAAACGACGGCCACGGCGATCATCGCCGGGGGCTCGGTGAGCTCCTTTGGTGACCCCGAGGCCCCCACGGTGGTGCTGCGCCAAGGCGTCACCGAGATTCAATGCCGCTTTAACGAGGACGAGGGCGGCGACCGCTTCTTGGTGCAGCTCCAGGCCAGCGCGGAGGCCCCATGACTGGCCAATCTAGGAGCGCCCAAGAGGTCCAGATCACCCTACGCTCCGAACAAGGCGCCACCCGCCCGGCGACGGCCACGCTCACCCGCTACGAGCGCGGCGAGCGGATGGGCCGGGCCGCGGGCTTCGCCGCCTTGGGCCTGCTCGGCGCGGGGATCTTCGTGTTTGTGCCCGCCGTTCACCTCATCACCACCTGGCTCCTGCCCCTCGCCGGGCTCATCGCCGCCCGCAGCGCGTGGCGCACAGAGGCCAAGCTCACCGACGCCCGAGGCGAGTGCCCCGCCTGCAACGCCAAGATCACGCTCAGTGGGGGTCAGCTCACCGAGGCGCCCTTGTGGGACGCCTGCACGGCCTGCAGCCGGCCGCTGTTGATGGGGGGGATTCCAGCGGACACCAGCCCCACCGACGCGCGATAAACGAACGATTGGAGGCTCGAATGCAGGCCAAGATCGTCAACTCCGACAGCCCCCTCCCCGAGGAGCTTCGTTTGGCGCTTAACCTGCGGCCCGGACAGGCCTACACGGTGATCCCTCGTAGGAAGAGCGTGGTGTTGGTGCCCGTGCCCACGCTGGAGGAGATCGCTGGCATCGCAGAGGGGGCGGACACGGAAGGTTACCGGGATCGTCGGCCGTAGAGGTTGTTGACAGCTCCATCTGGCTTGAACATCTCACGAGCGGGCCTCTGGCCGAGCTCGCGGCGTCCGAGCTCGTTGATCCTCGCGCGGTGGTAGTGCCCACGCTCGTTTTATTGGAGGTCTACAAGTTTGTTCTGCGAACCGCGGGTGAGGATGCCGCGGATCAGGTCCTCGCCTTGATGATGTGCTCGCCGATAGAGTCCCTGGACCCGACGCTGGCGATCAAGGCCGCAGGGTTGTGTGTTGAACATCGATTGGCGACCGCCGACGCGACGATCTATGCGCACGCGGTGGACGCGGACCTACCGCTGGTCACATGCGACGCGCACTTCGCCGGTCTGCCCGGGGTTGAGTACCACAACAAAAGGACTCCGCTGTAGAGCTGTGGAGAGGTCCATCGCTCCTGCTCAGCGCCCCGCCCCCAACCGCTGACACGCCGTCTCCACCGCCCCGTCGATCCCCAAGGCCTCGGTGTCGAGGGTGAGATCGGCCTGGGCGTAGATCGGCTCCCGGGCGGCGAGGATCTGGCGCAGCTCCCCCAAGGCGTCGGCTCGGCCGGTCATCGGGCGCAGGTCACCTTGGGCTTGAACCCGGCGGAGGTGCTCCTGTGGGCTCGCGCGCAGCCACAGCACCCAGGCGCGCTGGCGGAGGCGGGTGAACAGGGCCGCGTCGGTGACCGCCGAGCCGCCGAGCTCAATCACCGCCGGGCCCGGCGCGGCGAGGAGCGCCGAGAGCGCGTCCGCCGCCAGGGCGCGGTAACGATCGGCGCCGTGGTACTCAAAGAGCTCGGCGATGCGCATCCCGCCCCGGGCCTCGACCTCACGATCCAGCTCTACGAAGGGGCAACCCAAGCGCGCGGCCAAGGCGGCGCCGACGGTGGACTTGCCCGCGCCGCGCAGGCCGACCAGGGCGATCTTCTCTCGTGGGGCGCCCAAGCTGCTGAGCAGGGCCGCGCGCTCTTCAGGGGGCAGAGCCAAGGCGCGGGCCGCGAGGGCGTCGTCGGGATCGTCCCCGGGGCCCAGGCCCACGACGAGCTGGGTCAACGACACACCCAGGGCCTCGGCGAGCTCCGCCAGGCGCAGCACGCTGAGGTTGCCCTCGCCGCCCTCGACCTGCACCAGAAAACGCGGAGACACGCCAGCGCGCTCGCCGAGGGCCTTCTGGGTGAGGCCACGGCGCTGGCGAAGGTCACGCAGGCGGCGGCCCAGCGCCGCGAGGAGGGTGGGCCCGTCTTGGGGGAGGCTCGTGGAGGTCATTGATGCAGTATAATTCACTACGCTTCGTTTGCAAACCTGATCTTCCGCATTATACTGCGTTCTACCCCCATGCGAGGATGAGCCAATGGCTGAAGGTGTCGAGACCCCCGTGTCCTTTGAGGTTCAACCCTACGGCTGGACCCACTGGCAGCTCGCCCTTGAGGGTGAGGTCGCGACGCTGCGCATGAGCGTCAACGAAGACCGCGGCTTACGCCCGGGCTACGAGCTCAAGCTCAACAGCTACGACCTCGGCGTAGACATCGAGCTCTACGACGTCGTCGAGCGCCTCCGTTTTGAGCACCCCGAGGTCAAGGTGCTCGTCGTCACCTCGGCCACGGATCGGGTGTTCTGCGCTGGGGCCAACATCCGGATGCTCGCCCAGTCCACCCACGCGTTTAAGGTCAACTTCTGCAAGTTCACCAACGAGACGCGCTGCTCCCTGGAGGAGCCCGAGGGCCCCCGGGTGATCGCCGCGGTGAACGGCGCCTGCGCTGGCGGCGGCTATGAGCTGGCCTTGGCCTGCCACGAGATCTACCTCGTAGACGACGGCTCCTCCGCCGTGTCTCTGCCCGAGGTGCCGCTGCTGGGCGTGCTGCCGGGCACCGGCGGCCTCACCCGCCTCACCGACAAACGGAAGGTCCGCCGCGATCTCGCCGACCTCTTCTGCACGAAGGCCGAGGGCTTTAAGGCCCGGGACGCCCTCAAGGGCCGCTTCGTCGATGGCGCCTTCCCCCGCTCCCGCTGGGCTGAGGGCGTCAAGTCCGTCGCCCAGAAGGCCGCGGCCAAGGTGTCCGGCGGCGCCACCGTCGGCTCGGCGGGCGTCACCCTCAACCCCCTCAAGATCAGCGCCGTGAAGGGTGGCCTCGCCGGGGAGCACGTCTCCGTCACCTTCGACGACGCCGGGCGCACCGCCACGCTCACCGTGAAGGGCCCCAGCTCCGCGCCGCCCACCAGCCACGAGGCGCTCTTGGCCTTGGGTGACGGCGCCTGGTCCATCGCCGCCTTCCGTGAGCTGGAGCGCCTCATCTTTGAGCTGCGCTTCAACCACCCGACTCTGGGCCTCCTGCTCATCGAGACGGCGGGGGATCAGGCCCAGGTGCTCGCCTGGGACGAGGCCCTGGCCACCCTCGCCGCCGAGGGCTCTTGGCTCGCCACACAGACGATCTGCCTCCAGCGCCGCACCCTGCGCCGCATGGACAACATGTCCCGCTCGATGTACGCCGTGCTGCGCCCGGGCCACGCCTTCGCCGGGGTGCTGTTTGAGCTGGCCGTCTCCGCCGACCGCTCGTTCATGCTGGCCGATGACGACGGCAAAAACGCCCTGCGCCTGGGCGCGGCGAACTTCGGCCGCTTCCCGATGATGAACGGCCGCACCCGCTTAGAGGTCCGCTACTACGGCGAGCCGGAGAAGGTCGCCGAGCTGGAGGCCCTGGACGAGGCGATCACCGCTGAAGACGCGGCGGATCACGGCCTCGTCACCTCGGCGCCCGATGAGATCGACTGGGACGATGAGCTGCGCATCAGCATCGAGGAGCGCGCCAGCCTCTCCCCCGACGCCTTGACCGGCATGGAACAAAACCTCCGCTTCGTCGGCGCCGAGAGCTGCGACACCCGCATCTTCGGCCGCCTCACGGCCTGGCAGAACTGGATCTTCCAGCGCCCGAACGCCGTCGGCGCCCAGGGGGCCCTCACCCTCTACGGCCACCCCGAGCGCCCCACCTTCGATTACAAACGCACCTGACCACCAGCCCCCGCGGGCCAAACCCACACAGACGGAGTGACCATGAGCTCGATCGACTACCAAGAGAGGATCCCCAACAACGTGGACCTCTCGACGGATCGGCGCCTCCAGCGCGCCTTAGAGAAGTGGCAGCCCGCGTTCTTGGACTGGTGGAACGAGATGGGCCCCGAAGGCTACCAGGCCTCGGACGTGTACCTGCGCACGGCGGTCTCCACCGAGCCCGGCGGCTGGGCCAACTTCGGCTACGTCAAGATGCCCGAGTACCGCTGGGGCATCTTCTTGGACGCCCCTGAGGAGGGCCGCGTCATCCCCGGCGGCGACCACGCCGGTGAGCCCGTGTGGCAAGAGGTGCCCGGCGAGTACCGCAACGCCCTGCGCCGCATCATCGTCACCCAGGCCGACACTGAGCCCGCGTCCGTCGAGCAGCAGCGCTGGCTGGGCAAGACCTGCCCGTCCGTGCTCGACATGCGCAACCTCTTCCAGGTGAACGTCGAGGAGGGCCGCCACCTGTGGGCGATGGTCTACCTGCTCCACGCGCACTTCGGCAAAGACGGCCGCGACGAGGCCGACGATCTCCTCGCCCGCCGCTCCGGCGATCCCGACAAGCCCCGCATCCTCGACGCCTTCAACCAGCCCTGCCCCGACTGGTTGACCTTCTACTGCTTCACCTGCTTCACCGACCGCGACGGCAAGTACCAGCTCGGCGCCTTGGCCGAGTCGGGCTTTGACCCGCTCTCCCGCACCTGCAAGTTTATGCTCACCGAGGAGGCTCACCACCTCAGCGTCGGCGAGACGGGCGTGGAGCGTGTGCTGCGCCGCGGGGCCCAGCTCGCCAAGCTCGACCCCAACGGCGACGCCCGCAACCAAGGCGGCATCGACGTCGGCACCGTGCGCAAGTGGATCAACTACTGGTTCAGCTACTCTCTGGACCTCTTCGGCTCGGAGATCAGCTCCAACGCCGCGGACTACTTCGCCTCGGGCCTCAAGGGCCGCTGGCGTGAGGCCAAAGACTTCACCGAGCACAGCGCGCTCAACCAGATGTACAGCCTGCCTGTGGTCGAGGGTGGCCGCCTGAAGGTGGAGGACGTGCCCCTGCGCAACGCCATGAACGAGGTGCTGCGCCAGTCCTACATCAAGGACTGCGCCCGCGTCGTGAAGCGCTGGAACGAGGCGCTCGCTGAGGAGGGCTCCGATGAGCGCATTGAGCTGCCGTCGTCCCGCTTCTTCCGCCGCCAAGGCATCTACGCCAGCGCCCACTTCACGCCGACGGGTGAGCTGATCTCCGCCGACGAGTTCGGCGCCCGGGCCCACGAGTGGCTGCCCAGCGACGCCGACCGCGCCTACGTCTCCAGCCTCATGCAGCCCGTCATCGAGCCCGGCAAGATGGCGAACTGGGTGGCCGCTCCCCGGCGCGGCATCGACGGCAAACCCGTCGAGTTTGAGTACGTCCGCCTGGCCTGATCCGGTCAAAAATCGGCGGTGAAGCCGCTGATCTGGACACAGACATCCCCGCGGCCCCGGACAGGTTTTGGCCTGTTCCGGGGCCGTCTCATGTTATGTTGTTTGGGCTGAACGAAGAGCCCGCGACGATCGCGGGAAGCTGCCGCCCAAGCCCGAGAGGCCGCCTCATTGGCGGCGCTCACTGTGTCATGTCAGGTCACGTCATGTCAGGTCATGCCATGTTCCGCCTGCGCCTCAAAACCCCAAAGAAGGGAGCATTGATGCCCGAGATCTCTCTCACCGACTTCGTGAACTTCGTCACCCGCGTCGGCAGCGCGCGGCTCACCCTCGTTCGTGAGATCCGCGGCCGCGGCGATTACGACCCTATCCGCGACTTCTGGCGCGATCTGCGCGATGGCCTCGTCACCTCCCACCGCGATGGCCTCATCGACAAGCACGATCTCGATGAGCTGGTGAACAAACAGCCCGAGCCCCGCCGCGAACATTATCGCGCCGCCGTCGCCGGATACAAACGATTCTTGGGCCGCAAGAGCGCGGTCTGGTTCGAGCCCCAGCCGGTGCTCTGGCAGCGTGAAGACCTCGGCATCCGCGTGAACCCCGAGCTGGGCCTCCTGCTCAACGGACAACGCACGGTCATCAAGCTGCATTTCCGCAGCCGCAGCCTCTCCAAACGCCAGATCGAGTGCATTCTGCTGCTGATGGAGGACGCCCTTCGCCCCAACTCCCAGCCCGGCGACCGCTTCGCCGTGCTCGACGTACAGTCGGGCAAGCTCTTCGTGAGCGAAGACCCGCGCTGGGGCCTGCGACCGTTCTTGGTGGGCGAGGCCCAGGCGTTTCTGACGATGTGGCGGGAGATCGACCGTGAGGAGCGCCTCGCCGCCGCCGAGCGCTGGGCCGCCGAGCGCCCGGTGCCCGCCCCGGCCTTACGCCTGAGCGGCGACGCGCTGTTGCGTGTTGGGGGATGAACCACAGACTCGGAGGAGGCGCCAGCTTTAGCCGGGCGACGGCGGCGCCTCTCCGCGACGGTCCTTGAGCGCGCCGCCGGGCTCCGCCGGGGCGAGGCCCGCCTCGACCTCAAAGGGCAGGGTCACCTCGATCCCGCTCGGCGCCGGGGGCCAGGCCTGCTCGTAGACCGCCGTTGAGAAGCAGCCGGTGACCGCGGCGGGCATGTCGCCGCGCTCAGAGAGCCAGGCGTCTTGAACTCCGTTGGGGCCCAAGGTGAAGCTGAGCACGACGCTGCCGGAGATCGACGGGTCCACCTCGGCCCAGGCGTCGATGCACTCGGCGATGGACTCGCGGAGCTGGGGGAACACTGAAGAGATGCCCTCGGCGCTCAAGGGGATCGAGGGGTCAACGCCGCCGTTGGGCGGGTCGCTGTCTTCGGCGGCCTCGGCCTTCGGCGCCTGCCGTGGGCTCGGCGCCCGGAGGAGGCGCACACGACCCGCCGCGGGCGCGCTGGGCGGCGTCTCGGTCGGCGTCTGCGCGGTCGGCGTCTCGGTCGGCGTCTCCGGCGCCGCGCCCGGTGGGGGCGTCTCGGGGGCCAGAGCCTTGACGGGCGCCGGGGCGCTGGGCGCCTCGGGGCCGCCGCCGCGCACCACGAGCAGGGCGAGGCCCAAGAGCGCGCAGGCGCCAAACCAGAGCACAGCGAGGCGCTTGAGGCTCATCGGCGACTCAGCGGCTCGCCGGGACGTAGCTCAAGGTGACGTAGCTGCCCGAGCCCATAGGGTTCGGCATCGTCGTCACCGAGGCCACCTCGCCGGTCAACCGATAGCCGCTCACGCTCACGGTCACGCCGTCGGAGGTCTCGCTCGTGGACTCGCTCAGCTCCATCTTGCGGGCGACGAAGTCTCGGCGATACCGGTCCACGAGCTTCTTGGGGTCGCCGTCCGTGGTGAAGGTGACGGCGTAGCTCACCTGGCCGTTGGAGCTGTTCTTGGCGCCGTAGATGATCTCCGCGTCTTTGGGCACCTCAAAGGGGAAGCCCGCGGGCACCTTGCCGCCGCCGAGGCCGGGGATCGTCGTGGAGTGGCCGCCGCCGCCCGCCTGCTCCACGGTGTCGGAGACCCCGGTGAACAGGGTGTCCAAGGAGCTGCCCAGGGCGGTGAGCGCCAAGATCGTCGCGATGGAGCCGAAGCCGCACAGCGCGACGAAGGTGATGGCGACGCCGATGGCCACCTTCGCGCCCGTGCCCATGCCGCCGCTCGGCTTGGGGGCGGCGGGTTTGGCGGCGTTGACCGGGGGCCGGGCGTCTGTGGGCGGGCGCGGTGGGAGGCTGCTCGTCTCCCCACGCGCGGCGCGCAGGGCGAGCACGAGCTGCTCCAGGTCGTGTAAGCGGCTCTCGCGGATCGGGTCCGTCGCCCGGCGAACGGCGTCACGCACACCCTCGGGGGAGCTGGGGCCCGGGTCCATCGGCTCGGCGCTGAGCTTCGCGCCGATCATCCGCGCCACCACGGCGCCGCCGGAGTCGTTCTCACCGCCGAAGGCGGATTTGCCCGTGAGCGCCTCCCATAAGACCAGGCCCAAGGCGTAGATGTCGGCGCGGGGGTCGGCCTGGGCGCCCTGAAAGACCTCCGGGGCCATGTAGGCCAAGGTCCCGGCGACGCTGCCGTCTTGGGTGTACCGCTCGGCGCCGGTCTGCACGGCCACGCCGAAGTCGAGCAGCTTGGGGCGGCCCTCCCGGGTGATCATGATGTTCTCGGGCTTGATGTCGCGGTGGGTCACCCCGGCGCGGTGGGCGAGCACCAGGCCGTCGCCGAGCTCAGAGAACAGGCGGCAGGCCTCGTCCCAGCCCAGAGGCCCACGCTTGAGGCGTTCGGAGAGCGGCTCACCCTCGACGAGCTCCATCGCCATGTACAAGAGGCCCCGGCTGAGGTCTTCGCCGCCGCCGAGCACCTGCACCACGGCGGGGTGTTTGAGCGAGGCGAGCACCTCGACCTCTTGAACAAATCGTTCCCGGGCGGCGCCGAGGTCGTGAGGCTTGAGCACCTTGACGGCGGCCTTCACCCGCTGGCTCAGGCCGCTGTGGCAAGCGAACACCGCGCCCATGCCGCCCTCGCCGAGCTGGCTCTCGACGACCCATTCTCCGATACGATCACCCGCGACGAGCATCCACACCTCACGCCCAAGAGGCTACTCTACCGCACCGGCGGAGGCGAGCTTTGAGGCGTGTCATTCTCCAACTCTTCCTCCTCCTCTGACCCCCGGAGCGCGCCGCCATGATCACCCTCTACGCCTGGAACACCCCCAACGGACGTAAGCCCCTCATCCTGCTCGAAGAGCTCGGGGCGCCTTACACCTTACGCCCGGTGCCTTTGGACGGCGCCCAGAAGGCCCCGGACTTTCTGAAGCTCAACCCCAACGGCAAGATCCCCGCCTTGGTCGACACCGACTCCGGCGCGCCCATCGTCGTCTTTGAGAGCGGCGCGATCCTCCAGCACCTCGCCGAGCGCTTCGGCGCGTTCTTGCCGACGAGCGGCCAAGCCCGGGCCTCCACCTTGGCCTGGTTACACTTCCAGATGTCCGCCGTCGGGCCCATGGCCGGGCAGCTCGGGCAGTTTCTGCGGCGCCACAGCGACGACGCCGTAGGCATCGCGCACTTCCGCGAGGAGGTGGACCGGGTTTATGGAGTGCTCAACACCCGGCTCGGCGAGGCGCCTTACCTGGGCGGTGATGAGGTCTCTATCGCCGACTTCGCCACCTGGCCTTGGGTGGACGGGCGGCGCTTCATCCAGCTTGAGCTAGAGCGTTTCCCGAACGTGTCCGACTGGTTCAACCGCCTCGGCGAGCGCCCGGCGCTGCGTCGCGCCATGGACATCAAGTTCACCGGCGTCTGAGCGGGCCTAGCCCTCGTCGCCCGGGGCGAGGGCTTTGCCTTTGAGGCCCAAGAAGGTCTGCACGCCGTCGGGGTAGACGTGCAGGTTTCGTGAGGTCGCCGTGATGTTGAAGTGCGCGCAGTAGGCGGCGTAGAAGGCGTCGTTGGGTGTCCAGCCTTCGGGGTCGGCGCTGAACTGGGGCTTGAGGCGGTCGAGGAAAAACATGCCCACCTCGCCGATGTTCTTGACCTCTTGCAGCCCGCGGAAGCTGGAGTCAAAGAAGGCCTGAATCTGCTCGTGGGTGGCCGCGGAGATGTTGATGCGGCCGGGCTCGCTGGCGCTCTCCATGCGGGCGGCGACGTTCACCGAGTGGCCCCAGATGTCGAAGAAGTACTTCTTGTTGCCCACGACGCCGGAGATGCAGGGACCGGAGTGCATCCCGATGCGGATGTCCCAGTTGTTGAGGTCAAAGCCGCCGACCACCCGGGGCTCGCTGCGGATCTCTTTCATCAGCCGCATGATGTGCAGAGCCGCCAAGGCGCCATCGACGGCGTGGGACTCCTTCTTCATCGGCAGGCCCGACGCGCACATGTAGGAGTCGCCGATGGTCTTGATCTTCTCGATGCCGAAGCGGTCCATGGTGTCGTCGTAGGCTGAGAAGTAGGCGTTCAGCTTACGCACCAGGGTGACGGGCTCTAAGTAGTAAGCGAGCTTCGAGAACGCGACGACGTCGGTGAACAGGATGGTGCAGTCGCGGTAGGCGCGCGGCCGCACGGCGCGGGTGTTGATCAGCTCCCCGGCGATGTGCCGAGGGATGATGTTGAGCGCCAGCTCTTTGAACAGCAGGCTCTCTTTCTGGAAGGTCTCCATCAGGCCCACGACCGGGTCCCAGTTGGCGGTCACACACTCCAGCACCTCACCCTCGGGCGTCATCACCGGGATGATCTGCCACTTCACCGAGACCACCTTGCCGTCTTTGAGGGCGAGCTCGGCGTAGAGCTCCTCCCCAGCGGCGAGGTGCGACGTCACCTCGGGCACGGTGGCCTTGTTAAAGAGGGCCTGAAGCCTGGGCTCTGGGGTGAGGAGCGCGTCGAGCAGCTTCACCGCGCCTGTGTTGCGCGCGCTGACCTGGCCGTCGCCTCGAACCTCGAAGACGACGAACTCTACCAGATCTAAGATGCTGCGCGAGCGCATAGGTCCCCTCTGACGCAGGACGCTCTGAGCGCGAGGCTCAGAGCTCCTTCACGTCCTCGAACCGGGTGCGAGCGCCGACCTCTTCTTCTTCGATGTCGAGAAGGATAGGCAAGGTCTCCTGCTGCCAATCGTCCTCTTCTAGGCGCTTCACGACGACCGGGCCGTCTACCGACTGGTAGATGAGCTCGGTGATGTCCATGATCACGTAGAAGCCGTTCGAGTTGCAGAAGGACAGCCCCGTGAAGTCCAAGGTGACCTTCCTCGCTCCGCAGTCCGGCAAGATGCTGGACAGCTCGTCGAGGTAGTTCTTGAGCTCCTTGTGGGGGTTCTCCACGCGGATGACGCCGTTGAAGGCGACCTCCAGATGGTCGCCGTCCAAGCGCGCCACCGAGGTGAAGACGGACTGCCCACCGTCCATGATGTCCCCGTAGGTGAGCACCCTCATG
Source organism: Myxococcota bacterium (assembly GCA_023150775.1). GTDB lineage: Bacteria > Myxococcota_A > UBA796 > UBA796 > CAJQPC01 > JADKFE01. The sequence continues at coordinate 16,017 of JAKLKE010000023.1, forward strand.
GCGTACCTCCCACGTCGAGCTGTGAGGTCACGACCAGATAGCCGCCCTCATAGCTGACAGAAAGCTGCGACTTGTTCTCTGCGACCAGGCGGATCAGACCGAGGCCCCCCTTCTCTTTGAGCCGCCTACGCTCCCGGATGGTATCTCGCATAAGCCTCTTGAGGTCCTCGGCCTGATTGATCCTGTCCACCTGGACACGGACCTTGTCGAATTGGTCTGGAGTGACCGCGTTCTTCACGCGGATGATGAGCCGGTCCTGGTTCACGTCGAGGTCCAGCATCATCTGGCTCGTCGGCTCGACGGTGTTCTGGAGGACATTGGTGACCAGCTCGCTGATGAGGATGTTGGCCCGCTTGCTGACGATGCGGGGGTAGAAGGCGCCGAGCAGCTCTTGGCAAAAGTTGCCGATCAAGCCGCTGAGATCACAGAGGATGAACTGAATCGGGGAGAAAGCATAAGAGATCGAGATGTTCGCCTTGGCGAGCTGACTCTCAAGCTCGGATCCGCCTATGGGAGAGGGACCCACCATCACCCCACCTTCCTCAGCACCATCAGCGTGATGTCGTCGGAGTCGCGCCCGCGGAAGGCCTGGTAGTCGGCCACACAGACGTCAACGATCTCCTGAACAGGACGCTCGCGGTGCTGCTCGACCAGGGCGTTCACCCGGCGCACGGTGTAGTCGTGGCCTGTGGCGTCTTGGGCCTCGACCATGCCATCGGTGTAGAGCGCCAGCACGTCGCCGGTCTTAAACGGCAGGCTGTGCTCGACGTAGGGCTTCTTGCGCAGGCCCAAGAAGTGCTGGCTCTTGTCGATGCTCGTGTGTTGATCACCGCTCAACAGGAGCCCGAAGCCGCCGCCGCAGACGTAACGTAGGCTGTCTTCGCCGAAGACGACGAAGTTCACCGTGGCGTACTTCTTGACCTCGCGCAGGAACTCGTAGCTGACGTCGTTGACCTGGGAGAGGATCTCCGCCGGGGAGTCGGAGTGGCCCATCGCCTGGGCGAGCTGCGACTTGAGCCAGGCCATCACCAAGGCCGCGGAGACGCCGTGGCCGGAGATGTCGAAGACCCCGGTGGCGACGCTGCCGTCCTTCACCCGGTAGTAGTCGTAGTAGTCGCCGCCGACTTCAGTCATCTGGCGATGGTAGACCGCGACCTCAAAGCCCGCGCCCAAGGCGCTGGCGTCCCGGGGCATGAGCGCCTGCTGGATCTGGCTGCCGACCTGGAGGTCGTCCTGCATGATCGCGTTGGCGCGAGCGAGCTCTTGCTCCTTCTCGTCCAGGCGCTCATAGGCGTGCTTGAGGTTGTCGTTCGTCGTGCTCCAGTAGGCGTTGGCGCGCTCACGCTCCTTGACCAGACCCTTGTACTTCCAAAAGAAGCGCGCGAGCTCTTGGGGGGAGATGGCGGCGTCCGCCGGGGGCGCGTTGAGCGCGAGCAGCTCTTCGAGGGTCATGTCTTTGCCCTCGTCGACGAGCCCATCACGACCGAGCCGTGTGGTCGCCGCCATGTTGTGGAACCGTTCATCCAGGACTCCGCCGCAGGATCGCGGGATCTGACGCTTGGGTGGGCGGGCTCAATGATACTCGACGAGGTAACGATGCGTGGTCGGGTCATAGACGACGTCCACGAAGTCGAGGTCGCCGGGGGCGCTCATGCCGCCGATGAGCACGCCGCGCTCCAGGTGTTTGTCGAAGGGGGTGGTGGAGAGGATTCTTGCGCGGCCCGCCGCGGGGTCAATGTGCTCCAAGACGAACAGCCCCACCTCTTCAGGAGGCCCCTTCACGACACTGGCGTAGCCGAGGGAGCCGGTCTGAAAGTGAAGGAAGTCTTCGCCGCGCTTGATGAACTCCTTGCCGGGCCCGAAAGTGTACCACGCCTTCATCATCTCGATGCCGACCCGCTCAAGGATCGGCTCGCTGCTCGTGTAGGAGTCGATGACGGTGCGCTCAAGCTCACGAAGGCGCTCGTAGGGGTACCAAGCGCCGAACTCGTAGTTGCTCAAGAGGCGCCCCGCGCGCTGCCCGGCGACGATGTTCAGGTTCACGCAGGCCTGGGCGAAGCCTGCGACGAGGCTGCCGAAGATCTGCAACGATTCATTCTTGGGCTCACTCATTGAGGTGTCTCCGGGGGCGGGTCGCCCGGGTCAGCACATGGTCTGGGCGAAGACCGAGAGAATACACGTTCCTGCGAAGCCGAGGCGGACCATTCCATCAGAGGTCTCGGCCTCGCAGGTCTCAGGCAGGTTCAGCTCGGGCCGAAAGTGGGTGATCGGCTTGAACCCGGCGCGCGCGAACCGCAAGAGCCAGGTCTCGTAGAGCTCATGGCGCTCGCAGCGGAAGCGGTCTGAAGAGCCGAAGATGTCGCGGACCTCACGGCCGAAGAACTTCTCTTTGATGATGAAGCGCTCGCCGGGGGAGAGCTCGGACTGGTCGATGAGGTCGAAGATGGTGCCGAAGTGGTTCCAGGCGTGGTGGAAGCGGCGGCTCAGGCTCTCGGTGTCGTGGTCGGAGTGGGGCTCGATGAGGGTGAAGGTGCGCGGGCGCAGCTTCGCGAGGCGCTGGAAGAGCCGCAGGCGCGTCGTCTTGTTGTCGGGGGGCGAGTAGGTGTGGTGCAGGGTGAAGGCGGCGTTGATGAAGAGGTTCTCGCCGCCGCCCCCGACCATGGCGGAGAGATCGTGCTCGGGGATCTCTTCGATGACGTTACACACCGGCTGATAAGTGATGTTGAACGGGAGGATCTTGCGCAGCTTCGCCAAGCTGGCGCCGGTGTCCTCTAAGTTGGCCGGGTCGGGGTCGACGCCGATGACCCGCACATGCTCCACCCGGCAGTTCCAGTCCAACATCAACAAGGTGAGCAGCTTCCAGAGCTGCACCCCTTTGCCGATGCCCAGCTCCAAGAAGGTGACCTCGCGGGTCTCGCGCATTCCTTGGGCGAGGTGCTGGTTGGCGATGTCGTGGCTCACGAAGACGTGAGGCAGGGCCTTCGCCATCTTGTAGAACATCTTGATCTGCGGGATATCGAAGGACTGAACGTAGATGTTCTTGCCTTCGAGCAGATTGCTGTCGAGGCGCTTGAACAGCGACTCGGCCATGATGTGGCTGAGCAAGGCCGCGTTGGGCGTGCCGAAGTCTACATGGCGCAGGATGAAGTCTTCCAGGACCGGATAGGCCAAGGCCTGCCGGTGCGTCATCATCTGACGGCAGGCATGGAAGAACGCCTCATACGTCTCCTGCTCGGCGTGGATCGAGCCGGGGAGCGCGAGGCGGGGCGGTGGAGGGGGGACGCTGAGCACACGCTCCGCCGGGAGTTGGAGGGGGGCGAGGAGTAGATTCGCAGGCATAAGCAAAGAAGTCAACCCGAGCGCGTGAGGGCTCGTAGACTCTCGCATCCTGAGCGTGTCCTAACTCATAGAAAGTTCAGCGGAAGTGACCCCTCTTGAGTTAGGGTGGGCCAGGAGGTGACGGATGGTGGGGTTGATGCTCACCGCGATCCTCGCTGGATGCGGCCTGTTCGAGTTCAACGTGAAAGACAAAGACTCTGGCGCGGCGGATGACTCTGTCCCGGGCCAGAGCGAGACCGACGACCCTGAAGGGGACGCCGACGCCGACGGTGACGCCGACTCTGACTCCGATGGGGACGGAGACAGCGACAGCGACAGCGACGCCGATGGCGACACCGACTGGGACCCGGGCCTCGACTGCGACGCCAGCTACTCCACCGCCGCGCCCGGCGCCGGGGACTGCCTCACCGGGGCGCTCAAGTGCGGCGACGTCGTCACCGCCACCACCCAGGGCGGCAGCGACGTCTACGACGGCGACTTCTACAGCGCCGCGAAGTGTTTTGTGCCGTTCACCAGCTACGACGGCCCCGAGCGGGTGTACGAGGTCGAGCTGCCCGCTGATGTCGTCGCCACCATCTCGCTCTCCGCGCCCTGCAGCGACCACGGCATCGCCTTCGCCCGCTGGGAAGACGACAGCCGCTGCCCCAACGAAGACCACACGATCACGTCCTGCGAGGGCAAAGAGGACTCCAGCGGCGCTGAGCTCACCATGTGGTCCGACCGCGAGAGCCGCTACCTGCTCATCGTCGATGGCGCTGAGGCCTCCCCCTTCGCCGTGAAGATCGAATGCCAAGGCACTTAGGCCTCACCACGGCCATCGTCGGCCTCTCCTTGGGCCTCGTGGCCTGCAAAGGGGAGGGCGACGGGATCTTCAACCGAGACTCCGGCGGCGGGATCTTCGGCGGCGACAGCGACGACGGCGGCGGCGGCGGCGGGGTCGAGCCGCCGGACTGTGACGACGATCAGCTCTCGACGGATCCGCCAGGCGGCCCCGACTGCCTGACCGGGGTGATCTCCTGCGGCGACCGCATCGAGGGCACCACTGAAGGCGGCTCAAACCAGATCGAGGGGGAGGTCTACGAAGACTCCTACTGCTTCGTGCCCTTCGAGAACTACGACGGCCCCGAGCGCGCCTACGAGCTGATGCTGCCCGAGTACACCTTCGCCACGATCTACTACAGCTTCCCTTGCCAAGACATGGCCATCGCCGCGTTCCGCTGGGCCCCCGACGAGTGCCCCACCTTGGGCGGCGAGACCACCTTCGTGTGTGAGGGCGACGGCTTGGGCCGCTCTGGCTCGGTGGAGATCAGCCACGAGTTCGAAGAGAAGCGGTTTTTGGTCGTGGTGGACGCCCCGAGCGGCACCGAGGCGCCCTTCGCCCTGCGTGTGGAGTGTGAGTCCGTCGAGTAAGGCTCACTCGTCTGGAGTGTAGGTCTCGCCGGTCAGGGGCAGCTCCGAGAGCAGCGCCCCGTCGCAGCCCAAGGCGCGCACCGTCGTCGCCGGGTCTTCGCCCCAAGGATCGAAGCCGAGGGCCTCCAGGGCGCAGACGTCGCCGATGGGCTGGTCGAGCCACACCCGGGCGTCGCGGGAGAAGTGGTGGTGCTCGGGGTTGTAGACGAGGGACCAGTAGTCGGTCTGGGTGAAGGCCTCGCCGTTGAGGCTGCCCTCGGCCTTGAGCAAGATCGCGGGCTCGGTGCTCGCGAAGCTGTCACCGATGCGCAGCTCCAGGCCGAGCTCGCCGCCCTCAAAGCTGAGGTCGTGGCGTTGGCTCCCGACGCCCTCAAAGGTGCAGGAGCCGAGCAGGCGCTGGTCCGTGTAGTCCGCGCAGTCTCCGAGGCAGAGCGTCATGCTGATCTGGGGGTCGAGGAACGGGCCGGCGTAGTCGCCGTGCAGGTCGAGCTGCTCGGGTTTGCCCGTGCCGCTCATCCCGACGCGGAGCGTCCACACCACGCCGTCCGGGCCGACCATGGGCTGCTCAATGAAGAGGTTGAAGAAGGTCTCCGAGCCGTAGGTGACGCTGGTCATGTTCAGCACGCCCTCGCCGCTCGTCTGCAGGCCCTCCTCGTCGGGCGCGAAGGCCGCGCAGGCCGGCAGGGTGACGACGCCGCTGCCGCCGTCGATGGGGAAGTCCAGGTCCGCGGCCATGAGCCTGAGCTGCACCTTGGCGGCCTGCTCTTCGTCGAGGCTGCGGTCTTCGCGGGACTCGCCGCAGTAGAGCGCGTCCTCGGAGATCGTGAGCGCGCCGTCCCAGCCGCCGCCGACGGCTTCACCCGCCGCGCACCAGCTCCACTCGGGCAGGCTGGTGCCGCCGGTGTCGTCGCCGCCGCTGTCGTCTCCGGCGTTATCCTTGTCCCCACAGCCCAAGAGGCCCACGAGCCCCAACAGAAGAGTCCAGCGCATGTTTTCTCCGTCTCGCCCTGACCGAACGATGTCGTTGTACTCGGCCGCGCGCTGGGGTCGCAAGCGCGACTTTGTGGTCGTGGTGCTCTTGGGCCTGGGCTGCGGCGGCGAAGATCCGGCGCCGGCGGCGCGGCTGTCTGAGGGGGTCTGGGCCTTGGAGGGTGAGGGGGTCGTGGGCGAGCTTCGGGGCGACGGCTGCACGATCACCCTCGCCGGGCCGGGCTGGTCGACGGCGGGGGCGGTGCGGTGTGAGCTCGTCGTCGAGGGGGCCGAGACCTGGCTCTACGCGCCCGTCGTCTCGGGCTTTGGGGAGGCCGTCGCCGCGGCGCGCCTAGAGGACGACCGCCTGATCCTGCCCAGCGCCGGGCTCACCGGAGCGCTCTCGCTCACCCGGGCCCCGGGCCCCGCCGACGCCGCGCGCCTGACCGCCGCGCTCAAGGGCAGCCAGGCCGCCCAAGCCGAGACCGCCTTGGCCTGGGCGCGCGGGGGCTTTCGCCTGCACGACGGCGCGGGGCAGCTCGTCGGGGCCTTGGCCTTCGAGCCGGACGGGATCGTGAACGTCGAGGTCTACGACAGCCTGTGGATGAGCCCCGGCCCCCAGCGGGTGCGCCTCGGCGAGGACGGGCCGCTCTTGCTCTTGACCTTCGCCGTGGAGCCCAGCGTCGAGGGCGAGGAGGGCCTCATGCGGGTGAACCGCCTCAACGGCGCCGTCACCGTCGCCACCGGGCCCAAGGTGAGCCCCGGCGACCGCCGCCTCAACCTCGTCGGCGGCGACGTCAGCCCTGAGGAGCGAGAGGCCGCCCGGGCCCGCGCCGTCGAGGCCTCCCTTCGCCAAGAGGAGCAGGCGCTCCACGCCTTGTTGCCGGAGATCGTCGGCTTCGTCGGCGCCTTGGGCTGCCCGGCCATGCCGCCGCCGAGCGTGCGCCTGTGGCTGCCCGGCTACATCATCGCCGGGGAGCTCGTCGAGGGGGCGGGGCGCGACGGCGAGACGGAGTGTGTCGTCTCCGTCGAGCCCTCGCCGCCCCAGCACCAGCGCCGCCTCTCGGCGCGGGCCATCGACGGAGGGCCCATTGAGCTCCTCCGTCGTGGCCTCTAGCGTGCTCAGCGCACGAGCACGTCGATGTAGGCGTTCCCGGGGTTGTCGCTGGTGGTGCAGCCCGCGACGCCCTCCAAGGTGCCCAGGCGGATCGTCGTCGTCGTCGAGCTGCCGTAGTCGATGACCCAGTCGTAGCCGCCGACGTAGGTGGTCGCCGCGGTGTAGGACGTGGTGGACATGCCACACAACGACGAGCCCCAGTTGAGCGCCACGCCCCAGTTCGCGCTGCCGAACTGGAAGCCGATGGGGTTGCAGCCGGTCATCGAGCCGGGGAACGAACAATGCGCCGAGACCGAGCCGGAGTTGTAGGCGAAGAGCGCCTCCTGCCAGGTGAAGCCCTCGCTGTTGTAGTAGCTCGTGTCATAGGAGGTGCCGTAGACGTGGGCGGCCTCTTTCACCCGGGTCCAGCCGCCGCCGTCCGTCGTCATGTCGCAGTAGTAGGTGGCGACGGACGTGCTGCTGCCGACGTAGAGCGTGTAGCTGCCGTCCGCCGCTGAGGGGTTGTCGGCGAGGATCTCCGCGCAGTCCACGGCGGCGCAGGACGCCCCGGTGCCGAGCAGGCCCTCGTCGGCGTCGCCGTCGCAGTCGTCGTCTACGCCGTCACAGACCTCGGTGGCGCCGGGGTAGGCCGTGTTGTCGCTGTCGCGGCAGTCCGTGCTCACGCTGGAGTAGCCCGTGGGCAACGAACAAGACTTCGTGGTGGAGCTCGACGTGCCGTAGCCGTCTTTGTCGGCGTCGAGGTAATACGTGCTGGCGTCGCTGGCGTCGGACTCGTCGATGGTGCCGTCGCAGTCGTTGTCTTTGCTGTCGCAGATCTCCGTGGCTTTGGAGGAGATCGCCGCGTCGCCGTCGTCGCAGTCCTTCTTGTTGCCGATGTAGCCCGAGGGCCGCGTGCAGGCCTTGATGGTGGACGAGGGGTTCCCGTCGCCGTCGGCGTCGACGTCGGCGTAGTAGGTCTTGGCGTCGGTGGCGCTGGAGTCGTCGGTGAGGCCGTCGCAGTTGTTGTCTTGGCTGTCGCAGACCTCGGACGCCGCCGGGTTCACGGCGCTGTCGCCGTCGTCGCAGTCTTCAGTGTTGGCGACGTAGCCCGTGGGCGGGCTGCAGGCCTCGACGGTGTAGTCCGCGTCGCCGTAGCCGTCGTTGTCGGCGTCGGCGTAGTACGTCGCGAAGTCCGTGGCCTCCTCGTCCACGCTGCCGTCGCAGTCGTCGTCTTCACCGTCGCAGGTCTCCACAGCGCCGGGGTAGACGTCGGACTCGCTGTCGTCGCAGTCGGTGTTGTCGGTGACCGCGCCGGAGGGGGCGTCACAGGCCAACACGACGCTCGCCGGGTCGCCAAAGCCGTCGCCGTCCTCGTCGCTGTAGAAGCTCGTCGCCGAGGCGCTGTCGAGGCTGTCGTCATCGCCGTCGATGAGCGCGTCGCAGTCGTCGTCGAGGTCGTTGCAGATCTCGGTGGCGCCGGGGTTCACGGCCCCGGCGTCGTCGTCGCAGTCCGTGCTGTCGGCGCTGTAGCCCGAGGGCGCGCTGCAGGCCTCGGCGGGGAAGTCTACGTCGCCGTAGGTGTCGGCGTCGCGGTCTTGGTAGAAGGTGGAGGTGACGCCCTCATCCGTCGCGCCGTCGCAGTTGTTGTCGCGCTCGTCGCAGATCTCCGTCGCGTCGGGGTTCACCCCGGCGTCGCCGTCGTCGCACTCCTGGCAGGCCGCGAAGCCGTCGCCGTCGCCGTCCGCGTAGCCCGTGGAGCCGTCGCAGTTGTAGTCGTTGGGGTCGTCGCAGTCGGTCTCCGAGGCGCCGGGGTTAAACGCCGCGTCCTCGTCGTCGCAGTCGTCGCCCAAGGCCGAGGCGCCGTCGGGGGCCTCACAGGCCTCGATGGGCTGGGCGGTGTCGCCGTAGCCGTCGCCGTCGCCGTCGACGTAGAAGGTGCTGAGCGCGCCCTCATCGACGCTGCCGTCGCAGTTGTTGTCGAGGCCGTCGCAGGTCTCGGCCGCGCCGGGGAAGACGCTGGCGTCGTTGTCGTCGCAGTCCTCCTCAGCGGGCACGCCGTCGCCGTCGTTGTCCGTGGGGGCGCTGGTGTCGTCGGTGTCGTCGGGGTCGTTCGTGTCGTCGGGGGTGTCGGAGTCGGTGCCGCTGATCGTCGAGTCGTCGCCGACGTCGTCGCTGTCGTCTTTGCACGCGGCCAAGGTGAACAAGAGGGCGAGGGCGAGGGATGAAGCCTTCATGGCGTTCTCTCCAGAGCGTTTGGGTGCATCACGTCGGCGTAAGCGTACCACCGCCGGGGCCGGGCCCTAGATCCAATCGATGGGTGGGGATCCCTTGCCCTTCGTCGCCGCTCGTGTCACCATACCCCCGGCTAGGAGCGCAAAAGACCGATGATCTGGGTCTCTCTCGTGCTGAGCGTAGCGGCGGCAGAGCTGCCATCTGTAGACGAGCCGGTTCGCACCGGCGCGCGAAACACCAAAGACACGGCCGTCGTGATCGGGGTGCAAGACTACGATCACCTCGGGACGGCCCTGCACGCGGGCCGAGACGCCGAGGAGGTCGCGGAGTGGCTGGAGTACACCCGGGGGGTCAACAAACGTTACCTCTTCGTGGCCCAAGACCCCAACGATGACGAGCTGCGCTCCGTCGTCGCCCGTGGGGTGGCCCGTGTGAAGCCCGGCGGCACGCTGTGGATCTACTACTCCGGCCAAGGCGCGGTCGCCGACGGCACGGCGCGCATCTTCGGCGCCGACACCACCAAAGACGAGCTCTCCAGCGCGCTCTCTCTGCCCGAGCTAGAGTCGATGGCCGCCCGCTCCCGCGCCGATCGGGTCGTGATCATCATCGACGCGCCCTTTGATCTCAGCGGCCGCGACGAGCTCCTCGCCTTGGACGCCCCGCCGCTCAGCTTCAAGTGGGCGGAGTCCGACAACAACAAGGTGACGGTGTGGGTGGCCGACACCCGGGGCCACGCCCAGATCTACCCCGCCGCCGGGGCGCACGGCCTGTTCACCTACCTCACCTTAGGGGCCTTGCGCGGCTGGGCCGATGGCGCCGACGGCAGCGCGACGGATGGCATCGTCACCGTCGCCGAGGCCCAGCAGTACGTGCTCAGCGCCGGGGTGGCCATGGGCCGCCCGGTGACGCCGTCGGTGGAGGCGCGGCCCAAGGTGGCGGCCTTGCCCCTCGCTGAGGGCGCCACGGAGAAGGGCCCCGCCCTGGCCACCTTCACGGCCTTGTCGTTGGCCGACCGCGACCGCCGCCTCAACAACGCCATCGAGCGCCTGAACGCCGAGGCCGAGGCCGCCCTGCAGGACGCGGTGCAGAAGGCCCAGGCGGGCGATCCCCAAGGCAAAGCTCTGGTAGAGGACGTGCTGCGCCGCTACGAGGCCTCCAGCGTGTCGATCACCTGGGCCGTGCCCGTGCCCGCCGCCGCCGAGGCCCGGGCGCTCTTGGCCGACCCCTCAAAGCTCGCCGCCCCGGCTGGCGCGGCCACGCCGCCCCCCGCGGACGGCGGCGGCAAGAAGCCCGACGGCGGCAAGACCGACCCAGGGGCGACGGGCGGGACGACGACGACGGCGGCGGTCACAACCACGGCCACAGCCATGATCACGGCCACAGCCACGATCACGCGCCGCCGCCTCCAGAGCCCGAGCACGACCACGGGCACGATCATGGCCACAGCCACGATCATGGGCACGGCGGCCGCGAGGCCGTCGAGGTGAGCTTTGAGGACACCCCCAACCCCAACGCCATGAAGTTCACCTTAAGCGTGAAGATCGGCCCCAAGGCGCTGAACCTCACGAGCGCGAACGACGATCACCCCCTCGCGCGGCGCGTGTTCAAGATCCCCGGCGTGCGCTCGGTCTTCGCGGTGAACAACTTCGTCACCGTCACGAAGGACGACAGCGCGGCCTGGGGCGGGCTCACCCACCCCATCGTCGAGGCGCTACAAGAGGTCTTCGGGGCCGCGTGAGGGTTGGCGGCGGCGTCAGCTCGGGCCGAAGCGCATCTTGACGTGCGGGCCGACGCCGACGATCTCAAATTCTTCCGAGACGACCCGCCAGCCCGCGCGCTCGTAGAAGCCCAAGGCGCTCACCCGAGCGTTGCACCACAGGCCCTCGGGGTGGGCGGCCTCGACGGCGCGCAAGAGCCTGAGGCCGACCCCACCGCCGCGCGCCTCTGGGGCGACGGCCATGCCCCGAAGCTGCCCCGTCGGGCCCTCGGCGCCGAGGGGCGCAAAGAAGACGCTGGCGACGCCGACGATCTCACCGTCCTCGGGGGCCTCAGCGACGTAGTGTTCGGCCTCATCGTCCCCGGTCCAACGCGCCGCGCTCATCGGCTGACCCGGCCGCAGCACCGAGGCCCGCAGAGGGAGCAGCACATCAACCTCCGCCCGTCGTACACGCCACGCTCTAGGGTCGGACACCGCTCACCTCGTCAATACGATCGTCACGCTCTGGTAAACTTTATCCCATGACCTCGCTCGTCGCCTGGACGGCGCGAACCCCGTACAGCCTCCTGGTGACCCTGGTCTCGGCGCTGCTCTCCGTAGCGCTGACCTGGCCGCTCGCGCTCACCCTGAGCACCGAGTCCATCGGCTCGCCCCACGGCGACGGCCTCAAGCACCTCTGGACCTTGTGGTGGATTCGCGCCGAGGTGATGGCCAAAGGCGCCATCCCCTTCCAGACCCAGCTCGTGAACTACCCCGAGGGCATGGCGCTCTACCCCATCGAGCCCCTGAACGGCCTGCTCGTGGTGCTGCTCGCGCCGCTCTCCGTCGTGACCGTCTCCAACTTGGCGGCCCTGGCCAACCTCACGCTGATCGGCGTCTGCGGCGCGCTCTTGGGCCGTCGGGTGTCTGGCGAGCCGCTGGGGGGCCTCGCCGCCGGAGTGATGCTCCAGACGAGCGCCGTGGCCTTGTTCACCCTGCACGTCGGCGTCGGGGAGCTGCAGCACCTCTGGTGGCTGCCGCTCGGCCTTCTGGCCTGGCTGAACCACAAGGAGACCCAGAGCTTCAAGAGCGCCGTCTGGCTGGGGCTGAGCCTGGGGCTCGCGGCCTTGTCGTGCTTCTACCACGGCTTCTTCTTGGGCTTCAGCGTCGCCGTGCTCTCGCTCTTCACCTTGCCCCTGCGCGGGAGCCTGCCCGGGGTGCTCCTGCGCTACGCCGTCGCCGCCGGCCTCGGCCTCGCCTTGGTGCTGCCGGTGATGCGCACATTCTCTTCGTCTTACGGCGAAGACGAGCGGCCCTCCGTGGGGCTCTTGGCCTACATCACCCAAGAGCACGGCCAGCCCGTGACCGACCCCAGCTCCGCCCGCCTCGACCCTCTGGATCTTGTGAGCCCACGCCGCGATGAGCGCGCCACGGCGAGCCCCGAGCGGATGGGCTACGGCGGCGGGCGTTACCTCGGCCTGCCGGCCTTGGCCCTGGGCTTGTTGGCGTTGTGGCGCTCCCCACGTCAGGCGATGTTGTGGGTGGTGCTCGCGCTCTTGGGCGCCTTGTTGGCGATGGGCAGCTACCTCGTGGTCAACGGGGAGGTCGTCGAGCTCGCCGGGGGCAGCCGGGTGCGTCTGCCGTTCTTCTTCTTGAACCGCGCCCTTGGGTATGTCGCCGAGCCGCTGAACTTCCCGGTGCGGGCCCTCGCCATCACCATGACCGCCCTCGCGGTCTGCGCCGCCTTGGTCGCCCGGGCCGGCTCCCCTCGCCTCGCCCTGGGCCTCGCGGTGTTGGCCGGGCTCGACGTGCAGATAAACCAGCTCACGCCATGGCCGATGCAACGGTTTGCGCCGACGGCCTTCCCCGGGCTCACGGCCCTCGCTGAAGGCCAAAGAGTCGCGCTGGGCCGCGCTCTCCGCACAGATGACCCACGGTCAGCCCATCCAAGCGGTGCCTCTGGAGCGCCTGGAGTACTTCGCGCAGTCGGGCCGCACCTTCGTCACGGCCTTGCCCTTGGTGAAGGAGCTCACGAGCATCGCCAGCCAGCCGATCACGCCCTTGTCCAGCGATCATCGGGAGGACCTCTGGCTGCTCTACGACAAGGGCTTCCGCCGGGTGCAGCTGCTCGGCGTCGGCGCCGAGGGGCGTATCCCCGACGCGCCCCGGGCCGCGCTCACGACGCTCCTTGGCCCGCCGATGATCGACAGCGCGAACGCCGTGGTGTGGGCCTTGCCCGAGGTGCAGGCCACGGCGGAAGAGACAACCCGCTGGAAGACCCAACAGGCGCGCCGTGAGGCGGCCTTGCGTGGGTCGGTGCAGACCATCTTGGGGCCGCAGCTCCAGTGAGCGGCGGCGCGGCGCTGTGGTTGGGCACCTGGGCGTTTGGCGGCTGGTTTTGGGGCGCGCCGAGAGATGACGACGCCCGGGCCACCTTACGCGCGGCGATCGAGCTCGGGATCCGCGGCCTCGACACCGCGCCGCTCTACGGCTTTGGCCGGGCCGAGCGGCTCATCGGGGAGCTGGGAGAGGCCGCGCGGGGGGTCACCCTGGCGACGAAGTGTGGGCTCTGTTGGGACGAGGCCCTGGGCGAAGGGCTCGTCGAGGCTGATCTCGGCGGGCGAGACCCTCAGGTGAAGGTAGATCTCAGCCCCAAGGCCGTTCAACGTGACTGTGAGCAGAGCCTCAGGCGCCTCGGCCAGGACCACATTGACCTGCTCCAGACCCACAAACCCGACCCGCGCGTGCCCCTCGCCGACACCTTAGAGGCGCTCTCTCGGCTTGTTGAGCAGGGCAAGATCGGCGGCATCGGCCTGTGTAATGTCGGCGTCGCCGAGGCGGCCTTGGCACGGGCGCTCGTCGGTGAGAAGCTCAAGAGCGTTCAGGCGCCGCTGAACCTGCTGGAGCGCGGCGCCGCCGAGGTGCTGCTCCCCTGGTCGCAGGAGAACGGCGTCGCATTTTTGGCCTACTCCCCGCTGGCGAGCGGGCTCTTGAGCGGCGCGCTCACCTCATCCCGAACCTTAGCGCCCGGTGACAAACGTTCGACTCGACTCGGGTTTTCGAGCGAGCGGCGCGATCGGGTGAACGCACATCTGCACGCCGCGCCCCGTCCGCCCGACCAGAGCATCCCGGCGATGAGCCTCGGCTGGGTGGCCCGACAGCCCGGGGTGAGCGCCGTGATCGTCGGCGTCAAAACGCCGCAGCAGCTCAGATCCGCCTTACACGCCGCTCTGCGGCCGCCGTCCGCGGAGGCGCTGACCGCCTTCGCCGAGGCGGTGGCCCCAGCGGTGGAGGTCGTTTAGAGGAGAGCATCTCGGAGCCCCATGCGCCTCAAGACCGTCCTCACCGGGCTGCTCATCCTCTTCGGCGTCGTCAACCTCGCGCGGCTCGGGCTCTGGCAGCTTCGCCGCAACGACGAGACCAACGCGCTCATCGCCGAGCTCAAGGAGCGTCAGGCCTTGGCCCCCGCCGGGCCGGAGCTGCTGGGGATCCCGGGGGATCAGGCGAACTTTCGCCAGCTTCAGATCTCGGGCGTCGCCCAGGCCGAGCCCTACGCCTTGTTGGCCGGGCGGTATGTCGGCGGCGAGCCCGGCTACCACCTCATCCAGCGGGTGACCGTCGCCGACGCGCCGCCAGGGGCGCCGGCGGAGCTGCTCGTCGATCGGGGCTGGATCCCGCTGGACGGCGCTGAAGACCGCGCGCGCAGCCTCGGCGGCCCGCTCACCCTCACCGGGGTCGCCCGCGCCTCGGCGGAGTTTGACGCCGAGGCCCCGACGAGCCCCGACGGGCGGCGCTGGCGGGTGATGGCCCCCACCGCCATCGGCGAGGCCTTGGGCGCCAGCGCGCCGGACTGGTTCATGATCGCCGGAGCGCCCCTCGCCGAGAGCGCGAGCCCCGACCCGACCACCCTCCCCGCGAGCGGCTACCACAACACCATCCGCACACGCCCCCACCTGGAGTACGCCTTCACCTGGTTTGGGCTCTCGGCGACCTTAGGCATCGCCGGGGCGGTGGTGCTCTGGGTGAGCCTTCGCGCGAAGGTCGACAGCCCTGAGACGGGTTCGATTTGACAACCCCCGAAGAGCCTCTTCAACGGGGGCTTTTGTCGGTTCATAGCTGCGCTCGGGGTTGCGTGAGGCACCCCCTACCCATAAAAACCGAGTCCTGAGGAGCTCCCTCAGGATCCGTGGCCGAGGAGCCGGAATGGCGAACCGCACACGCGCCCTGGCCAGGGCGTTCACCGGGCTTACCCTCATCACCTACCTGCTGGTGGTCTTCGGCGCCGTCGTGCGCGCCCGAGGCGCCGGGCCGCTCTGTTTTGGCGAGCTCGTCCCGGCGCTGGACCTCGGGGTGGTCTTGGAGTGGGGTCATCGGGCGCTCGCGGGCTCGGTGTCAATCCTGCTCGTGGGCCTCTCGGTCTGGCTCTACCAAGATCGCCGCGCCTGGGCGGCCTGCCGCGCGCTCCTCGGCGTCTCGTTCGTGGTGCTCGCCGTTCAGGTGGTGCTCGGCGGCCTCACCGTGCTCAAGCTCTTGGCCTCGTGGACGGTCACCTCCCACTTGCTCGTGGGCAACGCCTTTGGCGTGTGTTTGACCTTGCTCTCCGCGAGGCTCTTTGAGCTCGCCGAGGCCCAGGACGACACGGCCCTGAGCGCCCCGGTGAGCCCCACGCTCCGGGGCTTGGCCTGGGGCATCGCCGGGCTGTACCTCGCCCAGATGACGCTGGGCGGCCTCGTCTCCTCACGTTTCGCCGGGCTCGTCTGCCCGCAGTGGCCGGCCTGCGCGGGCGACATGTTCTTCCCGAGCTTTGGGGGCCTCCTGGGCCTGCAGCTCAGCCACCGCCTCGTGGCCTACGCGCTGACCTTCGCCATCGCGGCCTTCGCCTGGGGCGCCTGGGATCACCCTCGTCTGGGCGGACGCTCCCGCCTGCTGCTGCTCCTCGTGATCGTGCAGGTGGCCTTGGGGATCGGAAACGTGCTGCTTCGTCTGCCAGTTGAGGTGACGGCACTTCACTCTGCGACCGCGGCCGCGTTAGGTGCTGCGACCGCGCTCGTGGTCCGCGACGCGGCCCGGGCACGCACCGCCCCCCCGCTCGCTGCCGCGCCCACCCCCGCGGCCCTGCCGGAGATCGTCGCATGAGCCTTGTCCACCCGACCGTACAAAGCGAGCCCCGCATCAGCTTCGCCGATCTGGCGCGTCTGTACTGGGAGATGACGCGCCCGCGGGTGCTGGCGCTGGTGCTCTTCACCGGCCTGCCCGCCTTGGCGATGGCAGAAGGTGGCTGGCCGAGCCCCGGAAAGGCGGGCCTCGTGCTCTTGGGCACGGCCATGGCGGGGGCGGCCTGCTCGGTCTTAAACGCCTATCTGGAGCGTGACATCGACGCCCGGATGGCCCGCACCCAGCTTCGTCCCCTCCCCGCGGCCTCCGTCGCCCCCGGCCACGCGCTGTTTTATGGCCTGGGGCTCTCTGTGGCGTCTACGGCGCTGTTGTGGGCGGTGGGTGGCCCCGTCGCCGCGGCCGTGGGCCTCGTCTCGATCCTGTTCTATGTCTTCGTCTACACCCTCGGGCTCAAGCGCCGGACCGCCCAGAACATCGTCATCGGCGGCGCCGCTGGGGCCACCGCGCCGCTCATCGCTGAAGCCGCGCTCACCGGCCAGCTCACCTCGGCGTCCTGGATCCTGTTCCTCATCATCTTCTTGTGGACCCCGCCTCACTTCTGGGCGATTGCGCTCTACCGGAAGGACGACTATGCCGCGGCGGGCGTGCCGATGATGCCCAACGTCGTCGGCGACCAAGGCACCCGCTGGCGGATGTTGGCGTACACGCTCCTGCTCGTGCCCGTCACCCTCGCGCCGTGCTTCACCGGCCACCTGAGCCCCCTGTACGGCGCGGTCGCGCTGGCCTCGGGGCTCTGGTTCACCTGGCACAACGTCCGCGTGCTCCAGGCTCAGGATTATGAGCAGGACCGCGTCATGTTTAAGGCCTCGGTGGCCTATCTGTTCATCCTGTTCGGGGCGATGCTCATCGACCTCGCCTTGGCCCCCTTCGCCCGTTGACGCCAAAGCGCGCGCCGTGTGCTATACGCGGGCGTCACGGGAAGCTCTCTCCACCCTACCGGACCAAACCCATGCACATCCGGATCCCCTCCATTCGCTCCATGCTCTCTAGCGTGTCCGCGCTGACGTTCGTCGCGTTGAGCGGCTGCTACACCCGCTTTGATCCGCTGACCTTCAAGGACGATCCACAGTCCACGATGATGCCGATGTCCGATCTCGCCCTCTCGACGGACGAGATCTACTGGCCGGTCATCTGGATCACCGTCGCCATCTTCGTGTTGGTGCAGGCGCTCCTCACCGTCGCCGTCGTGAAGTTTCGTGAGAAGCCCGGCGAGCCGATGCCTGAGCAGGTGCACGGCAACATCAACATGGAGCTCGGCTGGACGCTTCTGCCGGTCATCATCCTCGTCGCGATCTCGTTCCCGACGGTCACCCGCATCTGGGCGGCCCAGACCGCTCCCGAGGGTGAGGTCTTCGAGATCAAGGTCGTCGGCAAGCAGTGGTGGTTCGCCTTTGAGTACCCCGAGCTGGGCCTCGTCACCGCGAACGAGGTGCACCTGCCCGCCGGTCGCCCGGTTCATCTGGCCCTGCACTCCGGCGACGTGATTCACGCGTTCTGGATCCCCCGCCTCGGCGGCAAACGTGACCTCATGCCTGGCCGCATCAACCACATCTGGTTGACCGCGGACATGCCCCCCGAAGGTCAAGACTCCATCCGCTTAGAGGGCCAGTGCGCTGAGCTCTGCGGTGACTCCCACGCGCTCATGCGTATGGAGGCCATCGTGCACACCCCCGAGAGCTTCGACAAGTGGGTGGCCGAGCAGAAACAAGCCGCCGCGACCCCGACGGAGCCTCTGGCCGCGAAGGGCGCCGAGACCTTCCTCGCCGCGGGCTGCATCGCCTGCCACTCGACCGACTCGTCCAACGCCCAGGCCTTCCTCGCGCCGAACCTCTCGCACTTCGCCAGCCGCCCGCGCATCGCCGCTGACCGCTTCGAGAACAACGCCGAGAACCTCGCCGCGTGGCTTCGTAACCCCCAGGC
>JAKLKE010000240.1 GCA_023150775.1 Myxococcota bacterium
GGGTAAACCCCGCGCGGCACGAACGAGCCTCCAGGCGCTCGCGGCAGACCTGGGCGACGCTACGCTCATCGTCGCCGGTCGGCCCGAGGGCGCACCGGAGCCTTGGCCGGGCTTCGGGACGCTCCAGCTTCAGCCCCTCAGCGAGCGCGAGCAAGAGCGACTGCTACGAAACCTCGGCGTGAGCGAGTCGCTGATTCAGTCGCAGCTCCCCCAAATGCGCGCCCATACGCGGCTGCGCGAGCTGGTGAGCCGCCCGCTGCTCCTCACCCTGGCGGCCTTGGTGCTGCGTGCGGACGGCGTGCTTCCCCGGAAGCGAGCGCAACTGTACGAGCGCGCGATCACCATCTTGCTCAACCGACATGAGCTGAACCCCGACGCGCCAGAGGACGTGGTGCGCGCGCCTGACGACACCCTCGCGGCGCTGAGAAGTCTCGCGCCGAGGCTGCTGCGCCAAGGAGAGGGGCCGTGGACACGAGAGGTCTGTGTCGAGTTGCTGCGTGAGGACCGTGCGGTGATGGAGCGGCTTCGAGAGACCTGGCCCATGTCCACCGCCTTGGAGTTCCTCAAAGAGAGCGGTCGCACCCTGGGCTTGCTCACCCCACAGGCGGGTGGACTGCGCTACGGCTTCCCGCACCGCACCTTGGGCGAATACCTCACGAGCCTGGGCTTGGTCGAGGACGCCGCCGCGCGGTCGAGCGCCGTGGAGGAGGCCCTGCGGCACCCCGCTCGCTGGGCCGAGGTGCTGGCGCTCACGGTGTCGCAGCTACCGCCAGCAGAGGCGGATGGCCTGGTTCGTGCGCTTGTGGACGCGGGTGAGGCCGGGCGTGGCGCGCTCTACCGGGTGTTGGCGAGCGCGGAAGGCTTGCGCCCGGAGACGGTGCGAGAGGTGCTCAAGATGGAGGCGGGGTGGGAAGAGGAGCAGCTTGAGGCCCGCAAGAAGGTGATCGAGGAGATCCCGGCCTTGGTGAATGATCTGGCCGTGGCGGTGGGCCTGCTGGAGCAGGTCGCGCGAAGTACCACTTGCGGCCATAACCTCTTCTGGGTGCGGGAGGTGCTGCGGCGCATCGAGTGCGGCGAGGTGGCCAGTGTAGTGCTCGACGGCAGCGTCGAGGACGCCAAACGCGAGGCGAAGGAGGCGGCGGACAACCTGCTCAGCCACCTGTCTACAGAGAAGCGCGCGGAGCTGCTGGCGATGCTCAAGCCCTGGTGGCGGACGATTTCTGCGGGGTCATTCGACATGGGCAGCGATGACGACGACGAGAAGCCCATCCACCGCGTCACCTTCACCTCGGGTTTCCTGATGCTCGGTGTGCCGGTGACTTGGGCGATGTATCGCCTGTTCGACCCCGACCACGACGCGGCCCGGGACGACTTCGGCGGCAAGCTTCCGCCCGATGTCCAAGACGAGGTTCCGGTCTACAACGTGAGCTGGTTCGCGTCGGTGATGTTCGCGGAGTGGGTGGGCGCCCGACTGCCCCTGGAGCCGGAGTGGGAGTACGCCTGCCGGGGAAGAACCAAGACGAGGTTCTGGAGCGGTGACACCGACGAAGACCTCGCGCGTGTGGGGTGGACGAACGATGCTCGGTTCGAGGGCGGCAACGCCCAGTGGCACCCCCACCCCGTCGCGGAGAAGCCGAAGAACGCTTGGGGCCTCCACGACGTTCACGGCAACGTGTGGGAGTGGTGCGCCGACGACGGAGGCGACTACGCCGCCCGCGCCGACGGCCTGTCCGTGGACCCTCGGCGCGTGACCTTCGCCGTCGGCGGCAGGCCGCCGGAGTTGGCAGTTTCTGTCAACGGCGACGCGTCGCGCGTCCTACGCGGCGGCTCCTGGAGCGACTGGCTCTTGTTCGCACGCTCCACGTACCGGAAATGGGACGAGCCCTCGAGCACGAACAGGAACATCGGCTTCCGCATTGTGCGGTGCCCCCCCGACCCGCCATAGCCCTCCCCAACCCCCTCCGCCCTCCGCTCCCCCCCCCAGGAGCCCCGCCTCAATGCCCGCGGTCTCCCCATCCCTCATCGCCCTCCTGCACCGCCGCTTCGCCGACCACCACGGCGAGTTGGCCCGAGCCGTCCAGCGCGGAGAGTTGGCCACGAACCTCGTGCAGAAGCTCCCGCACCGCTAGCGCGCTGACCCTATGCTCAGTCGTCCTGGCTCATTGACATGAGGCGGTCTACCCTGCGCCCGCCCACTTGACCCCAACGCCAACCCTGCTACACTCGCGCCACCTCCCTCGAAGCCATCGGATGCCCGCGCCTAAGCTCATTGGTGTCGCCTCGGAAGCGAGCTGGTACGGCCTGCCCTACGGCGTGCTGGTCACGGCGGCCACTTGGGTGGCCCAGGGCTACCGGGTGCTTGTCGTAGACGCCGAACCGGCGGATCTGGCGCTCACGAGCCTCGCCCACGCGCAGCCGCAGAGGGGCGAGGACGCGCCCTTCGTGGAGCTTCTGCGGGATCGCGGGGCGCGGCCTGGGGCGGTGGTGGTGACGGAGACCTTGGGCGCCGCGCTCCACAAGGATCTCTCGGCGGGGCTCGTGGCCGTCGTCCCGGCCTATGACGACATGCCGTCGCGCCGCCCCGTCGCGCCGGGGGCCAGCCTCGTGACCTCGGTGCGGGAGCGGTTGCAGCGGGTCGAGCTGGACGGGCGCGTGGCGGACCTCGTGCTCGTGAGCCTGCCGCCGCTGGACACCCCCTTCGGCGTGGCCGTGGCGGCGAACCTGCTCGACGTGCTCGTGCTCATCACCAGCGCCAAGGGCACGTCGCTGCGGCGCACGCAGCGATCCCTCGCTGAGCTGGGCGCCTTGAGGGGCGAGGCCATGCCGGTTCACCTCTGCGAGCGTATGGGCGCCAAGGGTCGCGACGCGGAGGCCGACAACGCGGCGTGGCTGCATCACCTCAAGGCTCTGCCCGAGCTGACGTTCTACGACCTCACCCCCGCCGACTTCCGCGCCTTGCCCGGCGCCGCGCCGCTCCTGGCCGACTTCACGCGCCTCGCCCACCACATTCGCGCCCAGCACGACCTCCTGCACCCCGCCCCCAAGGCCCGCGTTCAAGAGGCCCAGGCCCAGCGCGACCCGGCGCGGCTGCTCGATGGCTTCGGCCAGCTCTTGCTCGACAACAAGGACGAGGCGCTGGAGTTCTACCGCAAGACGATGGCGGTGGTCGAAGGCTCCCGCGTCGCCGTGGTGCAGGCCGTGCGCGCCGTGGCCGAGTCGCCCGTCTGTGACGTGAACAACCTCGCGTATGTCTTCCGCTACGCGATCCAGAAGTTCCGGCTCTCGGAGCCCGACCCGCTGGCGGCGCTGATGGACCAGCACGGGCACACGCTCCTCGCC
The DNA here is from genome assembly GCA_023150775.1 of Myxococcota bacterium. Lineage (GTDB taxonomy): Bacteria > Myxococcota_A > UBA796 > UBA796 > CAJQPC01 > JADKFE01. The sequence continues at coordinate 3,340 of JAKLKE010000240.1, forward strand.
GCGCTTCGGGCCGGGGAGATTCGGGAGGCCCATGAGCGCGTGCTGATCGACGTGGCCGACGCCCGGCTGCACCACGCCTGGCTCCTGCGGCAGAACGGCCAGCCGACCGGCGACATGGAGCTCGTGGCCGAGCGCCTGCTCATGGAGGCCGGGGAGACGGTGGTGAAGGCGGGCGACGCGCTTCGGATGGCGTTGGCCTTGGGCACGCACGCGCGGCTGGCGGAGCATGGGCGGAATCTAGAGCTCGCCCAGGACTTGCTCAAGCTGGCGATGGCGGACGGCGCGGAGCCCGAGCTAGCGCGGCGTCATGCCCTGGATGTGCTCTGGGACGTTGTGCAGGCCACGAAGGATGATGAGGTCGCGGCGGCGCACAAACGCCTCGCCGAGAGCGTCCTGCGCGAGAGCCCAGGGTACGCCCACGCCAACCTGATCGTGGCCTACCATCGTCTCGGCGACAACCAGACGGCGCTGGAGCACTTCGGACACCTCTTCGTCGTCGATCGGAAGGCGTTCTTTCAGGTCGCCAAGAGCCCCGCGTTCGCGGGCTTCTTCGATGGCATCGGCACCCCTGACTACTTCAATTCCGCCCAGAAGAAGGGCGATCTCTGACTCTGGGACGACATGCCCCGCGCCCTCGTGCTCCTCAGCCTGCTCACCTTCACCGCCTGCGCCCCCGCAGGCGACGCGCCCACCGCCGACGCGGGCGCCCGCGTGACCGGCTCCCCTGGTGAGGTCTTCTACTTCGACGCCAGCGCCTCGACTGGCGAGGGCCTTCGTTACGCCTGGACGCTCCTTGATGGGCCTGCTGAGGCCGAGCTTCTCGACGCCGACACCGAGGCCGCGTTCCTGGTGCCCAGCGCCGGGGGGGAGTACCGCCTTGGTGTGGAGGTCTGCGACCGCTGGGGCCGGTGTGATGTGGCGGAGACCGTGGCTTTGGTCGGTGAGGTCGCCCAGCGTCGCGGTGGGGGCAGCTTCGGCGCCGTCTCCTTCAGCGGGGCGAGCTTCGGCAGCAAGAAGCCCTGGGGCAAGAACCAGGCGCCGGAGGCGGAGGCCACGAGCAGGCGGAGCCTCGGCCTGTTGGGCACGGTGAAGCTCGACGGCAGCGGGAGCAGCGACCCGGATGGGGACGCGCTGCGGTTCCGGTGGCAGCTCGTGAGCCGACCGTCGGGCTCGGTGCTGGGGGACGCGGACATCAGCGGCGGGACGACGGCGACGGCGAGCTTCACGGCGGATGTGTCGGGGCCGTATGTGTTCAAGCTGACGGTGCGGGATGGGGTGCTCGGGGATTCGGTGACGTTGCCGGAGATGACGCTGGGTGTGCTGCATGACACGGATCCGATTGACTAGGCCCCGCCGAACCTCGCCAACCCGGCAATCTGCTACATTGCCGCTCTAAGCCGGGCTGCGCGCGGCGCCCGGTCGGTTGAGGTGAGCGTGGACCTTTGGCTGTGGATCGAGGACTTCGCCAGCAAGTCGGCGCCGAACTTCTTGGTGGCGCTCGCCGCCCTCGTTGTCGCCCTCGTGGGCCTGCCGCTCATCGTGCTCCACACTTGGCGGGAGTTTCGTCCCCAAGCGCGGGCTGCTGTGGCCGGGCCCGCCGCCCTGCCTGTCTCCGCCGCCCTCGTGAAGCTCCTCCAGGCCCTCTTCCCCGGTGCGCTGTGGGAGCTAGCCCAGGCCCTCAGAGGCACGAGCTGGGGCTCAAGCCTCGTGCAGCGCCTCCCACCGCACGAGAAGACGGCCCCTGCCGATTGGTGCCACCAGCTCGCCGAGCTCGCCCAGGCCGAGGCCCGCGTCGTGGTGCTGCTCGACTTGCTCCGCCAGCTCCGTGAGGGGCAGTCGTCTGAGATCGACGCCGTGGCCCGGTCGCTGGGCCTGCCCACCCAAGCGCCCACCGCCGCGCCCAAGGACGAGGCCACCCGCGAACGCCTCCGCGCCCGCTACGTCCTTCGCCTCAACAACCGCCTCCTGTCCCTGCCCGACGTGTTCCAGCCCGGCGGCCAGCACGTCAGCGTCGAGGATGTGTACGTCGAGCTGATGCTCACCGACGGCCCCGACGCCTTGGCCGACGACCCCGACGCGCTCAAGGGCGTGACCCATCGGCATATGGGCAAGGTGGGGCGCGGGCCAAGCGGCGAGCGGCGCACGATGCAGGACGTGCTGGACGATCCCCATCGGCTGTGGACGCTCTTGGGTGACCCCGGCAGCGGCAAGACGACGCTCTTGCGCCACGCCGCGCTCAGCCTGTGTAAACAGCCGGAGCGGGTGCCCGTCTACCTCACGGCCTCGGAGCTGGTCGAGGGCTTGGAGCCCGCCTTGGCCCGGCTGCTGGGCGCCAAGCACCTGGACCTGCTGGACTGGCTCTTGGACGAGTTGCACCACGGGCGAGTCATCCTGCTCATCGACGGACTCGACGAGGCCGACCCCAGCCGCGACCCCCGTGGGCGCCTGCGCGACCTCTCCGAGCGGTTCGGCGTCGAGAACACGATCATCGTCGCCAGCCGCCCGATCAACTTCAAGCCCATCGCCCCCACCTTTCAGCAGCTCGCGCTCTGCCCGCTCGACGAGGCGGCCCAAGAGCGGCTGCTTATGCGGTGGATCGGGGATGAGGGCCGCGTCAAGGGCGCCCTGGCCCGCCTGCGGCAGACGATGCGCCTGCGGCGGCTGGTGGAGAACCCGCTCCTGCTCACCCTGGCGGGGCTTGTGCTGCGGGAGGGCGGTGAGCTGCCGACCCGGCGGGCGGACCTATACGACCGCGCCTTGGATGTGCTCGTGCGCAAGCGCCACACGTCGGAGGAGGCGCGGGGCCCGTGCTTGCGGCTCCCTGAGCGGGCGATGGCCCTCTTGGGCGGAGCCGCGCTGCGTCTGCATGGCGCGGAGGCCGACGTGTACCCCCGCGAGGCGCTGATCGCGGCGCTGCGGGCCGAGGCGGGCTGGTGGCGCTTGCTCCCCTGGGGAGGGCCCGAGGCGTTCGTGGCTGAGGTCGCCGAGCGGACGGGCCTCCTGATCCCCGACACCGGGCGTCTGGAGGGGGCGAAGGCGTTCTTGTTCCCTCACCGCACGTTTCGGGAGCATCTCGCGGCGACGGCGCTGGCGACGGGATTGAGGCGGTGGGGAGGGATGGGCAAGGCAGAGCGATGGCGGGCCTGGGTGAGCGAGCGGGGTGGTGGGGTCGCGAGAGCGGGGAGTGCGACGCTCGCCTGGATCTGCCAGGAGCGTGAGGCTGCGCTGGCGCGTGTGCTGAAGGAAGCCAAGGTTCGCCCGGAGCGTTGGGCGGAAGTATTGACGCTGGCCTGCGGTCGCCTGGGGCCGGGCGGGGCCGACACCTTGGTGCGTCGGATCACACAGGACCGCAACACGGCGCTGTTGCTGCGGGTGGTGGCGGATGCTGAGGGCCTCAGCGTCGAGACGCTGTGGGGCGCGCTCAAGCTGGAGCAGGGGTGGGAGATGGAGCAACTCCAAGCCCGTAAGAAGGTGATCGAGGAGATCCCATCCTTGGTGAAGGATCTTGCGGTGGCGGTCGGGCTGTTGGAACAGGTCGCGCGGTCCACCAGCTGCGGACACGACCTGTTCTGGGTGCGTGAGGTGCTGCGACGCATCGAGCGCGGTGAGGTGAAGGGGGAGGTGCTCGATGGATCCGTCGAAGACGCCAAACGCGCGGCGAAGGGGGCGGCGGACAACGTGCTGGGCCACCTCGACGCGGGGAAGCGCGAGGAGCTGCTGGCGCTGCTCAAGCCTTGGTGGCGCCCGATCCCAGCGGGGTCGTTTGACATGGGCGGTGAGAGCGTGAACTACGACGCCACGCCCATCCATCGCGTGACCTTCACCTCGGGCTTTCAGATGCTTGGTGTGCCGGTGACCTGGACGATGTACCGCCTGTTCGACCCCGGCCACGACGTGGCGCGGGACAACTTCCGCGGCAAACTCCCGTCTGAGGCCCAAGACGATGTGCCGGTCTACAACGTGAGCTGGTTCGCCTCGGTGATGTTCGCGGAGTGGGTAGGCGCCCGCCTGCCCCTGGAGCCGGAGTGGGAGTACGCCTGCCGGGCAGGGACGAAGACGAGGTTCTGGAGCGGCGACACCGACGCCGACCTCGCGCGGGTGGGGTGGCACGGTGACTTTAGCGGCGGCAACGCCCAAAGGCACCCCCACCCCGTCGCGCAGAAGTCGAAGAACGCCTGGGGCCTCCACGACGTCCACGGCAACGTGTGGGAGTGGTGCGCCGATGTCTACGACGGCGAAGCCTACGCTTCCCGCGCCCCCGGCGTGACCGTGGACCCTCGGCGCTTGACCTTCGCCGTCGGCAAGACCTTGCCGAAGTCCGCAGAATCTGCCGACCTTGGCGCGTCGCGCGTTGTGCGCGGCGGCGCCTGGGTCAACGTTCCCGGGGTCGCGCGCTCCGCGTTCCGGTACGTGCGCTCGCCCTCGAACGCGGACTGGGACCTCGGCTTCCGCCTGTTGCTGCCCCCGCCCGACCCGCCATAGCCCTCCCCAACCCCCTCCGCCTTACGCTCCCCCACCAGAGCCCCGCCTCAATGCCCGTGGTCTCCCCATCCCTCATCGCCCTCCTGCACCGCCTCTTCGCCGACCGCCACGGCGAGCTGGCCCACGCCCTCCAGCGCCGAGAGTGGGCGGCGGGCCTCGTGCAGAAGCTCCCGCCCCACGAGCGCACCGACCCCGACGCCTGGTTCCACCAGCTCACCCAGCGCGTGCAGCTTGAGAAGCGGGAGGCCGCGCTGCTCGACCTGCTCCGCGAGCTTCGCGAGGAGTGGCGCCCGGAGATCGACGCGGTGGCCGTGGAGCTGGCGCAGCGAGCGGACACCCCGTCCGCGTCGAGCCCCCCGCCAAAGCGGACCAAGGCCGGGGCAGGCGCCAAGGCGACCGCGCAGACCAAACCGCCACAGGCCGCGCCCTGGAGCCCCATCCGCGTGCTCCACCTCTCCGACCTGCACTTCTCGGCGAAGACGGCCTGGGATTCGGGCACGGTGCTCGGTCGCCTCGCGGCGGACGTGGCTCGGCTGCGGGCCGAAATCGGCGAGATCCACCTCGTCGTGGTGACCGGCGATATCGCCAACTTCGGCACCGCCGAGGAGTACGCCCAAGCGACGGCCTGGCTCACCGGCCCCCTCGCGACTGCGGCGGGGGTGACCCCCAAGCAGATCCGCGTCGTGCCCGGCAACCACGATGTTCACCGGGGGAGCATCACCCGCACCGCGAACGTGCTCGCCAAGGGCCTTCTCAGCGACCCCGACCCCCAACAAGCCATCGCCGAGGTGCTCAGCTCCGAGACCGAGCGCGCCCCGCTCCTCGCCCGCCAGTCCGCTTATCTCACCTTCGCCCAGACCTTCCACCCCGGCCTCACCGTGTCCTGGTGGTCCGAGCGCCCCGAGATCCAGGGCCTCACCGTCCACCTCGCGGGCCTCAACTCCGCCTGGCTCTCGGCCTCCGACAACGACCGCGGCAACCTCGTCCTGAGCCGCTGGCAATGCAACCAGCTCCTCGCCGGGGCTGAGGACGCCGACCTCACCATCGCGCTGCTTCACCACCCATGGGACTACCTCCACGAGCACGACCAGGAGTCCGAAGAGGAGATCCGCCGCCGCTGCGGTGTCATCCTCAACGGCCACCTCCACCAGCAGAAGGCCCGCCTCTCGAGTGACCCCGACCGCGACGTACTCCAGCTTGCCGCCGGGGCCTCCTACGCAGGCTCTAAATGGGTGAACGCCTACCAGCTCCTAGAGCTCGACCCCATACGCGGCGAGGCCCGCGCCCACTTCCGCCTCTGGGACGGCCACGACTGGATCCCCGACCGCAACCGCTACCAGAAGGCCCCCGACGGCGTGGCGACGCTCCCGCTGCGCCGCTCGCCCAACGCCCCCAAACCACCCGACGACGACCCCAC
>JAKLKE010000241.1 GCA_023150775.1 Myxococcota bacterium
GCCGAGGTGATTCAGCGCGGCGGGAACGCCGTAGACGCCGCCATCGCCGCCGCGCTGAGCTCGGGCGTCGTCATGCCCTCGGGCTCGGGCCTCGGCGGCGGCGGCTTCGCCGTCGTCTCCATCGGCGGCCAACACTACACCCTCGACTTTCGAGAGGTCGCCCCGGCCAAGGCCCACCGCGACATGTTCCTCGACGCCCGGGGGGAGGTCGTCCCCAAGCTCTCCACCGACGGTGGCCTCGCCGTCGCCGTGCCCTCTGAAGGCCGTGGGCTCAGCGCCTTACACCGTAAGTATGGTCGCCTGAGCCTAGCCCAGATCGCCGCCCCGGCGGTGCGTCAGGCCACGGATGGTTTTGAGGTCGGCGCGCACCTCGCCGGGAGCCTCTCCCGTCTGCCGGGCGTGGCGCCGATGTTGTTCGGGGCGCCGACGGTGCCCAACGAGGGCCAGCTCGTGCGCCGCGTGGCCTTGGCGAGCACGATCAAGGCCTGGGCCAAGAGCGGCGGTGAGGCGCTCAACGTCGGGCCCATCGCCCAAGAGCTGGCCAGCGCCGCCCAGGCCGCGGGCGGGGTGCTCACCGCCGAAGATCTCGCCGCCGTCGCCCCCAAAGAGCGCGCGCCCTTGGTCGGCAAGTACCGGGGCTACACGCTTGTGACGATGCCCCCGCCGTCCTCGGGCGGCGCCGTGCTGCTGCAGCTCCTCGCGGCCTTGGAGGGTTTTGAGGTCAAGGAGCTCGGCCACAACTCTTCAGAGCATGTGCACCTGCTCGCCGAGCTGATGAAGCACGCCTATGCCGACCGGGCGCGGGTGATGGGGGATCCTGACTTCGTGAAGGTGCCCGTAGACGCGCTCTTGGCCCCGGCCCGCATCGCCGAGATCCAGCGCAGCGTGTGGCCCTCTCGCACCTTCCCGTCTGACCGCTACGGCGCGCCGATTGACGCCCCCAGAGACGCGGGCACGCTCCACATCTCGGCCCTCGACGCCTCAGGCCTCGCCGTGGCGCTCACCACGACGATCAACACGAGCTTCGGCAGCCAGGTGTTCGCGCCCAAGTCTGGCGTGCTGCTCAACAACCAGATGGATGACTTCGTGGCCAAGCCCGGCGTGCCCAACGCCTTTGGGCTCATCGGCTTAGAGTCCAACGCCATCGCCCCGGGCAAACGCCCGCTCTCGTCGATGACGCCCACCATCGTGTATGACGCCCAGGGCCGGGTGGTGATGGTCGTCGGCGCGTCCGGGGGCTCCACGATCATCAGCGCCACCCTGCAGATCATCTGCAACGTGCTCGACTTCGGCATGGACCCGGCCGAGGCCCTCGCCGCGCCGCGGATGCACCACCAGTGGATGCCCGATCTCGTGAACTTGGACCTGGGCTTCCCCCAAGACGTCGTCCGGGGCCTGGAGTCCCGGGGCCACACGGTGAAGGTGAGCGAACACTTCTCGGCGGCCCAGGTGATCGTCTGGGGCGCCGACGGCCAGATGACCGCGGCGAGCGATCCCCGAAAAGGTGGGGCCCCGGCGGCGGCGCGCTGAGCCGCGCGTCCAGCCCCCTCAGCCGCTGGCCTCGTTGCTGTTGTTCTCGCGGCCGGTCACCGCGCGCAGGGCGTTGATCGCGGCCTTGGCGGCCTCGTCGATCTCCGCCTCGCCGCCGCCGAGGTACACGCGGCCAAACGCGCCAAAGGAGATGAACTCCAAGACGTCGATCTGCGCGGCCTTCTCGGCCTCGTTCGTCGCCAAGAGCGCGTAGCCCGCGGGGTGAACCTCCAAGACGTAGAGCGAGGTGGTCTCGCGCAGGAGGTTGCCGTGGCGGAAACGGTTCACGAGCAGGCTGTGGTGGCCGGTGACGCCGCGGATGATCTGCTCGGACATGATCTTGGGCTTGAGGCGATCTTGCACGGTGAAGCCCAGCTCTCGCTGAATGGCCTCCCCGGCGGCGCGCACCTGGCCTTGATCGCGGTGGTGAAGCTCCAGCGCACCGTAGCGGCGCTCGACGATCTGCATCCCCGGCGTGCAGGACGTGGCCTTGAGCACCACGTCGGTGACGCGGTTGATGTCCATGCCCGGCGACACCTCCACAAACAGCGCCGCGTCGCCCTCCAGGGGCGGGTAACCCTGGGCGACGGTGCCCAAGAAGCCCGCGGTCTGGGGCTGGAGGATGTCGATGTGGGTGAAGGTCCGCAGGTCGATGCCGCGAGGCGTGGCCATAGATCCGGCTCCAGGAGGGCAGTCTGCCGTTGTACCGAGGCAACTCGCCGGGGTCAAGGGCGCCCAAGGCGACGCGGGCGTGATAACCTCGACGCTCGGACCTCGGAGCGAACAATGCGAACCCTCACGGGCCTGTTCATCGTGGCCTTCGGCCTTGGCTGCAACACCGAGTGCGCCGATCTCGACCGCTTCAACGGGAGCTATGAGGTCTTCGGCGCGGTGCGCAGCCACAGCCCGGAGGATCTCGGCGCGCTGCGCGCAGACGCGCTGTTTTACAACGGCACCCGCGACTGGGGCCTCGTCTACGCGCCGTCAAACGGCGTCATGCGCATCACGCTCCCCGAGGGTGAGCTGACGGCCAACTTTGAGGAGGGCGCCTCGGGCTGCAACACCTTCAGCCTCGACATGCCCACGGCGAGCTGGGAGGTGGACGTCACCGAGCTCACCGACAAAGAGCCCGTCACCTCCAGCCACACCGTTCGGTTCACCGCCGACATCGTGTGGACCGGCGACGGCTTCACCGGCGTGTACGACGTCGAAGATCAGTGGGCGCTCAGCACAGGCGAGTCCGGCAGCCTCACCGCAGAGGGCACGCTCTCGGCTGCACGCCTGGATGCAGGCGGCGAGGACGGATAAGACGAGCCGCCCGGCTTCGGAGCGACCGTGCTCAACCTGCTCATCTCCATTGGCCTCGCGCTGGCCGCCTTCGGTTTAGGCGCGCTCAGCGGAAAGTGGACCTACGGCTTGGCCCCCGCGCTGTTTGTGTTCCCCGTGGCCTTCTTCTTGTTGGCCCGGCGCACCTCCAAGCAGGTCGAGGCGATCCTGGGCGCGGCGATGGCGGTTTTGCAGCAGCGGAAGATCGACGAGGCGAAGCAGCTCTTGGAGTCCGCGCGCCCCTTGGCCCGCTGGCAGTTCTTGGTGAACGAGCAGCTCAACGCCCAGCTCGGCGCGATCGAGTACCTGCAGCGCAACACCTCCGCCGCCCGGCCGCTCTTAGAGGGCTCGTGGAGCCGCAACTGGCAGGCGATGGGCATGCTCGCGGTGATCTTGCACCGCGAAGGCAAGACGGCGGAGGGCCTCGCCAAGCTCGCCAAGGCCGAGTATTTCGCCAGCAAAGAGCCCCTCTATTGGGGCCTTCGCGCCTGGTTACACCTGGAGATCGGCCAGCGGGATCAGGCCCTCGCCGTCACCGTGGAGGGCCTCGGCGGCACTGAAGGCAGCGAGGCGCTCAAGCAGCTTCGTGGCGCCATCGCCAACGACAAGCTCAAGGGCATGCGCTGGGATCAGGTCTTTGGTCAGGCCTGGTTCAGCTTCTTCCCCGACATGGTGCCCCAGGCGGCGAACCAGCAGGTGAAGCCGCAGCCGATCTTCCCCAAAGATGTGCCGAGCGCTATGCGCCGCGGCGGCATGACCTGGCCTTCGCCCCGGCGCTGAGCCCGGCGCCTCACGGATCGCCGCGCTCGACGGCCTCTAAGGCGCGGCGCAGGGGGACATCGTCGGGCCAGACGTCCAAGGCGTCGAGCAGCAGCGCCTCGGCCCGAGCGCGCTCCCCCAAGGCCGCGTAGACCATGGCCGCGGCGTGCACCACCCGGGGGTCGTCGGGGTGCTCCTGGATGAGCGCCTCAACCCGGGCGGGCTCGGCGGCGTCAGCGTAGTCCGCCCACAGCTCCAAGAGCCCCGCGGCCACCCGCGCACGACGGGGCCCGGCGAGGGGCATCGCCGTGTCGAAGGCGCGCTCGGCCTCCTCGCTGAGCCCGGCGTCCCCGGCCTGCTCCCCGAGCTCGACCAGGGCGAGCCACGAGCCGGGATCCCGTCGCACGGCGTCGCGGGCGAGGGTCAAAGACTCGGGCTCGGAGATGTGCACCTCGGCGAAGGCGCGCTCTGCCAAGGCGCTGATGCGCGCGGAGTAGGTCGAGGGCCCGTGCAGGTGAACCCGGTGCACGAACGCGCCGCGGGTGATGATCAAGGCGTGCATCCGCTGGCTGGCGCCGCCGAGCATAAAGGTCAGCTCGACGCGCTGGGCCGGCCAGCCGTCCCGGGTGAACGAGCTCTGGCGCACGACGGCGAGGCCCGAGGCGCGGTCGTCGAGCTGATCCAAGAACGCCTTCGTCGCCGTCGCGGGGCCCGGCGGGCGCTCGTAGCTGCGGGTGGTGACCACCAGCGCGGCCTTGTCCGTGGGGGAGAGCCAGCCGCGGTCGTCGGTGAACGCCCAGCCCTCACGCCAGGCGCTCGGTCGGCTGGCGATGAGCCCGGAGCTGACCAGCGGCTCCAGCGCGACGAGCTGGGGACCGACGAGGCGTAAACCCCCGAGGCACAAGGCGACGCCGAGCAGGGCGAGCCGCCGGATCCGCCGGTTGGAGACGGTGTGCTGGGAGAAGCCCTCGGGGTGGAGCAGGGTCGCCATGACCGCGCCGCCGAGCAGGCCCCCGAGGTGCCCCCAGTTGTCGACGGCCTCAGACTGTAGGCCGATCAGCAAAGGGTAGACGAGGTAAGGCAGCACTCCCCAGCCAAACTGGCGCCGGGTGGTGTCGGGCAATAGCTCCTCGTGTTTCCAGCCGAAGATCACCGCCGCGGCGAGCAGGCCGAAGTCGCCGCCCGACGCGCCGAGGCTCGGCCGACCGGGGCTCATCCACAACGAGAGCGCCCCGCCCGCCACGACCGAGACCATCCACAAGCTGAGCAGGTTTCGCCGCCCCAAGGCGCGCTCTAAGTTGGCGCCAGCCCAGGCCAGAAACAGCATGTTCAGGGCGAGGTGGGTGAAGCTCAGGTGCAGAAAACCATAGGTGACGAGGCGATGCACCTCACCGAGCTCTAAGGCGGCGGGGGCCCAGTTCGTGAGGTGGTCCACGAGCCAGGCGTCTACGCCGGGCACCTTCGACCACAGGTACAGCCGAAGCTGCACCCCGACCAAGGCCGCGGTGACGAGGGGCGCGGCGTAACGCACCCGCTGGCGGTAGTTTCGCTGCTCGGGGTCGATGAGCGGCTCGGCGAGCTCTAAGGTGCTCAGGGGCCGAAAACGCCGCCCGGTCACCGCCTCCACACGCACGAGGGTGTCCGGGCCGAGGAGCCCGTCGCGCACTTGCTCCTCGAACTGCGCTTGGGTGAGCCGCTCGGTCTTGCCGTCGGCGCCTCGGACCTCGACGATCAACTTGGCGCGCCTCCCGCCGCCGCGTAGAGGTCGAGCAGATGCCGCAGCTCTAGATACGCCGCGCCGCCGAGGCCGATCACCAAGGCCGGCGCCGCCCAGGCCGGGCGCTCCTCAAAGAACAGGCCGACGAGGCCGACCGTGCCCACTCCTTGGCCGATGACCAGCCAGCCCCAGGGGAAGGGCAGGCCCTCGAAGCTGGGCTCGGTGTCTCCCGCCCAGATGCGTAAGCCCGCCATGAGCGGCGCGCCGACCCAAGCGACGATCGGCGCCATGCCCAAGGTGAAGGCCCAGACCGAGAGCAGGCTCAGCCGCGTGAGCCAGGCGCCGAGGCGCCTCATGGGACTCGGCGGGCTGGGTGGCGCGGCGCGACCGGCGGGGCGAAGGGTCGTCATCGCTCTATTAGAGCACCAAGGCCGCGGTCCTGGGCGTCAGCCCTCAAGCGCCGAGTCGGCCGAGGGACCAGCGCGCGTGCTCCCGCAGGACCGGGTCCGAAGAGTCGGCATAGAGGCGCACCGCCGGGATCCCCGCAGGATCCCCGAGGTTGCCCAAGGCCGTGAGCGCGTTTCGTTTGAGCTTGAGCGGCGCCGCGCGGCGGATGGGGGAGCCCACGAAGCGGTCCAAGAGCGCCTGATCGTCGCTTGCGAGCAGCTCGGGCAGGTCGAGGTAGGCGTTCTTGGGCGCGAGGTCGTCCTCCATCGAGTCCGGCGCCGCGGCGTTGTGGGGGCAGACCTCTTGGCAGACGTCACAGCCGAAGACCCAGCGGCCAAAGCCGGCGCGAAGGGCCTCGGGGACGGCGTCTCGGGCCTCGATCGTCCAGTAGGAGATGCAGCGCCGCGCGTCGAGGTGGTGGGGACCGACGAAGGCGTCGGTGGGGCAGGCGCCGAGGCAGCGGGCGCAGCGTCCGCAGTGGTCACCCAAGGGCGCGTCTGGGGGCAGCGCCGCGTCGGTGACGATGGCGCCGAGCAGCATCCACGACCCGCGGGCGGGGAAGATCTGGACGTTGTTCTTGCCGGAGTAGCCGAGCCCGCCAAGCTCGGCCCAGGCGCGCTCCAAGACCGGCGCGGTGTCGACGCCGCCGTAACAGACGAAGCCCGCCCGGCGCAGCTCGGCCATGAGCTTGAGCAGGCGTTTGCCGACGAGGTTGTGATAATCCCGGCCCCAGGCGTAACGCGCGACGAGGCCGGTGAGGCCGCCGGGATCGGGTGGACGGCGGTGGTGATGCTCCAAGCCGAGCACGATGACGCTGCGCGCCGTGGGCAGGCGGCGCAGGGGGTACATCCGCTCCTCCGCGCTGGCCTCTAAATACCGAAGCTCGCCGTGATCACCCCGGGCGAGCCAGGCCGCGAACTCTTGGGCGCGCGGCGCCGCGTCCGGGGGCACGGCGGCGACGCGGAGGTGCTGAAAGCCCAGGGCGGCGGCGCGGGACTGGAGGAGCTGTCGAAGGGCGGGGCCGTCGTGCATGGTCGGGAGGGGGTGGTTTGGGGCGCGTTTGTGGTTAGGAATGCGGGCGACCTCTCCCCATAGCCTGTGACCGTCGGAGTCCCCATGCTCACCCACCGCGCCGAACTGCTCCAGCACCTCCCCGTTCACGACGTCGTGATCTTTGGATCGGGCCCCGCTGGGCACACCGCGGCGCTGTACTCGGCCCGGGCGAACCTCAAGCCCGTCGTGTTTGAGGGCAACCAGCCCGGCGGTCAGCTCACGATCACCACCGACGTCGACAACTTCCCGGGCTTCCCCGAGGGCATCATGGGCCCCGAGCTCATGGAGCGCATGAAGGCCCAGTCCGAACGTTTTGGCACGCGCTACTCCTATGAGATGTGCCAAGAGATCGACCTCTCGGCCTGGCCTTACCACTTTAAGGCCGGCGGAGAGGAGGGTTACGCCCGCACGGTGATCATCGCCACGGGCGCCTCGGCGAAGTACCTCGGCCTGCCCAATGAGCTGCGCCTGCAGGGCTACGGCGTGAGCGCCTGCGCCACCTGCGACGGCTTCTTTTACCGAGGCAAGGTCGTCGCCGTCGTCGGCGGCGGGGACTCGGCCGCTGAAGAGGCCACCTTCCTCACCCGCTTCGCCTCGAAGGTTTACCTGCTCGTGCGCCGCGACAAGCTCCGCGCCTCGAAGATCATGCAGGATCGGGTCTTCCAGAACGAGAAGCTGGAGGTGCTCTGGCACACGGAGGTCGCCGACGTGCTCGGCGACAAACACGTCACCGGCCTCGTGCTCAAAGACACCCGCGACGGCTCCACCCGGGAGCAGGCCGTGGACGGCTTCTTCTTGGCCATCGGGCATGAGCCCAACTCCGGGCCGTTCCGCCCTTGGCTCGACGCCGACGAGACGGGCTACCTCGTCCCCTCCGAGGCCGGCACGCCGCGCACAAAGATCCCCGGCGTGTTCATCTGCGGCGATGTGCAGGATCACGTCTACCGTCAGGCGATCACCGCCGCGGGCTCGGGATGTATGGCGGCGTTGGAGGCCGAGCGCTGGTTAGAGTCCACCCAGCACGCCCTTAAGGCCGGTGAGCCGGTCTAAACGACTGCGCTTGCGGGCGCCGTTTGACGGGCCGCGGACACGAAGGGGGGGGCGCGGGGGCTAAGCTGTGAGGGCGACTTGACCCCTCACAGCCTCGGAGCCCCAATGCGTGTCCAGCGTCCGGCGACCCTCTTGCTCCTTACGATGCTCACCTCCTGCGGGCTCAGCCCCGAGGCCGCGGAGCCTAGCCTCAGCCTCTCGTCGTCTGTGGCCGACCCCGAGGCCGCCACGGCCCGGGCCATCGCCCAGAGCGCGACGCACCTCAGCCCGGCCTTGGCGGGGCGGCCCGCCTTGGCGCTGCAGAACCTGGAGGTGCGGCGTGTGGAGGAAGACCCTGAGCTGGGCCTTCGCCACGTCCGTGTGCAGCAGACCGTGAACGGCGTGCCCGTCTTGCACGGTGAGGCGATCGTTCACCTCTTCTCTGACGGCAGCCTGCGTGGCCTCACCGACAACCTCATCGACGGCGTGCAGGTCGACACCACGCCGCTCGTGGACGAGGGCGACGCCATCGAGCGCGCCATCGACGCCAGCATCGGCTGGGACACGCTCACCGATGATCCCGAGACGAGCCTGTGGGTGATGCGTGTGGACGGCGTAGACCACCTCGCCTGGAAGGTGCAGCTCCGCCGCATCGACGGCAGCGAGCACACCTCCATGCCCCTTCTGTGGGTAGACGCGCACTCGGGCGAGGTGCTGCGCAGCTACGACAACCTGCACACCGCCGCCGGGACGGGCAAAACGAACTACTACGGCACGGTGGACATCAAGATCACCAAGCCTACATCCGACACAAACTTTTATCTGGAGGATCCCGCCCGCGCCATCGGCACCTTCACGATGAACGGCGGCTACTCCTCCGCCGCGTATGTGTACGACGCCGACAAGGTGTTTGACGCCACCTCTCAGAAGTCCGCCGTCGAGGCCCACTACGCCGCCGCTGAAGTCTGGGATTATTACCTCTACACCCACAACTGGGACGGCCTGGATGACGCGGGCGGTCCCGGCTACGTCGGCTCGGTGACGGGCACGGGCACGGTCATCTCGATGTTTGTGAACTACGGTCGCCGCTACGCCAACGCCTTCTGGGACGGCAACGCGATGTACTTCGGCGACGGGGACGGCACGAGCCTCAGCGCGCTCACCACCATCGACATCACCGGCCACGAGATGACCCACGGCGTCACGTCTTACACCGCGGGCTTCACCTACTACGGTGAGCCCGGCGCCTTGGACGAGGCCTACGCCGACATCATGGGCGCCATGGTCGAGCGCGCGGCCTTGGGCGAGAGCGCCGACACCTGGATGATCGGCGAGGACTGCTACACCCCGTCTACGGCAGGGG
>JAKLKE010000242.1 GCA_023150775.1 Myxococcota bacterium
TCCGCCTCCAGCTCTCAAGCGCGCTCCTCGGCGTGCTCACCCAGCGGCTCTTGCCCCGGGCCGACGGCCTGGGCCGCACCCTCGTCTGTGAGGTGCTCTTGGCGAACGAGGCCGTGCGAAACCTCATCCGCGAGGGCCGGGCGCACCTCCTGCCCAACACGATGATGACCCACCGAAGCCAAGGCATGTGTCTGCTTGACCACGCCCTACGCGACCTCTTACAGCGTGGGGTCATCACGCCGGAGACCGCGCGCCGAAACGCCACGGATCCGACGACCCTCAAAGACCTCCTCTGAGCGAGCCCGCCAATGTCGCGCACCTTCACGGTCCCCGGAGACTTCGCCACCCTCGCTGAGGCCGTCGCCCAAGCCCAACCCGGCGACGTGTTTGAGCTCCAGGGCCAGGTGACCGCCGGGCGCACCGAGCTGTCCGTGCCCGTGACCCTGCGCGGCGGCGTGCTGATCGGCAGCGAGGTCGTGCTGTTGAGGCTCCTCGCCGACGTGACTCTCGACGGAGTCACGATTCAGAACCCGCACGGCCACGGCGTCGTGTGTATGGGCGGCATCCCCCAGCTCCTCGACCTTCGCATCGACGTGAAGGGCACGGCCATCGCCTGCGGCGCCAGCGCCGCGCCCCGGGTGTACCGCACGAAGATCGTCCGCTGCGCCATCGGCATGACCGTCCAGGACGACGCCAAGCCCTACGTCGAGAACCTCACGATCACGTCCATGGGCACGGGCCTCTACTTTAAGGGGCGCGCCGCCGGGCTGTTTAACCAGGTCGGCATCCTCGCCGGGAACATGGCCGCCATCGAGGTGAGCGAGGAGGCCGCCCCGGAGCTCGTCGGCGTCTTGATCTCCGGCAGCGGCGCCGGGGGCCTGTTCATCCACGGGGCGTCCACCCCCCGCTTCACCTCCACGAACATCCTGCGCGCGGCCTTAGACGCCGTCGAGGTGCGCGGCGCCGCCGCCCCGGTGATCGACGGCCTGCGCGCTGAAGAGTGTTTTAAGGGCGGTCTGCTCATCACCCAAGACGCTGGGGGCACCTACCTAGAGGTTGAGGTGCGCGGCTGCATGAACGCCGGGCTCACGGTGAACGAGCGGGCGCACCCCGAGATCGAGCGGATGGTCCTCGCGGGCTCAAGCCAGGTCGGCGCACGAATCTACGGCGCGGCCCAGGTCGAGGCCCTCGATCTCAAGGTGACGCAGAACCTCAAGGGCGGCGTCGAGCTGGGCGGCGACGCGCGCTTGGAGGCTGAAGACCTCGTCGTCACCGAGAACCTGCAGTTTGGCCTCGTCGCCCGAGACCGCGCCCAGCTTCACGCCAAACGCGCCCAGATCCGCCAGAACCGCGGCCCCGGCCTCGTGCTCGTGCAGCAGACGGTGGGGGTGCTGCACGGCGCGGTCATCGACGAGAACGTCGGCGGCGACGTGGTCACCGACGGCGACGCCCAGCTCACCCAAGCGCCCTGAGCCCGCGCGCGTGGCCTAAGTCTGCAGGCTCAGCTCCACGCCGTCGACGAGCCAGGCCTTGATCAGCCGGTGGGTGCGGGCGCGGTAAAAGTAGTCGACGTGGGTGACCGCCGCGCCCTCTTCGAAGGTGTATCGGCGCCCGTCGGAGAGCGCGAAGAGCCCGGCCGCGACGCCGCCAAACTGCACGTTCGGGTTGACGCAGGGCCGCGTCGGCACGACAAGATCGTTCGGCGTGTCGTTAAACACGCCCTCCACACATCCTCTGTAGCCCAAGGCCGTGGCCTGAAACCGCGCTGCGACGGCGTGGTAGACCGGGCCGGTGAGGCCACCAAAGCTGGGGAGGGTCGCCCCGCCGACGCCGGAGAAGCCGTTGAGCCGCTGCAGAAGCTCGCTGCCCTGCTTCATCTCTTGGGCGCCGGGGAAGAGGTGCTCAAAGAGCTCCTGGCCCCAGCTCCCCAAGATCTGCAGGTCGGGGGTGATGCCGAGGCCGGTCTGGCCGTCGTCCCGCTCACACCGCACACGGTCGAGGCAGACCAAGGCCCCGGCGTTTGTGCCCATGGGCGTGCCGTTGTTCGGCGTGGCGACGAGCACCACCCGCCGCACCTGAACACGGTCGCTCAGCGGCTCACCATCACTGGTCTGAACCTCATCGGCGAGGCCCTCGACCAGGCCACGCGCCACGAGCCCACCCCGAGACACGGCGAGCACGTCGAGGCAGAGCTTGCCCGAGCCGCTGGGCAGCGCCTCCGCCAGAAGCTCAAGATTTTTCACGACGGGCCTGGAGATCGTCTTGTGGTCCAAGGCGAGCACCCGCCCCTCGTAGCGCTCATAAAGGCGCCGCAGGAGGGTCTTGGGCTCGTTCTCGGGCAGCTTCTCGCTGAGCCCGGCGAAGCCTAAGGTGGACTGCAGCCCCGTGCCGTGGATGAGCAGCAAGGTGGGCTTGGGGGTGGCGTTCGGCGCGGTGAGCAGGCTCTGCCAGAGCGTAGAGCTCGGCGTGAGAATGGCGCTTGAAGGTGGGCTGTCGTCGTCGGCGTTGTCGGGGGTGAAGGTGCGCAGGCGCTCTTTAAACAAGAGCGGCACCGAGAGGCGGCAGCGCGCCCGCCAAGCCAAGGCGCCGACCCCCTCCAACAGCGTGCTGAGCGGGTTGTTCGTGGCGGACGCGGCGAAGAAGGTCGGGCGCCCGCCGCTCAACGTGGCGGCCCCGGCGGCGGCGCGGAGCTTACAGGGGGCGTCGTCCTTCTCTTTGAGGCTGATGAAGCCCCAGATCTGCGTCTGCCCGGCGTCCGAGGCCGACAAGGTGAGATAAATCGGCACCAGCTCGCCCTCGGCGGGGCAGGCCACCACCCGCACGCCGTCAGAGACCAGGACGAGGTCCGGTGAGCTGAAAAACCTCGCGTCGTAGCGCAGCTCCAGGATGTCGCCCTCCTGAATCCCGGCGGGCAAGGCCAGCTCGACGCTGTAGCTGCCCAAGGTGTCGTAGGTGCGGCTCGCTTTTCTCTCAAAGAGCTGCTCCACCTCGGCGGGCAGCGCGGGGGGCTCGCGCAGGGCTTGGGGGGCGTTGACCGTCAGGCCGCTGCTGTCGTCTGAACCCGAGCCTTTGGACTTGTCGTCGATCTCAATCTGTATCAACACGGGCGCACCTCACACGAAGGAACCGTCGGAAACACGCCGAGTATACGCGAAGTCTGCCGCGCTTCAACCGAGCTTTGGGAAGAGCGCCCCGGTGCGCGCGACGTACCGCCGGTACTCGTCGCCGAAGGCCTCGATGAGCATCCGCTCCTCTCTTGGGGTGCGGAACCAGACGACGGCGATGACCCCGCCGAGCACGACGACGCCGATGGGCAAGAGCGCCGAGCTCAAGAACAAGCCGCCGCTGATCATCAGAAACGCCGTGTACATCGGGTGCCGCACGGTCTTGTAGGGGCCGACCATGATGAGCGCGTGGCCCTCCCGAATCCGCAGCCGATGCGAGAACCACACGCCGAGGCTCTGGTGAACCCAGGCGAGCAGGCCCACCCCCGCCGCCGCCACGGCCAAGCCCAGGACGCGTAGGCCCATCGGCACAGTCAAGGTGACCGGCGCGAGGGCCTCGGGGCGAGCCAAGTACAGGCCCAAGGTGCCGATCCAGACCGGCAAAAACAGGAGCCGGAGCGGGAACACCCAGGCCCCCTCGCCCACGTCTCGGGCGCCGGGCGCCAGCACCTCGGCCCGCCGCGCCCAACGAAAACGCAGGGCCATCATCGACAGCGCCACCACGAAGAAGCCGATCCGAAGCAGAGAGTCCATCGTTGCCTCCTTATTGATAATGACATTCATTATCATAAAGACGCGGCGACCGCACAAAAAACGACGGCGCTTCCCCACAAGACCGCCCGCTCTTGGCTCAGAACGGCCAGAACACCGGGATCAGCCACACACACATGCCCCAGATCACGATGTTCAGGGGCAGGCCGATGCGCACGAAGTCCGAGAAACGATAGCCGCCGGGGCCGTACACCATGAGGTTCGTCTGGTAGCCGATGGGCGTCGCGAAGCAGGCCGAGGCCGCCATGGTCGTCGCGAGCACAAAGGGCATGGGATTGACGTCGAGCTGGTCGGCGACGGAGAGCGCGAAGGGGAAGACCAAGGCCGCGGCGGCGTTGTTCGTCATCACGTTGGTCAACATCGCCCCGGCGACGTAGACCGCGGCCAGGGCGACGGCGGGGGTGGAGGCGAAGTTGGAGATGATGGCGTCAGCGAGCACATGGTCGAGGCCGGACTTGCCGATGGCCTCGCCGAGCCCAAAGGCCGAGGCGATGGCGATGAGCACCGGCCAGTCCGCCGAGCGCCGCGCCTCGCTCACCGTGCAGCAGCGCGTGAGGATCATCGCCCCCGCCGCCAAGAACGACGCCTGGAGCATGTCCATGAGGCCCACGGTGGCCACGGCCACCATCACCGCGAGGATGAGCCCGGCCCGCCAGGCGCGCTCGTGGCGCAGGGGCGTTGAGTCGGCCACCTCGCTCACGAGGTAAAAGTCGCGGCGGTTTCTGTGGGAGAGCACCCAGTCGTTGTGGGTCTCCATCAACAGCGTGTCGCCCTCATGAAGCTCGATGTCGCCGATCTTCATGTTGATCTTCACGCCGTGGCGGGCGACGGCGATGACGACGGCGTTGTAGACCGAACGAAAACGCGCCGAGCGGATGGACTGGCCCACGAAGGGGTTGGACCGCGAGACGACGGCCTCGACGAGGCAGCGGGCCTCCCGGGCGCCGCCGAGCTTGTGCACCTGGTCGTCCGCCGGGGTGAGGCCGGGGAGGCGCTGCAGGTCGATCACCGACTCCAAGATCCCGGCGAAGACGAGGCGATCTCCCGACTCCAGCCGCTCCTCAGGGCCGACGGCGGCGATGACGCGGTCGCCGCGGTCAAGCTCCACCAAGAAGGCGCCCGGCAGGTGCCGCAGGCCGGCCTCCTCGATGGTCTGCCCGACCAGGGGGCTCGTGGGCCGCACCACGAGCTCAACGGTGTACTCCTTCATGTCGGCGTCTAAGCTGAGCGCCGGGGCCCGATCCTTGAGCAGCCTCGGCGCGAGCAGGATCATGTACACCACACCAAACAAGGCCACGGGCACGCCGATCCACGAGATCTCGAACATGCCCAAGGGGCGCAGGTCGTCGCGGTCTCCGGCGGCGCTCGTGAGCAGGCCTTGGATGACGAGGTTTGTGGAGGTGCCGATGAGCGAGCAGGTGCCGCCCAAGATGGCCGCGTAGCTGAGCGGGATGAGCAGCTTCGACGGCGCGAAGCGGTTCTGGCGGCCCCACTCCACCGTCGCGGGCATGAGCGCGGCGACGATGGGCGTGTTGTTCAAGAAGGTGCTCATCGCCGTGACGGGGATCACCAGCCGGGCCAAGGCCGCGCGCACGGACTTGGGACGCCCGAGCACCTGCCGGGCGAGGCGCGAGACCGCGCCGGTCTCCCGCAAGCCGCCGGCCACCACAAACAGGGCGCCGACGGTGAGCACGCCGGAGTTGGAGAAGCCCGCGAAGGCCTCGTCCGCGCTCAAGACGCCGCTCACGAAGAGGATCACGACGCTCGTGAACAGCACGGCGTCTGGCGCCAAGGCCGTGAACGCCAGCGCGCTGACCACGCTGACCAGCACGCTGAGGGTGATCCAGCTATCGAGGGTCATGCAGGGGGGCCTCGTAGGGTCGGTGTCGAGTCCTCCCGTATCCTATCGCGGATCCGCCACGGGCGGTCACGGCCGACCACGCTTCGTCACAGCACCTCGACGTCCGCGCGGCCTCCGCGCTATGGGGTCGGACCACCCGAAGCTCCCCCTGGAGGCGCCTTGAGCCACATCTCCGACCTCTTCGACCCGAGCCGCTGGGACGCGGTCCCCGGCTTCAACTTCCGCGACATCACCTACCACCGCGCCAAAGATCAAGGCACGGTGCGTGTGGCCTTCAACCGGCCCGAGGTGCGTAACGCGTTTCGCCCCCAGACCGTCGATGAGCTGTTCACCGCCTTGGAGCACGCCCGCTGCACCACCGACGTCGGCTGCGTGCTGATCACCGGCAACGGCCCCTCCCCCAAAGATGGCGGCTGGGCGTTCTGCTCCGGCGGCGATCAGCGTATTCGGGGCAAAGACGGCTACAAGTACGTCGATGGCGACGGCGCCCAAGACCCGGGCAAGCTCGGCCGCCTGCACATCCTGGAGGTTCAGCGCCTCATCCGCTTTATGCCCAAGGTCGTCATCGCCGTGGTGCCCGGCTGGGCGGTCGGCGGCGGGCACAGCCTGCACGTCGTCTGCGACCTCACCCTCGCCAGCGCCGAGCACGCCATCTTTAAGCAGACCGACGCCGACGTCGCGAGCTTTGACGGCGGCTACGGCTCGGCCCTGCTCGCCCGTCAGGTCGGCCAGAAGAAGGCCCGGGAGATCTTCTTCTTGGGCCGGAATTACAGCGCCCAGGACGCCTTCGACATGGGCATGGTGAACGAGGTCGTGCCCCACGCCCAGCTAGAGAACGTCGCCTTGGAGTGGGCCAAAGAGATCAACGCCAAGTCGCCCACGGCCCAGCGGATGCTCAAGTACGCCTTCAACCTGCCCGATGACGGCCTCGTGGGCCAGCAGCTCTTCGCCGGGGAGGCCACCCGCCTCGCCTACATGACCGAAGAGGCCCAAGAGGGCCGCGACGCCTTCGTGCAGAAGCGCCCCAAAAACTTCACCCGTTTCCCTTGGCACTACTGAGCGGCGCAACCTCGGCGGGGCGCTGACCACCTCTTCGTGATGCCGCGCCCCTCCCCGCTCCAGCTCCTCCGCCGCGTCTTGGGCCGGGTTCGCCCCGCGCCCAAGGCCCTGCCTCGGCCCGCGCCGCCACCTCCCCCCGCGCCCTACGTCCCGGCAGACCCCGAGGCCTGGACTCTCGGCCCCGGCGCCCTGCACCCCCGCTACGCCGCCGCCTTGGCCGCCGGTCCCGAGGCCCTGGCCAAGCTCGCCGAGCCCGTGGGCCCCGGCCTGTGGGCGCTGCCCGTGCTGAGCGAGCCCTTCTGCGCCGCGCTCCGGGCCGAGGTGAGCCGCAAACAGGCCTGGGCGGCGCGGGAGGGCGTGGAGCTAGACGCGCCAAACTCCATGAACCGCTACGGGCTCCTCCTAGACTCCCAGACCGGCGACGAGGCGCCGACGCCCCTCCTCGACCTCACCCCGCTCCGTGAGGCCCTCGCGCCCCTCGCCGCGCGTTTGTTCCCCGAGCACGGCGGCGAGCAGCTCGACCAGCACCACGGCTTCGTGGTGACCTACAGCTTGGGCGGCGACCGTGAGCTGGCCTTCCACGCCGATGACGCCGAGGTCACCCTCAACCTGTGTCTCGGCGGCGGCTTTGAGGGCGGCGAGCTGTACTTTGAGGGGCCCCGCTGTTTGGCTCACCACGACACGCCCACGCGGGCTGAAGAGCGCGCGGCCTGGGCGCATCGGCCCGGCGTGGCGCTTTTGCACGCAGGGGCCAACCGGCATGGCGCGCTCCCGCTCACGGCGGGGCGGCGTGACAACCTCATCGTCTGGATGCGGGCCAGGGGGCTACGCGCGGCGGGGGATCCGCGGACGGGGCTGGAGGGCTGTGTGGGGTGGTGTGGGGCGTCTCATCCCACACAGTCGAGCGCTTAGGCGCGCAGCCTCAGCTCAACCACCGCCGACGCCCAGGCTCGGGCACCACCTCACCCACGGCGTCTACCCAGCGGGCCTTGTTCTGGTCCATCACCCGGAAGCGCCGGCGCCAGCGCAGGGCCGCGCCGCCCCGCCACTCCAGAAGCGCCTGGATCAGCTCGCAGGGCGGGTGGATCTTGCGGTCGGTGTCGCGGCCGAAGGTGCCCACGGCGGCGGTCTCGGGGCTCTGGGCGAGGCGAAGGGCCAGATCCGTCGCGGCGTGGGGCGGGCTCGTGCGCGGGAGGAGGTAGACCTCCAGAAAGCTCTCGGTCACCCGAATGGCGGAGGGCGGCACGAAGCCCCGGGCGAAGAAGAAGCTCTCTAACCACAGCCCGGCGAGGCGGGCGATGTCGTCTTCAGTGGCCTCAACGGGCAAGGGCTGGCGATCCGTCGGCTCAGGCAGGGACTCGGAGAGCGCGACAAAACGTACGCTCCCGGCCTCGGCCTCGGGGAACAGGGGCGCCAAGAAGCCGGTGCGGGGGTGGGCGTCGCCGTGGTGGTGGGCCCAGTCGTCGAGCCAGGTGAGGTTGGCGCCTTGGAGGAGGAAGGGGCGCACCCAGACCTCCCAGGCGCCATCGTTGAGCACCCGGCGCGCGAAGGCGCAGCGCAGCGGACCATAACCGACCTGGAGGATCTGCTCGCCGTAGAGCGCCGTCCACAGGATCTCTGGGCGCTGGGCCAAGGCGCGCTCGGCCCGGGCGCAGGCGGCGGGGCTCAGGTCGGCGCGCACGACGGCGTAGCGTTGCCGAGGGGACGCGGCGAGCACAACCCAAGGAACCCCGCCGCGTTTGGGCAGGTTGGCCTCGATCTCACGTTTCGCGACGTCCAGCGGATCTTCGCTGGGGAGCGGGAGCTGGGCGAGCGGCAAGCTGATGGACTCCGCGTGCACGGCCGAATCGCTCCTTATGACGGGAAGGCCAATGTAGCCGCGTCCTCGCGCCACGGCCACGGCCCGTCGTTGTCCGCCAGGATAAGGGCGCCCGATGCGGGTCACCCTCGTCCTCCCTCCCCTCACCCAGCTCAACACGCCCTACCCCTCCGCCGGGGTGCTCGCCCGCGCGCTGCGGGCTGAGGGGGTCACCGTCACGCTGCGTGACCTCGGGATTGAGCTGGCCCTTCGCCTGTTCTCGGGGGATGGCCTCGCCGAGCTCTTCGACCGCTTGACCGAACGTGAGGAGCTGCCCGAGCCCGCCTGGCGCGCTCTGGCCAACCGCCGCCGACACGTGGCGCTCATCGGCCCGTCGATCCGTTTTCTACAAGGCCATGATCGTGGCGTGATGACACGCATCCACCGCGGCGAGCTGCCCTGGGGCCCCCGCCTCGCCGCCGCCAAGGTCGAAGACTTCGGGCGCTTGGGCATGGAGGATCAGGCCCGGCACCTGGGCACGCTCTACCTCGCCGATCTCGCTGATCTGGTCGCCGCCATAGAAGATCCCGGCTTCTCCTTGGCCCGCTACGCCCACCACCTCGCCGCCGGGCCGGTCACCTTCGACGGCCTCGCCGCCCGCCTGCAAGAG
>JAKLKE010000243.1 GCA_023150775.1 Myxococcota bacterium
CGCACACCTCGTCGGCGGCGGGGTTCACCTCGTTGTCGCCGTCGTCGCAGTCTTGCTTGTCGGCGACCACCCCGGCGCTGAGCGCGCAGACCGTGCGGACGTCGCCGGCGTCGCCGTAGCCGTCGAGGTCGGCGTCGCCATACGCGGTGAGGCCATCGGTGAGGCCGTCATCGTCGAGGTCGATGAGGCCGTCACAGTCGTTGTCTACGCTGTCGCAGATCTCATCGGCGGCGGGGTTGACCGCTACGTCGGTGTCGTCGCAGTCGCTGCTGTCTTCGGTGAAGCCAGGCGGCACGGCGCAGGTCAAGGCGCTCGCCGTGGGGTCGCCGTAGCCATCGCCATCGGTGTCGGCGTAGCTCAGCACGCCCTCGTTCGGGAAGAGGCTGTCGTCGGCGTCGTCGATGAGGCTGTCGCAGTCGTTGTCGATGCTGTCGCACACCTCTTGGGCGCCGGGGTTCACCGCGGCCTGGGCGTCGTCGCAGTCGGTGTTGTCGGTGACAAAGCCCTCGGGGGCGGCGCAGGCCTCGGTCGCCGTCGCCACGTCGCCGTAGCTGTCGGCGTCGGTGTCGGCGAAGAAGGTCTGGGTGACCCCCTCATCCGCCGCGCCGTCGCAGTTGTTGTCGAGGCTGTCGCACTGCTCAGCGGCGCCGGGGTTCACGGCGGGGTTTGAGTCGTCGCAGTCGTCCACCTCAGCGAAGAAGCCGTCGCCGTCGTTGTCGGTCTGGGCGTCGGAGTCAGCGTCGGAGCCCGTGCTGGTGTCAACGCCGCTGTCTGTGGCGGCGTCGTTGCCGTCTTTGCAGGCGAGGGCGAAGGTGAGCGGGATGAGGGTCAGGAGCGTCTTGCAGTTCATCAAATCCTCCAGGTGAAAGATTACCCAGAGGATTCGTGGGCCTGCTCGCCCGTGACACGATTCTGACTAATGCCCCAGGCGCTCAGCGACGGCGCGCACCTCAACGGCCAACGAATGAAGGACGGCGGGCCCCTCGGCCTTGGACCGCGCGGCGGCGTCTAAGGCCCGCCAGCGGCGATCGAGGCCCAAGGCGGTCAGGGCCGCGCTGACCACGGCGGGGCGACCGGCGCCCAGCTCGTCACGCAGGCAGTTGAAGAGGGCCGGACGAGGATCGGCGCCGTCCGCGCTGAGCAGGGCCAAGGCCTCGCCGCAGCGGGCCGGGTCACGCAACAAGAGCGTGGCCAGGGGGCGGCGGGTGAAGTCGCGCAGCGGCCGCAGGAGCCGGCCCGCCAAGGAGCCGTCCTCCAAGGCGTCGAAGAAGTACGACGCCAAGGTCTCGGGCAGGCAGGCGGCGACGGTCTCGCCGTCCAAGAGCAGGGTGTTGGCGTCCCGCAGGAGGCGCTCGGCCTCGTCGCGGCGGTCTTGGGCGGTGAGCAGGGCGCCCAGCCCCGCGAGGAGCAAGGGGTGCTCAGGGCGGCGGGTGAGGCCCCGGCGCAGCTCAGACTCGTCGGCGTGCATCGGCAGCCCACCCTCAGCCACGGCCCAGGCGGCGGCGACGGGCAGGCGGTCGTCGCGCACTCCTTGGGCCCAGGCGGCGGCGACGGCCTCCTTGACCCGGGCGTCGAAGCTCGGGAAACGCGCGGCGGCGATGGCCCAGGCCAGGCGGGTGCCGCCGTCGGACTCAAACGGCATCGCCAGCTCGTCGAGATCGCCCTCGGCGGCGCGGCGGGCGGCGCGGGTGAGGCGAACCAGGCCGAGCAGGCCGGGCTGGCGCAGGCGGCGGGCGGCGGACTCGGCGCCGGGCAGGTCGTCGGGCCCGGACAGCTCGCCGGAGAGGCTCGCCTGGGCGAGGGCCTGAGACGTGGCCTCACCGTGCAGCAGGCCGACGAGGCCCAGGCGGTAGGAGAGGGCCAAGGCGACGTCTTTGACCTCCTCGGGCCCGGCGGCGCGGAGGCGCTCCAGCACCCGCTCACGGGCGCTCAAGGAGATCGGCGCGGTGAGCAGCACCCCGGTGAACAGCTCTGAAGACCAGGGCGCGGGCCAATCGGGGCGGGTGCTCGCCACACGGCCACGAAGGGCCGTCATGCGCTCTTTGCGAATTTTTGCTTCAGTCTTCAGGTCGGGGTCGGGGCCGATGAAGGGGGCCAAGGCGTCGTGGGCCTGGGGCGGCGCGGTGAGGCTCACCAGCTCCGCCAGACCCCGCAGCTCGGCCTGGGCCTCGCCGCGCAAGAGCGCCAGGGCGAGGCCGCGGTCGCGGAGCTGAAAGCCCAGGCGCGCGTGCTGGGGGAGGTCCACCTTCTGCACAAACCCCAAAGACGTGAGGCGGCTGAGCTGGGCCGAGGCCAGGCGCACCTGCATCCGCAGGGCCCGGGAGAGCGGGCCGGCGGCGATGGGGTCCCAGCGCTCGGCGATGGCCGCCAAGACCTGCTGCGACTGGGGCGGCAGCTCCGCGAGGCGCGCGGCGTGCGCCGGGCGGAGGGCGTCGAGGACACGCAACACATCTGTAGAGGCGTCGCCGGAGGGGTCGTCACACCAGGCGGCGCCGAGGAGCGCCAAGGGCTGAGGCCAGGCGCCGAAGAGCTGCACGACGGCGCGTAGGCGGCCGGGCTCGGTGGTGACGACACGCTGGGCACCCTCACCGATCCGGGCGACGAGGGCCTGGGCTTCAGCCTCGCTGAGCGGGGAGAGCGTGAGCGTCGAGAATACGCCCGTGAGCGCGGCGTCGGTCAGGGGCTCGTCCGCCGTCGCCAGCACCAAGAGCCGGGGCTCGTCCTCCAGGCGCCGGGCCAGGGCCGCCGCCCCGCCGTCTACGCGGGCGAGGGTGTGGTCGAGGCCGTCGAGCAGGAGCGCCACGCCGCGCCCGGCCCAGGCGCAGAGCAGGTCGAGGGCCTCCACATCAGCCTTGTGGTCGTCCTCAATCAACAGGAGCGCGTCGAGCTGCGACTGAAGCAGCGCGCCGTCTTGGCCCTCGGCGACAAGCGCAGGGCGCAGCGTCTCTAAGGCCAGAAGCCAGACGTCGGAGAGCCGTGAGGCCCGCCACAGCCGCTCGGGCAGGCGCACGGCGCGCCAGCGGGCGCTCAGCTCTTTGTGGTCGGCGACGGCGGCCTCCACCCGACGCAACAACATTGTTCTGCCCGAGCCCGGCGGCCCCACGACGAGGCGGTGCGGCGGCTCGGCGCTCTCGGCGCTGCGCCCCAAGCGGCCCACCAAGGCCCGCAGCACGGCGGTCTGGCCGACAAAACGGCGGCTCAGCTCTTGGGGAGAGAGCCCCGCGGCGGACCAGCGGAGGGAGGGCGCTTCAGAGAACAAAGGCAGTGCGGCCATAGAGGCTCCGAGGAGGGCGCGCGGCGGCGAAGGGGGGGCTCCGGGGAGGAGCAGCGGCGGAGGATTCGGCCCGGGGAAGAGCCGAGGAGGGGATCTTCTGTGTACATCAACGATGTTGTGCTTGCAAGCGCCCTCGGCGCCTTTACACTCCTTCACACAAGCTCACGCCTCTTCGGGCCCATCACACAGGCCCACAACATCAGCGCCGTAGATTCAGGGCGTGGACAGGATGCGCTGTCCCGCTCAACAACGGAGAACCTCATGACCCGCTCGATTCGTGTCGCCCTCACCGCCGGTCTCTTCGCGCTCAGCCTCGGTGGCGTCGCCATCGCGGGCGGTGGCGGCTTCGGCGGCCACGGCTTCCACGAGCTCATTCGTTCCCTCAACCTCACCGAGGACCAGCAGACCCTCGCCATGGAGCTTCGTGAGGAGGGCCGCGCCGACAAGGAGGCGAACAAGGCCAACAAAGACGCCATCGTCGAGGCGATGATGCTGGAGCTGGAGAAGCCCCAGCCCGACACCAAGAAGGTCCACGACCTCATCGACGACATGCTCGACCAGAAGCGTGAGGAGGCCCACGAGCGCGCGGACGCCATGCTGGAGCTGCACGCGACCTTCTCCGATGATCAGCGCGCGGCCTTCGTAGACGGGATGCGTGACCTCAAGGACGAGCACGAGGCCCGCCGCGAAGACCACGAGGGCGGCCCGCCCGAAGGCCACGGCGGCAAAGGTGGCAAGGGCGGCAAAGGCCGCTGAGCGCGCCTCCGTTCAGCTTGTCACATCTGTCGCGTTAATTCGTGAACCGCCGAGGGCGCCGTGTCTCGCCTGCTCATCCTCGATGATGACCCCCGCACCCGCGCCCTGCTCGCCGAGTATCTCGGCGGTCGGGGCTACACGGTGGACACGGCGCCCGATGGCGACACGGGGCTGCAGCGCCTCCGGGCTGAGCCCCCCGACCTCGTTGTCCTCGACGTGATGATGCCCGGCAAAGACGGCTTCGAGGTCTGTCGCATCATTCGTGCGACATCCCGGGTGCCCATCATCATGCTCACCGCCCGGGGGGACGAGCTCGACCGCATCGTCGGCTTAGAGCTCGGCGCCGATGATTACCTGCCCAAACCCTTCAACCCCCGGGAGCTCCTCGCCCGGATTCAGGCCGTGCTGCGCCGCGCCGCGCCGGCCCCCGCTGAAGACCGCGCCGTGCTCCACGCCGGGCCGGTGAGCGTCGATCCTGACCGCCGCGAGGCCCGGCTCAACGGCGCCTTGGTCGAGCTGACCACCACCGAGTTCGACATCCTCCGCACCCTGGTCGCCAACGCCGGGCGGGTCATCCCCCGGGAGCGCCTGATGGAGCTGGCGCGGGGCGAGGACTACGCCTCGTTTGAGCGCAGCGTCGATGTTCACGTCAGCCACCTGCGCCGCAAGCTCGGCGACGACCCCAAACACCCCACGCTCATCAAGACCGTGCGCGGCGTCGGTTACCTCTTGCCCAGCCAAGGTGCGACATGAGCGCGGCGGCGGGCCTGCCGAGCCTCTCCTTACGATGGAGGCTCACGCTCAGCGTCGCCGTCGCCGTGGTGATCTCCTCCGTCGCCGTCGGGCTCACGACCACCCAGGCCGTGCTGCGCCCGTTGGAGCGTGAGCTGGGGGATCAGCTCGCGCACCAGGCCGTCTACGTCGTCGAGCGGCTAGAGGCGGGGGACGACCCGAACGAGCTCGCCGCCCGCTTGGACCTGGAGATCACGCGCCTGCCCGAGCCGCCCCGCGCCCGCGCCCGGCGCCTCAACCTGCGCGGCCACGAGGTCGCCCTGGGCGGTCGCCGTCGCGGCGGCGTCGTCGCCGTGCAGCAAGACGACGGCGCCTGGGTCGGGGTGCGGCCCAGCTTAGATCTCGACCGCCCGCGCCGCCGCTTCTGGCTGGGGCTCGGCCTGTTGACGGTGGCCGCGACGGCTTTGGGCGCGCTCTTGGCCCGCTCGGTGAGCCGCCCGCTCAACGTCGCGCTCACGGCGATGGACCGTATGGCTGAGGGTGACCTCGGCCACCGCCTGCCCGAGCAGGGCCCCAAGGAGCTGCAAGACGCCGCCCGGGGCTTCAACCGCCTCGCCGAGCGCGTCGACGGCATGTTGCGCCGGGAGAAGGAGCTGATGGCGGCCATCTCCCACGAGCTGCGCACGCCGCTCACCCGGATGCGACTGGAGCTTGAGCTTTTACGCGACAGCGGCGCTTCAGAGTCCCGGATCGCGGCGATGGAGGGGGATCTGATCGAGCTTGACGAGCTGGTCGGAGAGCTCGCCGAGCTGAGCCGCCTGGAGCTTGGCGCCGCGCGCCTCACCTTAGAGCCCCTCGGCGCCCGGGCGCTCATCGAGGAGGCCGCGCGCCGGGTGCCCCTGCCCGAGCACTCCCTTGAGGTCGTCGGCGACGGATTTGTGCTGCAGGGCGACCGCCGCTTGCTCTTGCGGGCCTTAGAGAACCTGCTGCGAAACGTCGGGCGCTACACCCCGCCGGGCACTGTCGCAAAAATTGTCGCACGAGACCGTGAGCTCATCGTCGAGGACGAGGGCCCCGGCGTCGCCCCCGAGGCCTTGGCCCGCCTCGCCGAGCCCTTCTTCCGGGTGGAGTCCAGCCGCTCCAAGGCCACGGGCGGCTTGGGCCTGGGCCTGTTCATCGCCCGCCGGGTCGCCGAGGTCCACGGCGGCCAGCTCATCGCCGAGGCCCGCCCCGGCGGCGGCCTGCGGGTGCGGCTGCGGCTGCCTGAGCAGGGCTGAGCGGGCCGACGACGAGGAACCTCGGGGTGGGGCGAAGGTCTGGGCGCGTGGGCGCTCGCTGGCGTCCTCGTCTATACTGCCCCCGTGAGCCCGACCGTCAGAGGTGGAGAGCGTATGGTTCAATTGCGACGACGTGGATTTCTACAAGGCGCCCTCGCCCTCGCCGCGCTCGCGGTGACGGTGCAAGAGGCCTTCGGGAGCGCGCCGACGATTGACCGCCGCGCGCTGCTCAAGGTCGCGTGGCAAGGCGCCGCGGCCGCGGGTCTGCCGATGCTGGTGCTGATCGTGCCTGAGCACGGTGACTATTTCCGGGCGCAGGCCCTCGGCGCCTGGCTGAACCACGGCGACGACACGCTCATGGCGCTCTTGGGCGGCTTCGTGGTCGTCTGCGCGACGGCGGCGGAGCTCCGCGCGCAGTTTTCCGGGCCGCCGGTGACGGACGACACCTGGATGGTGGTGGTGCACACGACCGGCGCCGAGGTCGGCACCATCCCCGTGATTGTGCCGCTCAACTGGTTTGAGAAGGACGCCCCCGAGATGAGGTCTCGAATGGAGAGCGAGTACATCGAGCCAAGGGACACCGGGGAGCCGCCCGACGGCTGGGAGGAGCTCGAGCAGGCGCGAGGGGAGGCCCGAAACGTGCTGATCACCCGTTGTCTGCTCGACGCCTTGCCGCCGGCCCTGCGCGCGCCGACCTCCCCTGAGGAGGCCGCCAGGCGGGCGGCGCTGGCGATTCAGACCTTACGCGAGGCGCCGCCGCCGGGGGTGTACTGGGCGCAGGCCTCGGGCTGTAGCCCCCTGATTGAGAACCTCGACTGGGAATACCAGAAGGTGTTTGGCTGCGGCATGGGCCGCGTGAGCGCCTGGGACCGCCGCTATCTGTACTGGAACCAAGGAGACAACCACTGAGGGAGCGGCCCCGGTCGAAGGCTGCAGGCTCAACTCATCGATTTTAGGAGACGCTGTGGTTCAACTCCAACGACGTGGATTTCTTCAGGGCGCCCTCGCCCTCGCCGCGCTCTCTGTGACGGTTCAAGAGGCCTTCGCGGCCGCGCCGACGATTGACCGCCGCGCGCTCCTCAAGCAGGCTTGGCGCGAGGCCGAGTCTTCAGGCAGGCCGATGCTTGTGCTGCTCGTGCCTGAGCAATCGGAGCGCTTTCGTGGAGGGGTGCTCGGCGCGTGGCTGAACCACGGGGATGACACGCTCATGGCGCTTCTGGGGGGCTTTGTGATCGTCTGTGTGACCGAGGCCGAGCTTGAGGAGCGGTTCGGTGATTCGCCGGTCCAAGAGGACACCTGGATGGTGGCGCTGCACAAGCCAGGCGCGGAGGTTGAGTTTTTCCCCGTGAACGTGCCGCTCACCAGCAGCGCGCCCGAGGCCCCCGGCGCGCCGCCCCCGCTCAAGCCTTGGGAGATCGACCTGAGTGACCACGAGGAGGTCGCGCGCTGGGAACAAAACCGGCGGGCGCGCGTTGAGGCGAGAGACGCGCTGGTCACCCAATGTCTGCTCGACGCGCTGCCGCCGCCCCTGCGCGCGCCGCTCCCACCGAACGACGCCGCCAAGCGGGCGAGAGACGCCATTGAGCGCTACCGCGAAGAGGCGCCTCCAGGTGTGTACTGGGCGGTCAGCACGGGCTGCGGCGACCGGATCGAGGGCCTGCGCGAACGGCAGCAGACGATGTACATCTGTGGCATGGGCCATGTGAGCGCCTGGGACCGCCGCTATCTGTATTGGAACAACCGAGACAACCACTGAGGGAGCGGCCCCGGTTGAAGGCTGCGGGCTCAACCCCTCGTTTTTAGGAGACGCTGTGGTCCAACTACAACGACGTGGTTTTCTGCGGGGCGCTCTCGCCCTCGCCGCGCTCTCTGCGACGGTTCAAGAGGCCTTCGCGGGCGCGCCGACGATTGACCGCCGCGCGCTCCTCAAGCAGGCTTGGCGCGAGGCCAAGTCTTCAGGCAGGCCGATGCTTGTGCTGCTCGTGCCCGAGCGACCGGAGCACTTTCGTGGATGGGTGCTCGGCGCGTGGCTGAACCACGGGGATGACGCGCTCATGGCGCTTCTGGGGGGCTTTGTGATCGTCTGTGTGACCAAGGCCGAGCTTGAGGAGCGGTTCGGCGAGTCGCCGGTCCAAGAGGACACCTGGATGGTGGCGCTGCACAAGCCGCGGGCGAAGGTGGAGTTTTACCCGGTGAACGTGCCGCTCACCAGCAGCGCGCCCGACGTCCCCGGCGCGCCGCCCGCGCGAGCGCGTTGGGACAGCGACAGGGAAGACGACACTGAGCGGTTGCGCTGGGAACAAGATGAGCAGGCGCGTGGTGAGGCGAGAAACGCCTTGATCACCCAGCGTCTGCTCGACGCGCTGCCCTCACCCCTGCGCGCGCCGCTCTCTCCCGATGACGCCGCCAAGCGGGCGCAGCTCGCCATCGAGACCTACCGCGCGCAGGCTCCCCCGGGTGTGTATTGGGCGCAAGCCACGGGCTGCGGCCCGTTTATCGAGGTCGGGTCCTCGTCGCTCTACATCACGATGATGTGTGGCATGGGCCATGTAGCCCCGTGGGAGGCGCGTTACCTGTATTGGAACAACGGATCCCTGTGGTGAGCGTGGCGGCCAGCGCGGCCCATCTATTCGCCGGAACGGAGCCCCCATGATCCCCGTCGCCTTCGCCCTGCCGCCCCGATTTGAGAGCCTCGATCTGCTCGCCGAGCTCATCGAGGACGAGGCCGAGGCCTATGAGGTGACGCCCGAGACCTTGTGGTGGGGCGAAGCGGGCCTCCCCAACGCCTACTGGCGTCTGTTCCAGTCCCTCGCGCGCCGGTTTGAGCGCCCGGTCTCCGCGCACTGTGTCGGGCTCTCGTTGGGGTCTACACAGACGGCGGCCCGGCGTGAGCGCTGGGAGTCACGCCTGGCGCGTGACCACGAGGCCTTTGGTTTCTCCTGGCTCACCGATCACCTCGGCGCCACCAACCTGGCCGGTTTAGAGCTGACCCTGCCGACGCCCCTGCCGATGTTGCCCGAGGTCGCCGACCGTGTGCGGCGCCGCCTCAGCCGCCTGCGCCGGGGCTTCTCGTGGGTGGGTTTAGAGTCCACCTGTGATTATGCGGTCTT